>NZ_JBFAWY010000008.1:0-278184 GCF_040680575.1 Streptomyces sp. NPDC052020
GGCGCCGCCCGGTCACCGTCCGTCTGATGGACCGGCGGGCCGGACCGGGACGCGGACGTGGGAGGATCGGAGGTGGCGGACCGGGACGCCCGGAGAGATCCGGGCGCCCCTTCCGCGTACGGGGGTGGTCAGCGGCCCCTCGGCCCGCCCTTCGGCAGGCGCATGCCCTTCGGCATCGGGCCCTTGGGTCCAGTTCTCCCGCGTGGCTTATCCGTTCACTCTCTCTGTAGCCCCCTGACCTGCACGAACACGGCCCTCCCCCTCGGGGAGGGCCTTTCGTATGCCTCAGACGAAGAACAAAGGAAGGGCCCCCTTGCGGGGGCCCTTCGTCGCGTCCCCGCGTCAGCGGGAGCACTCACGCCAGGTGGTGATCTTCAATCTCCACTGGTGCGTTGCGATCCACCTGCGCTCTCGCGCAGCACGGGCCCCGAACGAGCGGGGCCGGCCGGTTGCCCGGCGAGAAGCACTCTGTCACACGCCGCTGACGGAGTGCTATCGAGTCGAGTCGACTCACCTGAACGAGGACCGGCGCTCGTCCTACCGTCCTGCGATGGCTCCGTCACCGAGAGGCTTAACCGGCGTCGAGCGATCATGGTACGGTCCCAACAGTTTCAAGTTCTGAGTTCTTAAACGGCCCCGAGAGGCTGCAACCTCTGGGGCCGGTAGCACACCGAAGAGGACTGGTCTTCGATGCACGTCCAGCGTACCAAGCACGCCTCCAAATACACCGTCGTCCCGAACGCGATCCTCCAGCACCGGAGGCTGAGCCTCACGGCTCGTGGCCTGCTGGCCCTTTTGCTCTCGCAGCCCGAGCACGGGGCCGCCACGGTGAGGGAGCTGACCGAGGGCTGCCCCGAGGGCCAGAAGCGCGTCGGCAACGCAATGGCAGAGCTACAGGCAGAGGGCTATGTGATCTGCACGCGCGTCCAGAATGCACGTGGCCACTGGTCCACCAGCGTCACGGTCTTCGACGTGCCCCAGGCCCCCGCTCCGGAGCCCGAGACTCCGGAGCCCGGCTGCCCGAGACTCCGGAGTCTCGGGATCAACCCCTTCGGGGAAAAGACCCAGGGAAAGAACCCCCCTACCCCCCAGGTGCCCGAGGGCGACGGCCAGAACGGGGAACGGGGGGAGGAAGCTCCGCAGTCGCAGGAGCTTGGTCGCGCTGCGGCTCTCCTGGGCCGACTGAAGACCGCCGTGCCCGCCCTAACCCTCTCGACCAGTGACATCGCTGCGCTCGCCCCTGTGGCCGCCCAGTGGCTTGAGCGAGGGGCTACCGAACTCCAGCTCCGCAACGAGCTGACCGAGGGCCTGCCGACCGTGATCAAGAGTCCGCGGGCTCTGCTGGCCGATCGCCTTACCCGCAAGATGCCGGCCGCTCCGGTCGAAGTCGAACTTCTAGTCGAGTGCGCGGAATGTGGCAGGTACCTGCCCCGTGGCCAGAAGGCCGGCATCTGCTCTGAGTGTGTGGGCGTGGCCCCGACCATGCCCGAGCCCGCCTCCGTTGGCCAGACCGAAGAGGCCGCGTCGCTACTGTCCGAGATCCGTCAGCGGCGAGCAACTGGCCGCATCAAGGGAACGTCCCGCCGCGGCTTCGCCACCGTCTGACAAACACGGCCTCCCTAGGCAGCGACCTCGGTTCAACCGAACCGAAGTCGCTGGTCAGACGCTTCGCACCCAAGGGTGTCAGGCATGCTTCGGCGGACGGCCACGGCGTCCATGGCGTCCACGGTTCAGCATCCCCTCTAGGCGAAGCATGCGGACCACATCAGGGCGCGGCTGGTTCCATTCGTTCTGCGGGATCTCGACACGTCGCCCGGCCGGGCACGCGCCCAGGAACACAGCAAACTGGCCATCACACCACGGCGGGACCCAGGCACCGGACCGGCACACATAAACGGCGTCGAAGGTGACGGTAGGCGCCTGGCCGTCATCGATGGTCATGCTCACCGGGACCAGGGGGCGCTCAGTCGGCCGTGCCATAGACTCGCGCCACGGGGGGAAACGCACGAACACCTGCGACCCGTACCAGTAGTGTGCCAACAACCAGTTCTCCGCAGTTACCGGACCCTTAGCCCGCCACTCGTCGAAGCTGTGATGGTTCGGCGGGTAGCCGCAGTCGTGGTGAGCGTCGTACAGATGGACCGACTCCCACGGGCCCGAGTCCCCCAGGTTGGACGGGAAGAGCTGGCCGGCCCAGGCGTTCGAATCAGCATAGAAGAGCGTCGCATCCGGCGAGATCTTGAACCTGTCCCAAAACCCGAAGTAACCCTTGCAGTGCGGCAGCGGGACCCCTGCCTTCATGAAGGCTCGCACCCGCCGCAGCCAGATCGCTTCGACGTGCATCGCGTCCTCTGCGACCGGCCACGCATACAAGTCGGCGTGAGGCCCAACGGGCGCTCCGGCCGTGGGCGTCGGAAAAAAGTAGTCCCAGTCAACCACTAGGAGATGGGGCATGCTGCGAGCCTAACGGGAAGGGGGAGCCCCCCGGCCGTAACCGGGAGGCTCCCTTCGAGGGATTCAGCGGGGGTCAGGCAGCGTGGCCGGGGGAGCCGGAACCGCCGTTCCCGTCCCCGTCCTCGATGTCCGTGTTGTCGTCGCCGTGGCCGCCGTTGTCGTCGCCACCGCGCACGGTAGCCTGCCTGGTGAGTGCGTCCTTGAGGGTCAAGGGCTTCTGCCTCTCTCAAGCGGCGCCCGAGGGGCCTTCCCGCGGGCGTTGTGCACTTGCCACCCGCCCCAGTCGCGTGCCGGGAAGCTGTCGGCTGGGGCGGGGTCTAGCCCCGCTCCCCATCCCTCTGCACGGGGGGAGCAGAGGCACGGGGGGTTCTTGATGGGGAGCGGGAGTCTCAGAGATCAGAGAAGGGCGTTGAGTGCGCTCCGAAGAAACTCGGGCGTGCTGCGGCGCCTCGCCATCTCGTACGCCTGCGCCCGAAGGCGCGCTTCGCGGGCAAGATCGACGATGGCCCACTCGCACGCTCCGGGGTGGCCCTTGTAGAGCGTGCACCCGGAGCCCAGCCGCGTAGCGGTCAGCAAGCAGCATTCAAGGTCTGCAAGCCATTGAGCGGGGGCCTCGTCCCGCCAGCAGAGGAACACGTCAGAGTTCCTATGCCCGCCTGAACGGAGGAAGGTCACATGCCGATCATGCGGACCGTCTTCGAGCATGCACTGAAGCGCACCTTCCTCCGCCCAGTCGATATCGGGGGTCGGAGAGTCGAGACACGCCGCCCGGTCCATGACCTCGCTGCCCGGCTCCACGGTGGCCGTACACCGGTACGTCATCGCAACCCCCCGGCCGCAGCAGCGGTGAGCGTGCAGCCGCAGAGCACGTACACAACGAGGGCGGGGACGGCCCAGGCGCAAGGTCGTCGTCGGCGTAGCTTCACCATGGGAGGGGCCATACCTTTCCTCCCGCGCACTCGGGGCACGGGACCGTGAGACGGTGGTTGCAGGTGTAGCAGCCGTCGAAGCCGAAGCATCTTGGACACCACACGACTGTGTGACCGATACACAATCCGCAGTAGGTGTCTGGCTTCGGAGGCTCAACGGCCGCGGGCGGAGGCGCCACCGAAAGGTGAGCGTCACCCTCAGTGGCATGCTCGAATCCGTCAGAGCGTGTTACCCAGGGAGCCATGCTCAGCCCGCCGGCGGTTCTCCTCAGAAATCAGCCGCCGCAGTTTCGCCAGCACCGGACTGTCGACCTCAGCCGCTTCGGCGGGTCCATCGCGCTGCACTTCCTCCGCGTCACCTTCGAGGCCCTGTCGCAGCTCCTCAGCCATTGGGGGGCCTCCAATCCGTCGAGCGGCGGTGCGGATGGTTGGCAATCTGCTCGTTGTAGTTCTTCAGGGAGATAGGACTCCCCACAGGCCGGATCGCTTCTCGCGCCCTCGCCAGGGCGGTGCAGGTCCGGCAGCCGTCGACAGGCACAGGCTCCAGCGTTGCTGAGGTCACCGTTGCGGGGCGCATGCCCATCAGACCAACCGTTCCCGAAGGCGCTGGCTGACTCGCCCCACCAGTTCGCGCGTCGGCTCCGCGAACGTTCGCGGCCACCAGCTCGGGGCGTGTTCGTAGAAGCTCCGCCACTCACGAACCGCCACGGTCACCGAGCACGGTCCCTCGTAGCCCGGCAGGCTCTGCTGCGCCACGCTCGACTTCTGACTCCCGCTCACTACCACGTACCTCCGTGGACGAGTCTTCGCTGCTGTTACAAGACAACTACGGGAGACCAAGATCAGTTAACACAAGACTTGCACAACCGCTTCTGGCCATTGGGCAACTGATGGCCCGTCGGCTCGCGCACGTGGAACAGTGGACGTATGGAGAGCACCCCCGCACCCGGCGAGAACATCGCCGTCCTGCGCAAGGCCAGAGGACTGGGCCAGGCCAAGCTAGCTCGCTTGGCAGGCATCTCCGTGTCCTACCTGACCAAGATCGAGAACGGCATTAGGCCAACGACCCCACCGGTGGCCGCGGCCGTGGCGAAGGCGTTGCACGTTCCCGTGCAGCGCATCTACGGACAGCCTTTCCTCGGACCGTCTGAGCAGGCAGACCTTCTCAACGAGCTTAGGGGAGCGGTGCGCAGGTACACCCTCCCGAAGGAGGACGTACCCGACCCGGCCGTATTGGCGGCCGATGTGGACAGGGCCATGAGACTTCGGGCCGAAACCAAGTACCTGGAGTTGTTGGAGCTGCTGCCGCGGCTCCTGGGGCAGGTGACTGCAACTGCCTTGTCGTCCCCTGGAGAGGCCGGCGCCTGGACTCAGGTCTCAGATGTCTACGGATGCGCCTACGCAGCCGCCCACAGGCTCGCTCAGCCTGACCTAGCCGACATGATCGTCTCTCGACAGGTCTGGGCGGCTCAGCAGACTTGGAATCCCGAGGCTGAAGTCGTGGCCGCCTGGAACGAGGCTGGCACTTACCAAAGTGCTGGGCAATACGAGGATGGCTTGGCCATCGTCGAGAGGGCCATCGTTCGCTACGAACAGGCTGCTGCGGCCGATACGCCGGTTCGTGCGCTGTCCCTGGGCTCTCTGCACCTCCGAGGAATCGTTCTTGCCTCTCGCCACAAGGACGCGAATGCCACCGCAGACCATCTCCAGAAGGCGAAGAGGTATGCAGAACGCATCCCGAACGACATTCTGAAGCACAATCTGACCTTCGGGCAAGAAAACACGGCTTTGTACGAGCTTGCGGCCCATATCGAGTTGGGAAATCCTGATAAGGCCGCCAAGATGGCAGATCCGCTGTTGAAAGCTCCGCCTGCGACCCTGAAACCTAACCGATTGGGTCGTATGTACATCGACATCGCTCGTGTGCGGCTCGAAACGAAGGATTATTCCGGGGCTGAACAGGCCCTTGAAAGGGCATTCGAGGTTGCTCCCCAAATGACTGAGATCCACCCCATGTCCCGAGAGGTGATCAGAGTACTGTTCGTGCTTCACCAGAGGGCACGACCTAAGCTCATGGCGATGGCGAAGAAGACCGGCCTCTCTGCGTAGTCCGGAACTTGCGACCGCAGTTGGGGAGGGTATACCCAACCGCCTACAGTATAGACGTCGGTGTCAAAACCGCCGTTCTGGGACATGAGCCCCCTGATTTGAGACGCACGTCTCAGGTCGGGGGGTTATTTCTTTCCTTCCAGTGCCATGTATGAGGGGTGTCGACAGGCCAGGCCGGCGCGAGACGGGACCCCGAGCCCGCTTCGAGGGGCGAAGGAAAGATCCGAGGAGATTCTTTAAACCCGTACACGATCGAAGAACGGTGCCCCCGGCGGGTCCGCTTCTATTGAATGTATGTATTACCCCCATGTGCTTAGCCTGCCTAATGAATGAAATAAGCGTGTCAATGTGCGCAAGTAAAGCAGATGAATGCACATGCAATGCTAATAACTCCAGGTAAAGCGCAATTGCGCTGTGTATTCATTCCTTACGGGCACGCGCAGTGTCGGTGTGAGCACAGTCGGTACGCATATGCAGGCAGATATGTCCTCCTTTGAGGCTTTCCTGTGCCCCAAAAGTCCGGAATGTCTTCCGATATGCCCGAAATGCCGCCCAGGTATGTCCCGTTTTGCGATTAACTTGAAACTGTCTGTGCCGCATATACTTAGGACATCGAGAGGGGGGAACGGCCCGAAAGGGCCGGAAACCCGGATCGATACTGGATGCCGGAGGGAGTGCGGCGACCATAGCAATATGGTCGCGTGCCTTGACCAAAGGTAGTCCGTGCTACTTGAGAACTCAACAGTGTGTAGTCATACCTGCCCTAAGCGGCCCGTCGTGAGACGCTGCCGTGACGCGCACTATCCGTGAGGACTACTGTCGGTCCGGTATGACGCCCGTGCGAGGAGTAGAGCGCTTCGGCGAACGATCCCACCCGCGATGACCCTGCCAAAGATGTGTGCAATGACGGCGCATTCCGGCTTGTGAGCGTTATGGGGAAAAAGACACGCATCGCACGACGGAGAACTCTCAGGGGACACATGTCCCCTGGGGTTGGGCCAGAAAACTAGCAGGCACTCAGGAACCTAGTGTGCACTTTTCGTGCACCGCGATGACCAGTGCGCAGTGAGACCTATCTCAGGAGGAATAGGTGAGAGCGCGAGCAGGGAGGAGTGCCTAACGTGCATAGGATGCACGGACCATGCCGCCCGTATCAGCTAGGCGGGCGGCGCCGATAGGAGTAGGCACATGGTCACTGAATTAATTCAGTGGCTTTGGTTCTATTCTAGGAGGCAAGCCATGACGGCAATCTTGCCGGACACGAAGACCCGAGAATCGATGAAGGCGGGCCAGATCCCCGGCTCGTGGAAGTACGTCCCGATGCCCGTGCCCGAGAGCGACAAGGAACATGAGGCATACCTGGCCACTCTCAAGCGCCAGGACCAGGCGGAGCACCGCGCCACTTTCAGAGCAGATCCGGAGGCCAAGACGAAGGCCCTGCCTGAAGGCCGGGAACAGGACCGGCTGTACGCGGAGAGGCAGGCTGAGCGCGGTATCGAGCCCATCCGCCCTAACGCCCCCTTTGACCGCCAGGGGGCCGTCAGGAGCCTTGTACGCCAGGGCATCGACAAGGCGCCCGTGGACGAGGTGTACGGCCGCACGGAGCGCGAGCGGGCCGCCCTGCCCAACAAGGAGGAGACACCCAACACGCTCTTCCGCAGCCACGTCAAGCGCAAGAAGTCGGCCCTGGGCCTCACCGCCTTCGGCCCGAGCTTCCGCGTCAAGGGAGGCAACCGAAAGAAGCGCAAGAAGGTCGCGGAGCCGAAGGCCCGCAAGGGCTTCGTCACCGAGCTGCCCGAGCACCTGAAGCAGTATGCCCAGGCATAGCCATACCCAAAAACTTGAAACTGTTGGTTTGGAGTGTAAGGTGAAGTTCGCAGTCGACCCTTCCAACAACCTCCGCCGGATGTGCGCCGTACGCGGGGACGGATACGCCCGAGTCTGGAAGGTGCGTACGTACATGCGCGGACGGGACGTGACCAAACGGTTCTACCTGTGCTGGAACACGGTCACGGGTGAATTCCGCGTGGTCTCCACCGACCAGATGTCAGCCCTCTACTAGGAGAGTCCCCTCATGCGTATCCGCCGTGCCCTCGGTGCCGCTGCCGTTGCCATCCTCGCCCTCACGGGGTGCTGGGCCGTTTCGCCCGACTCCGACGCCCCCGTGCCCGTAAACGAAGTGGCCGTGTTCAACGACGGCTTCGTGGACTCCAAGCGGGACGATTGCGACCAGGGCTTCAAACCCGCCTGCGACTGGCTCGCCAACAACCGCTGACAGGAGAGCGCTCACGTCCGGCCGGCGTCGGCCCCAGGTCCGAGAACTGCTCATTGTGCCGATGCGTCAGTAGGTCATCGGCCCGGAGACCCACCCATAAGCGAAGGCCCGGATAGGGGAATTATCCGGGCCTTTCGCGTTCCAGTATACGCGAAAGGCTATCTCATGGCTGTCCAGCTCTTGAAGCACACGCTGAAGCGCAACCGCTTTGGCGACGACATGTCCAACTGGCACAAGTGCCGCAACTGTGGCTCCAACAACGGCAGTCACATCGCCGTGATGCCCAAGGTGTGGCGCGGGATGATCCTGGACGGATACGACCTCTTCGAGTGCAACTACTGCGGCTACCGCGGATACATCGGAACGGGGAAGTGACCGTGCCCAAGCTCGACTTGGAGAGCCCGCGTACGTGGATCTCCCTGGGCCCGGCCCTTCGTCGGCTGGGGCAACCGCGCATTCCCGGCCGGTACCGCGTCGTTTCCTACATCAACGGCTCCATCACGCCCGGCCGCACGCTCTCCCGTCGCGGAGCTATCCGCACGTTCCAGCACCACACAAAGAGGGGCATCTGACATGCCGATGGCAACGCTCCGCATCGACGCTATGGGAATCGTAAGGGCCGGGAAGGCCCCGACGCAGGAGTACACGGTTATCTGGCGCAACCTGCGTACGGGCGAGGTCGCCACCGAGACCCGCACCGAAAAGCTCAACACGCTACGGGGATACATCTTCAACGTGGGTATGAACTACAACTTCACCGGCACCGGACAGGTGCTCGGAGCGGAGATCTGGCGTACCTACAAGACCCACTCGAAGCGGATCTACACCTACTGAGGGAGAGAGCCATGCGAGACGGAATCGTTCGAGAGTGGGTTCCCACCAAGGACGTGAAAGTCGGAGACAAGATCTCCTGCCTACTGAGTGATGCCTCCGCAGACCTGGAAGTGACCGGCTGGGAAGACAAGGTCATCGACCTGACGCGATACGGCCTAGGCGTCTCGACGTACCGCCATTTCAAAGTGTCTTGGGCGCCCTGGTGGGCCTGCGACATGAAGGCATTCCGGCTGGACGGCCCGGAGGGCAAGGCCCTGGTCCTGGCCCGCAAGCTCGTCCACTACGGCGCCAGCCGCACCGCGTGCGGCGACCTGCGAATGCACGACACGGCCACCACGTTTATGCCGGCCGTGACCTGTGAGGTCTGCTTGGCCTCCATCTATCGATCTGCCTGAAGGAAACCCATGTCGAGTCGTAAGTATTACGTGGTCGAGATCGTGGAAACGGTCGTCCACCAGATTCCCGTCCGTGCCAAGGACTCGGACCAGGCTGAGCGTAAGGCCGAAGACATTTGGACGACCAAGGTCGCCCCCGGTACTGATCCCTACTTCCAAAGCTCCGACTGGGACTTCGGCCGCACGCGAAAGGGGAGGGTCGGTAAGTGACCGGCGCTGAACTGGCCTGGTTCGTCACCGGATTCGTCATCGGCAGTCTCATCACGGCTGCCGCTCTGCGGCAAGGAAGGTAATCAAATGAGTTTCCAGATCGCTTGGAGCCTGGACACCCCCGGCGTGAAGCATGTGACCTTCTCCGGACACCGCACGACGTGCGGCCTGTCCGTGTACGAGGCCAAGCCGGTGTACGAATCGACGCCCGCGGAAGTGAGCTGCCGGACCTGCGGGGCCCACCTGATATTCGACATGGAGCCTGCCCTGAAGGCCGCTGTCAAGCACGTGCGTGCGCAACCCGGCACCGCCAATTGGGATGACGCGGCCATCTATGACTTCGCTCATCGGGTGGGCGAGTTGGTGGGCGAGGTCGCTTGGCAGGTGAAGCGCGACCACGGCCGATGGAACAGCAACCACGTCCTCAGCGAGTTCATGGCCGGCGGAGGCTGGATGACCGACAAGAGCCCTGAGGCCCGCCTGATCGGGACGACAGCTCTCGCCGTGCTGGAAGTGCTTACTGAGTCCAACTGACCGTACGAGCACCTTTGTCGAGAGGCCCGGACAGCGCTGTCCGGGCCTCTTCCATGGGCGCTCGCCCAGTCAATACCCCTACGCAGAGAGGCACATCGTGCGTATTCCCTTCATCTCCCGCTTGCGTGCCCACCGCGACCTGCGGGACACCGCCCTGACCGTGATAGCCCAGTCCAACAGCCAGCTCCACGAGGACCTGAAGACTCTCCGGGGACAGGTCGAGGAACTGGTGAAGCTCAACCGCCGTAGAGAGCTGCTGGTCATCGCGGCCCACGCCTTCGCGGACAGGTTCGATGACGAGTGGCTGGCCTCCGAACTCGCGGACCGCATGTCGGATGCGGACTTGGAGACCCTGCTCGACCTCTTCCACGCGGCCGGCCGCTCCGAGGCCATCGAGATGTGGAAGAGCCACCACACCACGGATCAGACCGGCCCGGAGTCCAGCGAGGACCAGGGCCAGGGGCCCGCCCACGCTCAGGTCCCCGTCGTCAGCGCTCTCTAACTAATCGGCCCGGAAGGAATCGCCATGCCCGTGATCCTTGAGAAGCCTCGCACCCACGCCGGTGCCATCCCCGCCAGCCTGATCGGCCTTTCAGTCATGGCCCGTCCCTTCTACCACGTCCCCGAAAGCCGCTCGTCCCTCCGGGCCGTGCGCTCTCCGTTCACGTTCGAGGCCCGAGTGATCGAGACCTTCGGTGACGCGATGGTGGTCGTGGAATTCACCTGGGACACGGCTTCGGCGCCGTGGAAGAAGCGGGCCATCTTTTACCCGAGGGAACTGCACCAGACAGCGGGGTGGTTCCCCGTCTGCATGTGCCCGGCGTGCGCTGGGGACGGAATACACGAGCACAACGGGGCCTGACCTCTGAGCGGTTCCTGTTTGGTGGCGGCCGGGAATTCCCGGCCGTTCGCCACGGGCACCCGACAGAGAGGAAGATCATGCCCCACAAGTTCGAGGAGGGCGACAGGGTTACGCACCCGAAGCGCCCTGGGCAGGTCGGCAGAGTGATGAAGGTGGAGGAAGACACGTATTCCTTTCACGATCCGATCTATCACATCTGCTGGACTCCACAGATTCCCGGATCTTGGTGGATTCCGATGAGGGAACACCATGCTCTAAAGAAGGTCGAGAACTGACGCATGTCTCGCAAGTACCCCAAGAAGGTTCGTAAGGAATTCAAGCGCAAGCTGGCCCGGATCATGCCGAGGGAAGACGGCCTGCGGCCGTTCACCGTCGTACAGGACTGGGACTCGGACATGTTCGCTGAAAGTTGCGACGACATTCAGGGAAGCGACGACCCGCAAATCTTTCATGTGTGGGCGGCTAGCGGCGCGGATGCTTCGGACGAGGCCGACCGTATAGCGGTCGAGCGCTTCGGTGAAGAGGCCGCCTACTACCTGAGCCACGTTGCCATTCTTCAGGGCCACGCGCCCTTCGCCACTGACTAAGGAGTTAACCATGGCTATCGAAATCATCATCGAGCGTGCCCCTGACGGGAAAACCACCCTGTGGTACTTCCGCGACGGATTGCTGGTACGGGCGGAAGACCTGAACATCACCGAATTCTGCGTCGATCCCGGAGCCTCGGGTGGCGATGAGGAATGGGCGCGAGGAATGAAGGAGACCGCAGAAAGCGCGAGTGCCATCACTCGCCACTACATCCGGTCCATGGTGGCCGACTACACCAAGGGAGGGAACTCTTCGTGAGCTGGTGATACGACGTGCACATTTCGCCACCGACTGAGAGAGGTAAACATATGGAATTCGAGATCAGCCCCGACCTTGCCCACCTGTTCGCGGGCGCCGTGGCGGCGCACATACGCAGCCGCGCGGGCGGAGTGGAGATGAAGAGCGAGGAGGAGGCATGGCACGAGCTGTGGATCGCCTTCCGTGACGCGGACGGCTCGACGGTGAAGGTCTCGTTCGAGGCCGGCTGCCAGGCTTACTGGGTCTGGGGCATACCCGGTGTCTGGCGGGACGAGCCGACCCGGCAGTACGTGAAGGGCGTTCTCCGCCCGCAGTGGAAGGCGCAGATGCGGGCCCGTGCGCTGGAGCAGGTGAACCGACGCAAGGCCGCGGAACTCATCACCATCACGTTCGAGCCGCACCCGGAGCCTCGACGCTGGACGACGGACGGCGGGCGCCTTCATTGGGTCGCGTACGGCAATGTCCTGGTCTCGTGCCGGGAGCACGGCGAGGTGATCAAGGCTCTCTCCACCAACCTCATGGACCAGCAGCATCCCTGGATGAACAGTCAGGCGGCGCTCTGGAAGGGCAACCACCTGCGCCAGGAGCACGGCATTGACCTCCAGTTCTGACCCGACGGGTTCAATTCGGTGGCTAACCAGGGCCGCAGCTAACGCCAAGCGGCGTGGAAGTCCGAGCGAAGTATTCCTGGACATGCTTACGGCGGAACTGCACGGCTACATGCCCTATGACGTGGCGCGGGCTACCGCCGAAGGAAAGGTGGATCGGTGGTTGACCTCGACGGAGAGCTAGACCTCGAAGACGTAGCGGACTGGTGTACCCGGCAACGTTGGTTCACGACTGGCCCTTGGGACACGGAGTTTCAGGAGCGCAGATTCCATCCGAAGGTCATCGCGCTGTATCGGAAGGAACGTGCTCGCGAACTGGAGAAGGCGCAGCGCGAGATGGAAGAGCGTGAGCGTCAGGAGCGTATGTGGGAAGAGGCCCGCGAGTCCCGCGAACGCGCGGAACATCAGCGCTGGCTCATGAAGGACATGCGCACATGGGGCCGTGAGAACGGCTACTTCGTCGGCACGCGGGGGCGAATTCCGCGGACGGTAGTCGACGCCTACAGAGAGGCAAAGGGACTGTGAAGCATACGCACATGGCTGTGGGGATGATCCCCGAGGGGCTGGTGAACATCGGCGTCATCCTGGCGTGGACGCCGGGGGAGCGTGACTACACGGTGACGCTCATCGACCGCGAGGTGCAGCGCATCAAGGGGCAGCAGTATCCCTCTGTCGCGACGGAGGTCATCGGGTACGAGCCGCCGGCCTCGGATCTGGACGTGAAGGTCTATCACGCCTTGACTCGCCGCAGCCCGCTCGTGGCCCGCATCGCTCAGACCCTTGCCGGGTCCGGCTACCTCCAGTGGCTCTACCCGGCCGCGATGTCGAGCAAGGCCCGCGCGAGGTACGAGGAGGCCGCTCGATGAGCTTGGTGCAGCGGTACGCGGCCCTGGAGGCGGAGGCCACCTTGCGGGCCGCCAAGGCGGCGCAACTCGACACCGCGAGAGAGAGGGTCCGGGCCCTCACCCGCGTCTTCCAGATGTGCGGAGCGCAGGCTTGCGCCTTCCACCAGCCGGAGATCGCAGCGCGGAAGCTGGTGCGGGCGGCCATCGCCATCTACCGATACGAGCGGGAGGTGTTCGGTGCCTGACCTCCGAATACCCGCGAGACCGTCCGGATGGTCGATTCCTGTGTGCATGACTGTCAACGGGCGCAATCCGTAAGGCGGTTCGGTACCGAGTGGCCTTGATGGAGGCCGGGAGTTCCCGGCCTCTCGTCACGGTCTCTTGCCCGAGTCCGAGAGCACGATCAGACACCTGTAAGCTATAACTTGAAACTGTTGGAGGCTGGAGATGGCCCGCAAGGTCATTGAAATGATCACGTGCGACGGCTGCACGAAGAAGGGGCTGGCGGACGTTTCGGCGACCGTGGAACTGAACATCGCGACCGATGAGTACCACCTGTGCGACGAGCACGGAGAGCGCTTCCGCCGGATGCTGCGTGAAGCGCTGGGACTGTCGGAGAACGTGGCACTGAGCGCCTGAAGAAGGGGAGGGAACAAGAGAGATGACCACGTTCGAGCAGATGAAGTTTGGCCCCATGGGCGATGTCGTTGAGGCGGCTATGCCGACCAGCGAAGCCGACCCTGTAGGGGTTTGGGCGACCTGCCTGTCCCTGTATTCCGCAGCGATCAGCCGCACTGTGCGCATGGACCGGCGGCCGGTAGTCGTCTGGACCGTGCTCGCAGGTAGGAGCGCTCTGGGGCGCAAGGGGTATGCCCTCGGTACGGCGACGAGTGCCCTCAACAAGGTGATTGGGGGGTTCGTGCATTCACGGCGGCGTTCCGGCGTCTCCAGCGGGCCGTCGCTGGTCGACATGCTTTCCAAGCTGGAGCTGGAGACGGTAGGGGCGGACGGCGGCATTGACGGCCGCTGCGTCCTGATCGAGGAAGAATGGGCCTCTGTCCTGAAGGATCAGAAGAAGTGCTCGAAGTTCTCGACGTACTTCCGTACGGCCTGGGACGGAAAGCCTCTGTCCAACCGGACCAAGAAGGACGGCCTTCAGAGCGTCGCCCAGCCCCTGCTTGGATTCACGGCGCACATCACCCCAGGTGAGTGGGCGAAGTACGTCTCTTCGAGCGAGGCCCTGGGAGGCTCGTACAACAGGCTGCTCCCGGTCTTGGTCGAGCGCTCGAAGATGCTGCCGTACAACTCCCAGCCTGAGATCCCGGACACCACGGCTCTCAAGGAAGCCTACGAGTGGGCCACCGAGGAGTCTCGGGCCATGGTCTTCTCCGCTGAGGCCGGCGAACGGTACGACGAGATCCGGGCCGTGGTGGAGGACCGGATGGCGGAGATGCCTGAGCTGCTGGCGTCGTACATGGAGCGTTCCGCGGAGCAGGTGAAGCGGGTCGCGGCGGTCCTGGCAACCACGGAGATGACGAGCGTGGTCAGCCGTGATGCGGTTGAGGCGGCCTGGCAGTTCGTTTCCTACTCGATGAATTCCGTCGAGAAGCTGGTGAAGGACGCGGCCACCGACGGGGGTGGTAAGCCTATGAAGACCCCTGAGGAAATGATCATCGAAGTCCTGAAGCGGCACGGGGGAGAGGCGAAGTCGTCTGATCTTCTGCGGCCCCTGTGGGGAAAGATGAACGCGGCCGGGATCAAGGAGACCGTGGCCGGAATGGACAACGTGGAGATGCGCGAGGTGAAGATCGAGGGTAAGCGCGGCGCACCCTCGATCGTCTACCGGCTGCTCGATGCCGAAGAAGTCGAGCGCTTGAAGGAAGAGAAGAGCAAGGTCATTGACCTGGGAGCCCTGCGGGCGAAGACCAAGCCTGTACAGAACACTCCGGTCCCGGCCAACACGAACCCGTTCGTGAGTCTGCTGTAAGGAAAGTAAGTAATGCGCACGTCCTGTAAGAGCCTGTTCACTCGCCCCTCGAAGAGGGTGGAGGTTCTACTTTCTCCGCCCACCAAAGAAGAGGCATGGGAGGAGTGTAGGGAATGGGCTGAGCGAATACGGAACCTGGACATCGCTGATCGCTTCGGAGTGAACGTGAAGCGAAGCCGAATGGGCAGTTGGGACGTGCGCCTGATAGACCGATCCATCCCTGAGAAGAAGAACGGAATCTGAGATGAGTGACACCAAGACCTTGCGAGTGCCCGCGCAGCTCCGGAAGCACGTGCTTCGGACCGTCAAGCCGACGACCAAGGGCGAGCGTGAGCTGTTCGCGGCCTGCGAGGCCGGCGCGAAGGAGCTGGAGCGCCAGGGCAGGAACAGCATGAACACGATCGAGCTGGAGCTGACCAACGATGCTTTGGGGGTCGTGCTCGGACTCGCCCGCAACTGGCTGGACGACGCCAACGGCAACAACGTCATGGCGGCCAAGTCGATGCTCAAGTTCGAACTGGAGTACGAGCCGGACGATCCTCGCGAGATCCGGCACGCGGTGAAGATGCCGAAGTCCGCAGCCGGCCTCTTCCGCAGCCCGTACTCGCTGGAGTTCAAGAAGGACACCAGCATCCCGCAGGCCGTGAAGCAGGAGCTGGCCCATATGAGTTGGGCGACGAACGGCGTCTCCGGTCGGATCACCACCGAGACGCTGGGCTGGTTCCTGGACCAGATGAAGCGGCAATGGGACCACCCGACCCCGGCCGTGCAGCGAGCCGTGCGGAAGTTCATCGGGACCTACACCGAGCCGTACGAGCAGACACAGCGGCTCATCAACGGGTACCTCGGTACCGGCGATGACCAGGCCCCCGAGCTGTCCGCCGACGACTTCAAGGCCGCCGTCGAAGGCCCGGCGGACAACGAGGACCAGGAGCCTGCGTCCGTCGACGCGCCTCAGCCCTGGAAGCCCGACCTGCCCGATGGTGTCAGCATCAGCTTGATCAGCGACCGTCCCGAGACGTACGGGGTTTTCTGCTCGCGACACGGAGGCGCGGAAGCGCTGATCTCCAAGCACGAGGACATGGGAGGCGCCATCGCCGGTGCCGCCGCACACGGACTCGACCACCCCAAGGTCACCCCGATCCCCGATAGCGACCTGGAGGCGCTGCGCGGGTTCGGCCTCAGCAAGGCGCAGATGACGGTACTGGCCCACGCGGCTGACGGCAGGCTCATCGAGGACCCGAAGGGCTTCTACCTCGACGATCAATGGACCGAGGGCAGGGCAGTCAAGCGTCTCCGCGTACTGGATCTGTGGGCGCGCGGGTGGCTCATGTACTCCTCCGTGGACGGTAGGCGGTACTTCCGGCTCTCACCGGACGGCAAGCGCTACTACCGGCTTTGGCACGACGCACAGCGTCAGGGGCTCATCGACTACACCGAGCACGACACCTTGAACAGCGCGAAGGAGCAGCGAGCCTCTTACCCACCGCTCGTGGCTCAGGACCAGGCCCCCGAACCCGAGGTCGAGCCGAAGCGTCTGGTCGTGATCGCCTGCGGCGGAAAGAAGTCGGACGCTCCGGGGAAGATCCCCGCAGAGGAGCGGTACACCGGCAACTACTTCCGGGCCTGCCTCATGGCCTCTGAGGTCATGGACGGCCCCACGATGGTGCTCAGTGCAAAGTACGGTCTCATCCCTCTCACCGAGGAGATCGAGAACTACGACGTGCAGTGGGGTGGCAAGGGCAGCATCCGACTCGGGACCGTGAGGGATCAGGTCGAGGCCCTGGGCCTTGAGGATGTCAAGGTGACTGTCCTGGGCGGGGCGAGGTACGTGAAGGCGGCCCGACAGATCTGGCCGGACGCGGAAGCGCCCCTGGAGGGCGGCATCGGTCAGCAGCTCCAGCAGCTCGCCGGCATCTACGGGGGCGAGGCCCTGGAGGACAACGAGGACCAGGAGCCCGCGGGGCCGGAGTCGTGGAAGTCCGGGGAACTCCGGAACGTATTGAATCTGCCCAGCCGATACCGCAACCACGAGCCGATCATCTGGTGGGGAGGTAAGGCGGGGAAGCGGAACCCCGATCCGGTCGGCTGGCAGAAGGCCAAGGTCGTCTACACCGGAGACGGGAAGTACGACATTTGTCACCCGGAGACGTACGAGACCTTCATGACGTGTTCGCTGGTCTCCCAGATCCACTGGGCCTACGTCGATGACAAGAACCCGGTGGGCATGAACAACCAGGAGCCCGAGGAGAACCCCGCGTCGGCTGGCGGCTTCGAGGTGCCGGCCAACTTCCTTGAGCTGGCTGAGGAAGCCAACACGGACGCCGCGAAGCGGTACTGGAAGCGCCGGTGTGCGGAGTACCGCAGGACCGGCAAGTAACCGGAGAGCTAGCGGCCCCGGACAGGGGAATTGTCCGGGGCCGCTTCTCTGATCTCAGAGTACAGGAGATGGCATGTCCAAGTGGTCGCTATGGGGAGACGGCCCTGACCCCCTGACCGTAGACCTCACCGAGGACCAGGCCCGCTGGTCGTTGCGCGAGTTCGCTGCGGAAGGGCGGACAGACGTGTACGCGGAGAACGAGGACGGAGACGTGATCGAATGACGTCACAGGCCCCCCAGTTCAAGGGGGGTCGGCTCATCCTGTGATGTTCTGCACGAAGCCCCGGACCCTCCCGCAACCAAGTAACATACGCACAACAGATATAGAAGGTAGGAAGCAAGCATGGCTAAGAAGACGGTCGTTCTCCTCACTGATGACCTCACCGGGGGCGAGGCCGATGAGACGGTGACGTTCGCGCTCGACGGCAAGACGTACGAGATCGACTTGACGCACAAGAATGCTGAGAAGCTGCGGGGGGCCCTCAGCAAGTACGTGGCCGCTGGCCGGAAGTCTGGCCGGCCCGCGAGTACACGTAACCGGTCCACCAGTTCCCAGGGCAAGAACGGACCCGACACGGCGGCCATCCGGGAATGGGCGAAGCAGAACGGCTACGAGGTCAACGACCGCGGGCGCGTGCCGGCCCCCATCCGTGAGGCGTACGAGAAGGCCAACGGCTGACCTGACAGGCCGGACATGGAAGAGCCCTCGACCGAAGTCGGGGGCTCTTCGTTGTAGGGAGACAAATGCGACACAAGCGCAAGGCGATCATCTACTTCGAGACTAAGGAAGCGTTGCTCAGCCTTTCGGAGTTGGAGGCGCTGTCTCAACTCAAGGAGGCCGTCCAAGAGTACGGCCTGACCCTCGTCGGCGCGCTGGTCGAGCCCGCGGGTGAAACCTACTCGGTGGAGTACCTGCGTATCCTAAGAATGTGGCGGAACGATGACGTTCAGGTCATTCTCACCTGGGACGATGAAATGAAGAGCCGGGCTTTCTATGACACCGAGTTTCCCGGCTTCCCGGACCTGAGGGACGTTGACGCGGTACTCGAAGAGCCTGACCCCGACGTCGACGCCGAAGACCTCGCGTACTACGTGGAGAGGCACCAGGAGGTGATCAGGGCGGCCTTGCAGGCGCACGCATCCGGGGTGGCGAGGGATGCCAAGGAAGAGCTGGAAGACCTGTTGGGCATCGAAGACCCGCTGCGGCACCTCCCGCCAGGGACGATGTACCTGGACACAACCAACCCCGAGGCTCAGCTTCGGATCAAGGAGTAGGGGCGGAACGACGAAAAGCCCCCGCCCACCGAAAGGTGGGCGGGGGCAATTCATCTCTTCTCACCCGAGGTAGACCCCTCTGCCTCAGCTATCCGGAGGCTCCTCATACAGGGCCTCCGCAGTCTTCGAGTCCTCATGCCGCTGTGCCACCTCACCGAGGCCGAGAACAGCGGCGAGGACAGGCACCAAGGCTTCCCACGGGACGCCCGGCCACGCCACGACCAGGAGCGGAACCAGAGCCGCGAGAAGGGCGGTCAGTCGGACACTGTGCTTCGATACGAAATCCTTCATGGGGCCTCCTACTTCATGAGCCGCGCCCAGGTCTCCGGGCCGGGGTATCCGTCGGCAGACGCACCGGACCAGCCCTGAGCGCGCTGGAACGCCTGCGTGGCGAGTCGGTCAGCCTCCGTCCAACGAGGGCCAGGACCAAGGGCGTAGAACTTCCCGAACCCCTTCTTGACCAGGGCCTCACCGAGCTTGGTGACGTGCTCGTTCACCTGGCCCGGCTTGAACTTCGCGGCGCCGGGGAAGGCCGTCTTCGGCTTCGGCTTGGGTGCCGGCTTCGAGGCCGGCGGAGTGTCGGGAACGCTCACCTTGTCGCCGGGGTGCACCACGTCAGGGTTCTTGATCTGCGGGTTGAGCCCGAGTAGAGCAGCCAGTGAGACGCCAGCGCTCGCGGCGATCATTCCGAGGGTCTGGCCCGACTTCACCACCACGGTCCGAGACTTCGAGGTCGAGCTGCTGGAGCTGGAGCTGGAGCCCGCGGGCGCCGAAGCGGTCGCCGCGTAGTGGAAGCCCGCCTTGCCCTTCTTGCTCGGGTCAGCGGTCGTGATGCCTTCCTTGAACTGCGGAAGACCATATCCGTACACGTAAGCGTCCTTGCGGTTCCGCTTTCGCAGATACACGCCGTCCCCTTCTGCGGAGCCGGTCACCGACGTATTGCCTTCTACCGTGGTGATCGTCTTGGAGTCGTAGCCGACCACCAGACCCGTGTGCGTCCCGCCGCCTCCACCGAAAAATACCTGGGCGCCGATGGCGGGATACTCGGACCAGCGCTTCTTGCTCTTGAACCAGGAAACGCCGACCGAGCACGAAGCGGAGCGCGGGTACAGAGCCGCGACGCCCGCCTGATCAGCGACCCATGCGACGAACGCCGCGCACCACGGATATCCGTAGCCGTCCTGGCCGTAACCGGGGATCTTCCCAAGCCACTTGTTGTACTTCGAATTGTTGACCCAATGGCCGTTGGAATAGACCTCCTTGGTGCCAACCTCAGCCCTCGCGGTGCTGAGCACCTTGGCAGCCTGAGTGCTCATGTATGCCTCCTTCGGGCATGCGAAAGGGGCCGACCGCACAGGCCGGCCCCTCGAAGTCGTGGGAATCAGATGCGGATTGTCCGCACTCGGTCGGGATCGAGGGCAGTCAGCAGCTCCACGAGCTTCTTGTTCTCGTCCTCAATCCGGGTCAGACGGTCCTTGATCTCAGTCAAGTCCTTCGCCAGGCGGTCAGCCCGCGCCTTCTGGGCTTCCGCCTCCTCCCGCCAGACCTTTGCCGTATTCGTACGGAAGGCCCCCAGGACCACAACAGCGAGCGCAACGAAGGTCGCCACCGGCCCCGAGAAGGAGAAGAATTCGTTGATGGTCATGAGGGCTCCCGGAGCTGTCAGTACGCCTGGACGCGATCCTCTGCGTAGTTGTTGCCGGCCACGGTGGTGACGGCCTGGAACTTGATGCGCTCGTTGGCGCCTTCCTGCTGGACGCCGGCCGTCAGGCCGTGTAGGTACGCGCCGATCACGGTCACGTCTCGGGCGTCCTTGACGCGGACGCCGTACTGCGGGCTGGTGCCAGCGGTTCCGCCGTCGTCGGTGCCGACGTAGCAGCCCAGGCCGGTCACGATGACCGGGGCGCGGTTGGACAGGGCAAGACCCGCGTATCCGCCCCCGCCGGGGCCGCCGTTGCGGCCGTCTCGCCGGGTCTGGAGCGCGTTGATGAGGAACGGCCCATTTCCGGTGGCGTCGATCCGCACGCCGTTCCAGCCGTTGCGGTCGGTGCTGCACGCGCTCATCGTCATGGAGCCCGACCCTGGCCCGGTGCCCCAGGCCCCGGTGATCCAGAAGCCGTCTCCGCCGCACCACTCAGCGCGGCACGCTTCGAGGATCGTGTTCGGGGAGGCGGTCAGCTTGATGCCGGTAGCCGCGCAGCCGATGACCTGCACGTCGATCATGGTCAGGTCAGTTTGTCGCTCGAAGGAAATGCCGTTCGCGCGGGCGCTGTCGACCATCACGCTGTGGAGGCGCCAGGAGTAGGGGAACTCGCCCGCGGAGTTCGATCCGGTGATGATGCCATTGTTCGGCATCCGCCGAATGCACACGTCTCGCAGGATCACGTTCTGGACGTTGCCCCTGGCGTGGAGGCCATCGAGATTCCCGGTGGTCACCTTGGAGCCGTCGAGCATGAGATTGATAAGCCGCTGCTCACCGTTGAGTGCAGGGTGGGTGCCGTCCGACTCACCAATAATCTGGATCATGGCACCCGTCGTCATCGACGGGTCGGCCTGGATGTAACAGGGGAAGTCCTCATTCACCATGCCGGGACCGACCATGCGGTTGGAGTGAGAGCCCAGCAGGGTCACTCCGCGGGGGAGGTCGAGGGTTTTCGTGATCCGGTAGACGCCCTTGGGGAAGTAGACGATGCCGCCGATACCGGCGTTCGCTACCGCCCGCCGGATGGCCTCGGTGTCGTCGGCCACGCCGTCGCCCACCGCTCCGTAGGCGTCGGCCTTGACGTTGAGCCAGTCGGCCATCTCGGGGGTCTTGGCAACGTCGGGGAGCTGATCGAGCAGGACCCGGCCGAACGGGTCGAGAGTGGCGAGGCCGTTGGCTGCCCCCTTCTGGGCCTTCAGCTCAGCGAGCGCCGCGGCCTTGGACCCGTGAGGGTCTTCGGCGGCCACGTGCTCCGCGAAGCGGTCGCCCAGGTCCGTGGCGAGGATGGCCACGCGAGGCCCGCCGAAGTCGAGGTACAGCCGCTCAGGGGATGGCTCAGGGCCGTAGAAGGCTGGCACCATGCCGTCTGCGTCTGCCTGGAGCTGGGAGATCGGAGCCCCGTCGAGGTCGGTCAGGTCGGTCACCTGGACAGCGCCTTCGGAAGCGCCGTCCCACACCGTTCCGATGGCTCCGGGGACACGGCCGCCGGCTACGTCTTCGGCCACGTCAGCGGCAGTGCCGCCAAACAGATATCGAGCCATAAGTCTCCTTGGAAATAAAAAATGCCCCTACCGGGGGGCGGGATGGGCGGCTCTGCCGACGGGTTAGAGCTTGGCTGCCTCGTAGACTCCGGAGATGGTCAGGTATCCCTTACGCGGGAAGAGGGGAAGGCCGTCCAGGCCCGAGTTGGTCGAGTAGTTCTTGTTCGGGTAGTACAGGTACATGGTGGAAGTCGGGTTGCCCCGGTTCACCTTGGCTGTGATGCTCATGAAGTTCGGCAGCTCCGTGGAGTGGCCGTCCCCGTTGTTGTCCAGGTGCCCGGTGAATATCTGCCCTGTCGCGGCGTTCGCCGGTACGGGCAGGGTGACCCCGCACGTCCAATTCCCCTTGTTCAGCTTGAGGTCGGACGAAGAGGTCGAGGCGATGTAGACCGAGAACCAAACGGCGTTCGGTGCGATCCAGCGCCAGCGGCCTTGGCGGGTGGCCGGGTTGCCGATGCCTACCATGCTGGGCGTGTAGGTCCGGGCCTTGCTGAAATCGCGAGTCGGAACGAAGCCATCGCGGCCCACGAAGTATTCCGTCTGCCAGTCATTGTTATTGCTGTCCATGTCCATCACGAAGGTGCCATTTTCCAGCAGGGCGCCGGCATAGGGAGCGTTCCACGGGATGGCGACGTGTTCCACGGTGTCGAACGGCATCACGTTGACGAGGCTGAGAGCGCCGCTGGCGGCCGGGACGGTGACCTGATGAAGCGGCATCTCCCACCGGCCCCCGTACGCGCGGGTGAGCGCGGGAGGCTTCGGGGTGGCCGCGGCCTGGCCCTTCACTACGGCCAGGTTGACTGAACCAGTGCCGAGATCGGCCCGGAGGACGATCAGGTCGATGCGGGGGAGTGTGCTGGTGTTGGAGGTGATGGTGACTGCCTGAGTCGCGGTGAGCGTGTAGTAGAAGCCGCCGACGAAGGCGCGGCCTGGGGCGATGTTCACCGTCGTGCCGCTGGTGATCGTTGCTCTGAAGGGGATTTGTCCGCCGTCGATGGACGTAGCGGTGAGCCGGAAGTCGACGCGATCCTTGCCGAAGGCTCGGGCCATGTACTGCCACTGAGTCTGAGACATCATCTGCTGTCCGCCGCCAGCACTATCGGCGGAAAACGGGTAACTGATCTCTGCCATTACATCCTCGCCTCTAGCCTGCGCAGCTTTTCGCGCATCTCGAATACCGTCTTGTAGATGTTGAGTGGGTTGCCTGAGCCCTGCTCCCCAATGCTGGGGGAAACCGTCTCCGTCTGTCCGCCCTGGTCCACGGTGATGGAGACCTCGCGCACGATGTCCGTGTATTCCGTGCCGTCCACGGAAACCGTCACTCGGTCTCCTACGAAGTAGTCCCGGCCGAACTTTACGAGCGGAGTGTCGACGGGATAGATTTGGAAGTTGCCGTTTTTCGCGCCCTGGGAGAGGACTTCCGTTGCGGCGTCCTTCACGGCCTGCTGAGCGGTGGCGAACTGCTCGTCCGTCACGGAGAGGTCGGCCTTTACGGGCTGGCCCGTGGTCGGGTCGGCCTTGATGGGGAGGTCTCGACGGTCTACGAACTGCTCGATCTGGAGGCCCCATTCGGCTTCCGTCTCGGTGTCGATCTGCTGGTACAGGTACCGGCCCTTGCCGGTGCCCTGGCAGGCCACGATGACGCGGGTGACGGTGGGGGCCGTCAGCGCCCACGTGAATTCGCGCAGGTTGCCCAGCTCGCGACTGAAGCGGACCTTCTTGGAGAGGTCCCGCGGAGTGAAGAGGCTGAGGCTGATGGCCCGCTTGTTCGGGTCCCAGAGGAACCGGTAGCCGGTGGTCGTGGTGTCGATCCACGATTCGAGCTTGGTCCCGATCACGTCCCACTGGAGTTGATCAGAGACCTTACGGCCCAGGCTGGTGTCGGCGCCCACCGCCACGCTGTCGATCCGGCGGCCGGCGAGGGCTCCGGGGCCCAGGGCCTGATTCAGCTCGGACCAGATCAGATGGCCGGCCGGCCCCGAGACTGCCCGCCCGGTGTCGTCGGCCTGCCACTGCTGGGTGGCCGGCCGGGTCGGGTCGGGGTAGGCCAGTCGCCTGTAGGCGAGCGCGTTGTCGCACTTCCCGCCGAAGTACAGGGACCCGGCCCCGGAGTGCTGGGAGTTGGTCCAGTAGTGCTGGAAGCTCTCGATCTGCCCCGTGATCAGAGGCGTGGTCACGCCGTCCTGGTAGATGGCGACTCCGCCGCCCCGCTGGAGTAGGTCAGCCTGGGGTGTGCCGGCCTGCACGAGAATCTGCCATGAGCCCTGCTGGCAGTATCGGACGACGAGATCCATGGAGATCCATGTGTCGATTACTCCTATTCGGTTCAGAGCAGCGTCGCGCACCTCCACCCGGTATCCCATGTGCACCTCTTGTCAGTACGTCGCATATCGCGGAGTCAGTTTCACGTTTACGGTCGCCGTCCCGCTGCCGGCGACCAGTGATGTCTTGACGGTCGACGTGCCCGGAGGGAGGGGCCAGAGGGACGGCGAAGGGTTCATCAGAGGGAAGTAATTAATCCCCCGGTCATCGATCGCTGTCTTGTATCCGGGCCGTGTGTCGATGGTGAGTGTCCGGCCGGCCTGGAGTGCGTCAGCACCACCGGCCTGCGCCGGTATCCCGAACGTGGAACCGTCCGGACCGGTCAGCGCGAAGGACTTCAGTGGACCTGTGAAAGTCCATACGGGCCACGCTTCGATGTCGCCGGGATTGGAGACGGTGATTGTGTCGGCCGCCGTCGTACCGGCACTCAGCCTGACGGGAAAGAAGGGGTTCTTCAGGAAGGGCTGAGCTGTGCCGAAACTCCAGCTTGCAGCCGCTTCGAGGTCGCCGTAGAAATAGGGGTCCATTGCTGTGAGCTGGATGCCGTAGGTAATCCAGCGGAAGCCTGCGGCGTCGGCGGATTCATTTCCTTCCATGCCCCCGGCGTAGTAACACTGAAGCCGACGAGTCACGCCGTCCTGCTCCACGAACGTGAGTACGCAGTATCCCGATTTCGGGTTCAGGGCGTTCGCCAGCTTTCGCTTGAATGCCTTGAGCGTCTTCCGGTCGATGCCGTAGACGTAGACCGGCAAGAGCACCTGCCGGGCCGCCGCCCTGGCTCCCCGGTACATGGAACCGTCGAGGTTGGGGGAGTCGTCCGCGTGCAGCTCGAAAGGGGGCAGGTCGAGGCCGGACACGCCGGGCTGTAGCACAATGACCGGCCATGAACGGCCCTGGAAGCCGGTCAGGGGGATTTCCTCCCCCTGACCATTGGCTCCCCTGATCGACACGTACGTGTGCTGCCAATTCTCGGGCACCGGGACCGCGGGCGCGGAGAAACGAGCCTCGCTTACCGGGGCCTTTGACCTTACGGGAATCGGCATATGACACTCCTTGTCGATTACATGCCGGCCATCACCTCTGCGTACTGCATCGCTCGGAGGACGGACTGCGTGGTGTTCTCGGACTTCGCCTCATGAATGTGGATCTCGTATCGAGGCCCCATCAGGTCGGCCGTCTCTCGCGCGTCACGAACGCGCTCACCACCTCGGAAATCCACCAGCTCAGGACCGCGCTCACCGACGAGAGCAAAACCCGGAGAAGCCGCGCGGGTGCCAGTCCAATAACCCTTGATCTTGCTGACCTTGGTGGACTTGGTGGTCTTACCGCCCACGGTCCTTTCGGTGGTCGTGGTCGTGGTTCCCTTCGCCGGATCGGTAACCGTGGTCGTGACCGTGGTGACCTTGCGGCCCTTGGAATCCGTTGAGTAAGACGTGGTGACCCGAGTCGTCTTCTGCTTCTTGGTGTTGCCTCCGCCCTTCACCGCCTGGCCCTCGCCCGTCAGCCAGGTCAGAAGCGCGGCCAGGCCCGCATCCACGGGCGTCTTCGAGCTGACCTTGAGCTTCTGCTGCAAGGTCTTCACGATGGTGTCGGCCAGGGCCTCGATCTGCTGGACGAGCTTCTTGTCCTTGGCGGTCAGGCCGTCGACCAGCGATTGAGCCGCCTTCTTTCCGGCGGCGTAGTACGAGTCGGCCACCGACTTCCCGAGGGCGTCAGATGCCGTCCCGATGGCCGCGTACGTGCTGTTGAATTCCTTCACCTGAGCAGATGTGGCGTTCAGCAGCTCCTTCGCCATGGCGCTTCCCTGTTCGGGACCCGCCTCGGAGATTTCGGCAATGATCTCCTTGGAGAACCCGCGCTTGGTCAAGGCGTTGATGTCGCTCTGGAATGCCTTGATGGCCGCAAGACGCTGCTTCAGACTGTTGAGCGCGGAGGACGTAGAAACCCCGTCGGAGTTGAATATGTCCGTGAGCGACCTCAGCCCCTTGGCCTTGTCCGCAATGGAC
This sequence comes from Streptomyces sp. NPDC052020, assembly GCF_040680575.1. NCBI lineage: Bacteria > Bacillati > Actinomycetota > Actinomycetes > Kitasatosporales > Streptomycetaceae > Streptomyces > Streptomyces sp. NPDC052020. Next base: position 26,115 of record NZ_JBFAWY010000008.1, read on the forward strand.
GCGGCCATGGCGGACTCGTCCTTCTTGATGGCTGCCAGCTTGTCGTTAGCTTCCTTCAGCTTCGGGGCAAGATCCTCCCGCTGCTTCACGAGCTTCTGGAGCTGGGTGTTCTCCTTGTCGATCCACTTGTTCAGAGAATTCGCGGTACCCGAACTGATCTTGCCTGACGTGAACGCCTTGGTGATGAGGTCGTACAGCTTCTTCACCGCGGCGTTCAGCGACGAAATGCCCTTCTTGGCGTCGGCCGCAATACCCGTCGTCCGGCTGGTACCGGAGGCGTAGCCCCGCAGGGGCGTGATGCCGGCCAACATGCTCTGTTCGTGGTCCAGGACGGTTTCCCCGCCCTTGAAATTCACGAGTTCCGGGCCTTCTTCGCCAACCCACGCCCAGCCCCGTTCTGCACCATCGGTGCCGGTGGCATAGCCCTTGATTCCGGACAGCGCCTTACGCCAGCCAGAGCCGTACCGGTGGATCGCGTAGTTGAGGCCGGCATAGATGCTTGCCATGGGGTCGTAGATGCCACGGCCGAGGTATGGTCCGGCATACCTCTTGAAGGTTGCCATGATGGTCTGGAGCAGGCCACGAGACGGGTCGCCCATCTTCGCGTTCGAGTCCCAGAGATTGATCGCCCGCGGGTTGCCTCCCGACTCCACGCGAATGCGATGAAGCACGAGAGGGACATCCGACATGGGAAGCCCGAGCTGGGCGAGAGCCATTCGGACCTGGGGAGTCCAGCGGGTAACTGCGTCTCCCAGTCCCGGTTCACTGAACTGGCTCTCCATCAGTGTGGCGACATCCGGCTTTTTGCTGGACAGTCCATCGCCGCTGAAGTCGAAAAGGCCGTCGAGGTTCGGCAGCGATTCCTTCGCCGTGGCGTAGGTGTCCGTAATGACCTGGGCCGCGTAGTCCTTCGGGCTGCGCCAGATCTCGCGCAGCCCCTTGGTCATGCTGACCACGCCGTCGTACTCGGACCGCACGGTTTCCCAGATGCCGTCTACGGCGTCTGACACGGTATCGACCGGATCAGTCACCAGCGACTTAGCTGCGTTCCAGAGCCCCTTCGCGGAGTCAAAGGCCCCCTCGAAGACCCCCGACACGATCTTCTGGAGAGTCTTGGTCGAGAACATATGGCCGAGGAATTTGTCGCCTCGCTCCAGAATGTTGCCGTTGCCCTTCCAGACATCGGACCAGAAATAGTCACTGGCAACCGGGGCAACGGCTCCGCCGACCGTACCGATGATCTGGGTGAGCCCGCTGGGGATCGGCAGCTTCCTGAGCATGCTCCACGAGTCACGGGAAATGAAGTCGTAGACGCCACGGAAACGTTTCGCCAGATCACTGCCGATGAAGTGCGATCCGTCCGTACCGGCACCGATGACGCCCTTTTGAGCAGGCCCACCGAGAGGCACCGAAGAGCCGTCCATCTCCATGGTCTGGGCCGCTCCGCGAACGTCCGGACCGACCTGGAAACTGTCGACTACGTCGACCAGGGGACCGAGCCCCAGCTTGTCGATGATGCCGCCCCTTGCGAACCGCATCTCCTGGCGGAGGCCCCCCACGCCCTGAGTCCGGGCGATACGGTTCCACCGGGTCACCGTGTCCGGACCGACCGCGGCAGTCCACTCGGGCCGCATCACGGACTCGCCACCAGACAGCTCCAGCGTGCCGGCTGTCGGGCTGGTGAAAACGTGGACATCCCTGCCGGGCGTGTAACCGGGCAGGACACCGCCCAGAGCCTTCTTGGTGCTCTTGCTCTTCGAGCTGCCCCCGCCGGGGGCGTGGCTGGAGATGTCATCGAGCCGGCTGTCGAGCGTCTTCGCCTCGCCGGCCGTGGACTTGAGCTTGTCCTGGAGCTTGCCGATCTCGGAGACGACGCTCGACATCTTCAGGGTGTTGAGCTTCCCGACTCGACTGATCAGGGACGACTCACCGGAGCCGACCTTCTTCGAGGCTGCGTCCGCAGCGTCCTTGACCGTCGTGAACTGGCCCCGGAGCGACCCGAGGCTCCGGGCGTTGAGCTTTCCGGCCTGCTTGGCGGCGTCCTGGACGGACGAGTCCAGCGACTTGACCTTGCCCTTGGCGTCGGTGACCTCGCCGTCGAGGTCTCCAAGGCCCTTACCGTTCAGAGTCGAGACGGCAGACTGCGCCTTGTTCACGGCGTCCGCGAGGGAGCCGCCCTGCCCGGTCACCCGAGCGAACTCGTCGGCAAGGGCGCTGAGCCGGAGGGCCTTCAGGTTCTCCGTCGCGCGGTCTGCCTCCCGTACAGCCGAAGCCGCCTTCTCCGCTGCGGACCTGACGCTGGACTCGTCGCCGGCCAGGTGCTCCGCCAGCTCGTTGAACTCCGCGCTCTTGAAGCGCTGGAGCTGGTCTCGCAGGGCCTCGATCTGGCGCTCCAGCGCACCGATTTGCTGCTGGGCCTCTTCGGTGTTGACCTGGATCTCTTCGACCTGCGAGTTGCGGCCGCGGACACGGTCCCAAGCACGGGACGCAAGGTTGCGGTTGTCGCCGCCGTTCAGGTTGGTACGGCGCTGCTCGTAGCGCTCACCGAGCGAGGTGTTCGCCTTGCCCTGCTGCCGTGTCTCCCGAGCACGCTGCTTGGCCTGGGCCTCCAGCGCCTTGGCGTGAAGACGGGCTGCCGTAGCCTCCCGAGGGTCCGACATCTTCTTGGCGGCCTTGCGGAGCTGCTTCGCCTCACGCTTGGCCCGCTCGCGGATGCTCTTCGCTTCCTTGTCAGCGTCGGTCTGCGTGCCCAGGCCCGTAGCCTGACCGGCGATCTTGGCCGTGCCCTTGGCGCCCTTGTAGGCCGTCTGGGCAATCTTGGCGAGGGGAGAGGTCAGCTTGAGGAGCAGACCGAACGCCTTGATGAGCCCGCCGAGGACGATGGCGCCGCCGCCCAGGAGCGCGCCCCACTTACCGGCCTCCACGAGCATGTCCGTCAGGCCGGGGTGGTCCTCCAGGTAGTCGACCGTCTTCTTCAGCCAGCCGGTGAACTCCCCGACGACATCGAACAGCCCGCTGACCATGCCGCCCGCCGGCCTCTTCAGGTCACCACCGAGTGAGGCAAGGTCTTCGAGAATGCCGCCCTCGTACTTGTAGCCCTTGACGATCCGGTGGCCGGCCTTGTCGAGCTTGTACTTCCCGTCCTTGGTCTTCTCGTACTCAGGAATCGCCTTACCCATGAGGGCAGCACCGGCACCCGAATACTTGTAGAGGTCGCTCTCTTCGTCCTTGGAAATAAAGAAGTCGGACAGCCCGAACTTCGTGGCCTCGTACATGTTGGAGAGACGGCCCTTGATGGTGGCAGCGCCCATCTTCCGAGCGGGTGAGCCGTCCTTACCGGAGCCGACAGCCTGAGCCCTCTCAATGATGGCGTCAGTGACGGCCAGTCCAGGAACACCGCCGGTTTCCGCGGCCTTCGCCATCCAAAGCATCATCTGGGCAGACGCCTTGCTGACGTCGCCGGCCTCCCAGTCGACGCCCATCTTTTCCATCAGCTTTTCACGGTCAGCTATCTCGGACTTGGACATCTTCTTGTCCTTGAAGCCGAGCATCTGAGCAAGCGTCTGGACATCGAGACCACCGCTCTCAGCGATGGTGCGCACATTCCGGAGACTGGCGCGGTCCGACTCCATGATGTTGCCGACAGCCTTGAGCGTATTGGCGACCAAATCAGGATCGGTGTTACCGCCGTAGGCCGCGAGGTCACCAACGGCCTGCACCAGATCCGTCGCCCGAGTGGAAGCCTTCTCCCCGCTCATGCCGTGGGACCTGTTGGACCGGGTGTACTGAGCCCCGTACTTGAACATCGCCTCGACCGTGTACGGAGTCTGAACACCGAAGGACTTCAGCGTCTCGATGAAATCGCTGGTGTCCTTGTTGGAAATACCGATGCCCTTGAGGGCGGTCTGCGCCTGGATGATCGAGTCACCGGCGCTGATGCCCAGAGCCGACATGGCGCCGGCCGCGGTCAGCAGAGGCGTGGTGACGTTGCGCTGGACGTTGCGACCGAACTCGGACAGGGAGGCGCCAACACCGTTGATCTTGGAGCCAGCCGAACTCATGGCCTTCATCCAGCTCTTCGACGCCTTGTTGGCGTTGTCCTGGAGAGCCTTGGTGGCCTCGCCGTTCGCCTTGATCGTCTGCTGGGCGGCGCGCTGAGCGGCCTGGGCCGCAGCGATCTGCGACTGGACGTTGGCGACGGCAGCCGCCTTCGTGGCGGCCAGCTCGGAGAGGATCTGAGCCTTGCGGGTGTTGTGGGCCGCCGTGTACGCGGCCTGAGCCGTGCGAGCGGCCTTGACGGCTTCGGTGGCCTCGATCTGGGCCTGTCGGACGACGAGAGCCGAGAGAGACTTGACCTGGGCCTCACGCTGCTGGGTCAGGCGGGTGTGCTCCGCGGCAACCTTCTTCGCCTCAGTCGCTTCGGCCGCAGCCCACTGCTTCGCCTCGTTGATCCGGACAACGGAAAGGTTCTTGTTGTCCTTCATCATCGACGCCACGTCCTTGCGGTACGAGGCGGCTACTTCAGCACCGTAGGAGACTTCGAGATTACGAGCGTTCAGGGCAAGGCGTTCACGCTGGCGGGCGGCCTTCTCCTTGGCCGCAGCCTTTCGTGCCTCACTAGCCCTCTCAGCACTCTCGACTTCAGCGAGGGCCTTGAGATACATCTCAGCCTCGGTTTTGCTGAGCGCCTTACGGGCCTTCAGCGTTTCGGTGGCCGTTGCCAGACGCTTAGCGGCGTGCTCGCCGTGCTGGGCGGTAACGTACTGTTCAAGCTGGACCTGGAGGCGGGCGTACGCCTGCGTGATATCGCTCTGCCGTTTGTAGGTCGACCTGACGGCCTGCTCAAAAGCTGCGAGCTGACGCGCCAGCTCATCGCGGTCCATCTGAGGATTGATCTCGATGTACGCACTGCCTACCCGGACACCCGTGGGCGCATCCGCCATTCGCCCCCCTTAGAGGTTGCTCATTCGATTGAAGAAAGTCACCACCTCCTCCGTAGAGGAATGGGTGGGCGTATCGGGCTCGGGCTCGGGCTCTTCCTCACCCGGCCGCAGGACCGGAGTAGGCGCAGGCCATTCCTCAGCGTCCTCACTGGCATTTGCCTGGTAGAAAAGAAAGTTGGACAGCTCAAGAGCGTCGGAGACGCGAGCCAGCAGGTAATCGGACGTAGACCATGCAGCGGACTCGTCCACGACAGCCGCCAGAACCGAGCGGCCGGCCTGTCGGAGCAGAGAGCCGATCAGGACAGAGATGCGACGAAGAGAGAGCCGCCCACGCCAGAGGTCGAGAAGATCCACCCCGAAGTGCTGAAGAAGGTCAGCTTCCAATTCCTCGGGGTAATGGCGGATGACATAGACGGCCCGACTCAGTTTCCCGCAGCAGTATTGATCTTCTCGTTGAACTCGCGGAAGTCGCGGATGGTCGGCTTGGTGGACCGGTACGTCTGCCACTGGGCCTCGCCCAGGATGGTGCGTACGGCCTCGAAGTCGTTCTCCGCGAAGACCACATCAACCGGGTAATCGAGGGGGGCCGGCAGCGTGTACGTCTTGCCGTTGTGCTCCACCTTGACCGGGGCCTCAGCCGCCTCAGCCTCAGCCGCGGCCAGGCCGGCGTCAGCGTCGGGAGCAACCTCAACGGTCTCGACGGTCTCAACAGTCTTCTTGGCAGCCATGGGGGTCTCCTAGACAACAAAAAAGGCCCGTGAGGGCCTGGGAGGTGAGAGAAGGTGCCGGGGACTTCGAGCCCTCCCCGGCAAGGGCGGGAAATAATTCAGCGGGCGCCCGTCACGCGGCGGTCGGCGCCGCCATGTTCCGGCTGGTGAGGACGTAACCGAGGCTGCCGTTCGAGTCCAGCGCTTCAATGGTCAGCTGATACTCCTGAGCCGCCGTGCGCACGAGCGTGATGGCCCCTCGGTCCTGGACCATCGCTCGCGGAATGACCACGCGGTTTCGGTCGGACCCCTGAGACCAGTCCACGACAAGCGAAATCTCCTGGAGATCTGGCGTGCTGGCAAGGTCGAGACGGTATGTACCGGTCGGCTGATCCTGGGCGTTCTTGACTTCCACCCACTGCGCACCGAAGAAAAGCTCGGTCGTGTTGATGTTGGACTCAACGAAGGTGGCCTGAATGGAGAACGTAGCGGCGGTCACGTTATAAAGGACCGGCACGGCACTTTGCCATACGTTTACCGGTTCGCTGGTCACAGTCGGGGTAATTGTCACCCCCGCGTCCGAAACGAAACCGAGGGACGAGTACCCGGTTGGGCCGGTCGTCCCGTCCCCTACCGCAATGGGCAGGGTCGCACCGACGGCCGGCGCCATATAGACGGCGCCAGAGGGAGCAAAGCGGATCTTGGAAACATCATTGGCCATACAGGCTCCTTTGGGGGAAACAAAAAACGGCCCCAAAGGGCCGTGGAGATGAGGGAAGGCGGCTACAATCACCGCATGAAAACGATCTATGTGCGCCACGATGGGAAAGCGTCAGCGAGCCTCCTGACAGATCCATCGGGAGACAAGACGGCCATCCTCACTGAGGTAGCTGTATGGCCTGAGTTCCGGGGACGCGGCTGGGGCAGCGAGATCCTGAAAGAGGTGTGCGCAGATGCCGACACTGACGACGTGACGCTTATGCTGTCTTTCGATCCGGGACCGAACGGCCTGTCAGCGGAGGCGATGCTTAGTTGGTATGAGCGTTACGGGTTCATCAGGGCCCTCAACGATCCGGACGTGATGATCCGGCTGCCTCAGGGACGTTGAGACGTCAGTCGTCCGCGACGAGATACAGCGCGACTTCGCCCGTGTAAGCGGGCTCAAGGCTCTCCTTGTCGGGGTGCCAGGAAGGCGCGGAGACTTCCCACACGTTGAGCACAAGGGCGCCCTTCAGAGCTGCCCCAGGAAGCTGCTCCAACAGATACTCGCGCACGACGTAGGCCAGCGAAGCGGCCTCCGCTGGACTGGTCCCGTACACGTCGTAAAGAATGTCGAAACGGTCCAAGCGGTCGCGCTTCACGCGGTGACCGCCTGACTGGATCACGTAGACCGCGGTCTCACCCACATTGCGGCCGATGAGGGAGCCGGTGACCACTCCTTCAGGAATGTCGGGGCAGTGCCTCAGAAACTCGATGACGAGAGGGATCGGGTCGGTTCTCAAGCAAGCCGCTCCTTCTCCAGGACGTTCTTCAGGAAGAACCGGCCTCGGTGTCGACGGCCCGCTGGATCTCGGTAACCGCGCTCCTGAAGCATCGCGTGTCGCGCATCGGGGTTCTCCTCGATGACGATGTATCCGACCCACTCATTCCCTACGGTGTCGACGTAGGGGTGGATGTTCTTCTTGATGGAATAGGCGTCCGTGGTGACGTGCGGGCCGCGTGGCGCGGCCTTGACCATCTTCCCGGCGAGTTCTGCGGTTTGAGCCTCGACAACTGCGCGGACGCCTGCGGACCGCATGATCTGGCTCTCGAAGCCCATGTCGGTCTCGAAGGTGAATCCACTCTTCTGGAACCGGGTGTACCGCTTTCCTCGGGCATTCCCAGGAGAGGCAACGTGACGAGCCATTACTTAGTCACCACCCTCACGTCGATCATGGTGTACTGGCGGGCCCCCATCCGCCACTTCCAAGCCTCGCCTTCGAGGTTCCAGATCTTTCCCTGGAACGTGACTTGATCGGCAGTGTCTATGTCCAAGCTGCCAGGGAGGTAGATCCTCGCCTTGCTCAAGGCCGTTTCTCGGATGGGGGTTTCTGTCTTGCGTGTCCGGAGATAGGGGACGCCGGCACCGAGGCCGGACCACACCACCGTGGAGCTTTCCCAGTCCCGATGCTTTCCGTAGGCGTCTTCAACGAGCGGAGCCCGACGAATTTCGATCTGCTCGTTCATCAGAGCCATGCGGCCCCCGTAACGGGCTCTTCCGGGATTACCGGATCGAGCGTCGTCAGAGAGATCGACCCCAGGCGCGGGCGGTACCCCTTGAGCATTGCCTTGGCGGCCTCTGAGAGGCTGGAGCTGAATGCGGAAGTCGCGTACTCCACCTGAAGGTCTCCCGTTCTTTCCATGACGGTGCCGGGGGAGACAGAAAGCCACCGGATTACCTCGGAGCAGACAGCGGCCCTCACAAGGGCCGGCACCGGGTCCTGGAAGGTGGTCCCGCAGTAGTCGGAGACGAGAGCAGAGGCGTCCTCAAGAAAGGCAGCCACTCGGGATGCCTCTGCTGGATCTGCGACGGGTCGCCCAAGACGGGCGACCACATCGTCAGTTGTAGCTAGCAACATAAACGATCACAACAGTTTCAAGTTTTTAGGCAGCAGAAGGGGCACTTTCCGTAATGCTGATCTTGAGACCTCGGACGAACTTCTCGCCGATCAGGGTGTTCCGGACGTTGTACGCCGGGTCCTCCTTGATGGTGGCCAGGCCATACATGGTGTCGAGACCGATGGTGTCCATCTTCTTGCCGTAGTCATAGTCGACCAGCATTCGCGTGGCGATGCCGTTCACATTCTGGATCGAGCCGGTAACCGCGCCCATCGGCAGGGCCGGCGTCGCAGAGACGAGCAGGAGAGCGGACTTGTGGAAGAGGTACATCTCCAGCCCGAAGCTATTGTGAATCACGATGTCGAAGCCGTAGATGCGGCCGACAGTCGCACGCCGCAGGGCGTTGGTGTCGCCGGAATAGTCGACGGCGACGAATTCGGGGTCCTTGAGCAGAATGCTTTCGACCTCGGGGCCGGCGATCAGGTATCGCTCAGAAGTCGGGACCAGGGCCAAGTTCAGGTTCATACGGGCGTCGACCAGCGCAGTACGAAGGGCCAGGGCGCGGGCCGACATATTCTCTGCGGTGCCGTCCGCCTGAGGAATGGTCACCTCTACGTCGCCACCGACAGCCCTCTTCTGCGCTGCGGTCAGGCCGGCACGAGTGACATTGGCCTTGATGAAGGCGGCAATAGTGTCATCGAAATATTCCGCGAAACCGCGGGTGAGCTTCGAAAGAACCTGGGTACCGAACTGCTTGAGATCGAAGGCAACCTGCTCCATCCCGAGCGCGGTGGCCGACTGGGCTAGGGTCGTAAGCTGGACCGGAAATCGGGTCTCAGTGACGAAGCCGTTCGGGGGCCGGCGGTCAACATCCGGGAGCGGTCGATCAGTCGCCGCAGCGAAGACGTTGGTGTCGCCGGTGATCGGGTTCCTGATCGGCGCCGAAATGCCCGACTCCTGGACCGGAATGCCTCGGGACTCGCGGTTGACGTTGATCACGTCACCGACGCCCCCGGTAAAGTTCAGCTCGGAGTATCGGGCAGGAATGCCGCCGAGGGTGAGCTGTCGGTCGAGGATGCCAAGAGCGGCGACCGTAACCTGTCGCGGGTCAAGATTAAAGTGGTGCTGTGTGGGCATGCAGCCTCCATGAGGGCATAAAAAACCCCCCGAGAGGGGGCCTTCTATGCGCGCTGTGAGGCTGTGCTAAAAAACCCCTCCGCAGAGGGTCAAGCGAAAGACAGACTTAGAGGAAGGAACCGCCGGAGATGAAATCGGCAAGCTCGCTCGGGTCAAAAGACTTGAACTCCGAGCCTCCTTCCCGGTTGTGGCCGGCGCCCGCGATCTGCGGGAACCCCGCCCCGGAATTCCGCCCCTTGGGCAGGGACTCGATGAACGATGCGATGGCGTCCGCGTTCGGACGGGCGTCGTCGCCCTGGAAGCGGTTGAGGTCGAGAAACTGAAGGTCCGGCAGATCGGCACCGGCAGCCGCGGCCTGGAGCCGAAGTTCCGCGGTCACGAGGTCCTGAGAGACTTCACCGAGCACGCTCGTGCGGGCCTCGTTCTTGGCGGCCTCGATGGCGGCCTGCTGAGCCTCCTGGAGCTGCTGAAGTTCGGTGCGTGTGGCGTTGTAGTTCGTCTCGTTCTGCCGGGACAGCGCCTTCCACTTATCGCGGTCGGCAATGACCTCTTCCAGCGTCGGGCCAGTCGGCGGAGCCGGGGGAGGAGTAACGTTTCCTCCAGTCGAACCGGTCTCACTCATCTGGCCGTTGTCGTCGCTCTGAGTCGTCATGTGTGATTCCATTTCGGAAGGGACCTAGCCGTTTCGGCGGTCGGTTACTTGGCCTCGTTGATCTTCCGGTTTGCGTTACCGGCATTGCCCTGTGGAGGCTTGACGGGGGACTTACCCTGTTGGGCAAGGGGGCTGGTCGGCTCAGGCTGGGGCATGAGCTTCTGAACCTCAGCAGCCTCTTTAGCATCGTCCTTGCGCATTTCGCGGAAGGAGTCGATCTGAGCAGCGGAGAATCCGGCCTCGGACCAAAGAACCTCTTCTGGCACGTTGAGCTGCTTCAGTTTGAGCAATGCGTCAACGTGCTGTGCTTCGGTGCGGTATTCTGGGTCGCGCCATCGCGTCTCCATTTCGAAGGCGTCCTTGCGCTTGTCCCGCTTCACAGCGAAGCAAAGCCGGATGACCCTCTCCCACGCTTCACCGAAGTGGAGCATCCTCTCCCGGACCTTGGCCACCAGACCGGCCTCAGCCGAGATGATGGCCTCGCCTGACGGCGCGGTGTTCGAGTTGACCAGGAAATAATGGCTCGGGACCCTGGATACGCTGGCGAGGTGCTGGACCAGCATATCTATGAGAGTCACGTAGTTCTGCAAATTGGCGGCCTCGAAGGAGCCGAATCGTGCATCCGGCGCTTCGGCCTGCAAGAGCTTGTCCAAGCCAACGTTGAACGGGGCAATAGGATTGCCCCTCTCGTCTTCCTGGATCTCGATACCCGTGACAAATCTTTGCGGGAACGCAGCCATCTCAGACGCAGTGAGAGCGTCCATGGTGATCTTGTTGATGGCGTCCTGAATAGGGATACAGTTGGCCAGATCAGAGAAGGGGTCACCGACGAGTCGAGCGCGATTCTCGAAGGGCACCACTGGCACCTTGCCGAGGGGGTTCGGGCTCGATACGCCCTTGTCCCACTCGGTGACGCCGTAGGCGACCTCGTAGACGTATTCCTCGGTCCATAGGGTCGCCTGCTGACGCCCCCAGGCATCCATCTCGAAGCGTGCCGCGGCCTCCAGCTCCCACAGGGAGCCGGCCCTGTAGCAGACCGCCATGCGGTCGCCGGCCACCGGCGTGATGGTCGGCTCCCCGTCCTGGTCGGCCCAGACGACGACGTACGACGTGCCTGAGATCAGGGCCTCAAGGTGGACAGCGTTGGAGTAGGCGTCCATGGAGGAGCGCTGCCAGAAATGGCGGGCGTCCTTGTCGGTGGCTTCCTCGCCAGGGATGCGGAAGGAATCGACGCTGAGGCGTTCGTTCGTGGCGTCCACGATCATGCCGCAGAAGTTGTCTCGCCACTCCTGGAAGACGGAGGCAAAAGCGGCCTTGTAGCGCATCTGCGAGAAGGCGAGCTTCTGTTGCTCCCCCTCGTAGTAGCGGGAATACTGCCGAGATGGGTGGGTCGGTCCTGGGACCTTTCCGTACAGATACGACAGCCATTCCTCGGGCGTGGATGGCTTACCTATGAATGTCGTGTGGCTGCCAGGGGGGACTATCAAACGTGGGCCTTCCTAGAAGCCCACTACACGGCTCCTGCGTATGCTCAATCGCCCATCCGCTATAGCGTCGGCGCGGGCCTCGAATGCCAAGACGGCGGAGACTGCGGCGTCGATCTTCTTGCGGGATCGGGGAGAGTCTTTAGTGATCAGGAAGCCTTGAGGGACTTCCCGGACAACGGCATTAAGCACATGCCGGGTAAGGTCTTCGTTGCCGTCGTGCCGCAGGTCTCCGACCATGGCGGCCGTGCGGAACCGCTCGACAGCCTGAACCATTCTTGTGGGTTTATTGGTCCAGAACTCGAATACGTGGTCGTCGCCCCATTCGAGGGCCCAACGACCGATGTTCTCCTGCCAGTACGGCGGATCGGCGTACATCCATTCCACGCGATACTGACGAAACGTTTCTGCAACGCGGGCCTCAACCGCGAGAACGTCCACTTCCCAATCAGGTTGGTTGGGATCTCGGGGGTGCTCCCAGAGGCCGAGCACGAAGAGCTTGCCGTCACGCAGGCGACAACCGACCAAACAAGTTGAGTCTCCGCGGATGCTTCCATCGAATCCCACGGCAATCTGGTCACCGGGCTCGATCGGGTCCTGGTCGTCGAAGCGGGCGTCCCACTCGGACTTGGACATCCAGCCGTCCGAGGACTCCGCGATGCGGTTGCAGAAGAACCGCAGATAGGTGCTGTCCGGCGTCGTGCGGTCGTAGAGGATCGTGCGAGTCAGGCCGTCGAGGTCGGCCCAAGTGGCATCGCCGTAGGCTTCCTTGAGGGCCTGGCGGACCTTGCCTTCGTCCCGCAGCTCATCCGGCTCGATGTCGCCTTCGAGGCAGTCATAGAGCCACAGGCCCATCCGCACCATCTCGGACTCGTGAATCTGCTGAGCAACCGAGTCCTCAGTGGGGTTGTAGGCATTGGTCGTCGTAACCCACCGGGCGCCGGCCTTGGCGAGTTTTTCAACGTTACGCTTGAGGGTCTGGAAGAACTCCGGACCACCATTCGAGCCCACCCAGTGGTGGACCTCATCCATGAGTACAAATCGTTCAATGCCTGACCCCCGGCAGACGAACCCACCGGGGGCCAGGCAAAGGTCGGGCGATTTCCTTCGTTCGTTCGTCCTGCGGTTGCCTTCGGTCTGATCGAGCCGGGCTTACCGCTCTTGAACTGAATGACGGCCTTGCCGATGTCTAGCCCGTATTCCTTCTCAGCGGGGGACTCAGCCAGGCAGCCACGGATGAACTCCATGGTCTGCTCGGTCTGCTCGTAGGCCGTTGCACCGATCTGTACCGTGGGAAGAGCCACCGGCTTAGCGACCGGCAGTCCGAAAGCGTTGAAGTGGCTGAAGCGAGCGGGCCCAATGAATTCAACGATCGCGAGCGTGGCGAGCAGTGGCGTCTAACTTTCCCCAGCCTTTCGCACGTCGAAGCGTGCCGGCCGGGTAACGCCACCCCCCATCCGGATTAATTCGATAGAATTCGAGCACGAACCGGAGCTGTTCCTTAGTGAACCGCCAGGGCTCGCCGGCCCTGTCTCCGTCTGGCTGGACGATGTACCGGCTGCACCAACGGATGATCTCGTACCCGAGTGTTTCCCTCGGTGAAGGGACTCCCGCAGGCAAGTTGCCTGTCTGCAAGGGCAGTCACCTCATTTCGTCATTCGCTCAGGAGCCGATACAGCTCCTCATCTAGGTCTGTGGTGGTGGGCTCGGGTGCGTCGGCCGCGGTGCCGGCTTCGCCTTGACCCTGGTCCTGGTCCTCAATGGACATGCGGAGGCGCGACCGGTCCTCCGTGGTCGCGCCCCACTTGGCGACCCGCTGCCGGATCTCCGAGGCGAGCTTCACGTCGCCCTGGTAGAAGGCGTCCACGAGCGTCACCGTGATTTCCAGTTCAGCCCAGTCGGTCTCAGCCCACTTACCGGCCTGGGGCGAGGTCGCCCACGTCCGCCAGAAGCGACGGGCGCCGGCCGTCTTGACACCGAGGCCGGGCGGGAGTGCACGGCCCTCGGTGGACGAGCTGCTGAGAGTCTGGGCACTCGGGTGTCTGTTGCGCCGGACCGCGTTCTCCTTGGGCTTCGGGCCTCTGGTCACAGCCGCACCTCGGGGAGATCGGGGTACAGGTCCACGAGGTCTTCCAGCTCGAAGATGGCGTCCTGCCGCCAGCCGCGTTTCACCGCGGCCTTCGAGGGCTGGGTGCGGGCCTCGGGGACGCACCAGGTGCAGTCGTCGCAGTGGCCGTTGCAGTCGGCGGACATGGGAGTCTCCTGGGAGGTGAGTGAATGAAGAAGCGGCGGACAGGCGCGTGGCTGCCTGGCAGAGTGAGGGCGGTATAGGAGGGAGGGCCGACGTGGGCGAGCACGAGAAGACCGGCGACGCTGCGTATGAAGCGATCTCCGCCGTCGAGGAGTGGACGGGGCTCAAGGCGGAAGCGCAGGAGACTCCGCACTGGGCAATGACCTTCGTGTCGGAGGACGGCCAGGCAGAGCTGATGGGCCTGTACTCGACGACTCCCCTGCCTGTCCCCGGCGAGGGAGAGAGGATCACGCTCCACGAAACCGTGGTGGTGGTGGCAGAAACCCGCAAGCACTACTACCGCGATGAGGAGACGGGTCGGCCGCAGATTTTCGTCTGGGTGAGGGTCCGGCCGCCCGAGTGACAGGCGGCAGCAGGAGTGTGTCCAGCCGGATTCGAACCGGCGTCGCCTCCCGGAAGGGGAGGAGTCCTAGGCCGCTAGACGATGGACACCGACCCGTCCGTCCCCTGGCCGAGGGAGTTTCAGGGTCCTGCGGGAGCGACCCGCATGGTTCCCTGACCTGGACTTGAACCAGGAACTCGCGCCAAGGGCGCTGCTCTGCCCATTGAGCTATCAGGGAAAGGACCGCTATCGGTCCTCTTGGTACGTCTTGCGCCGGTGGCATGCCCGGCACAGAACCCAAAGGTTCTCCAGATCCCAGGAACCCCCGCGGGACACCGGGACGATGTGATCCACCTCAAGGTGTTCTCGTGCACCACATCGCTGGCAGCGGAAGCCGTCACGCGCTAGAACGTGCGTTCGACGTTTCGGCCAGTCTGAGGGGCGGGACGCATTTCGAGCACTTGTTCTATTCCAGCTTCTTCGGAGCTGGTGGTTCGCGCATCTGCCGTCCCTGGAGGACGGGGTGAGGCACCCGGTGGTCAGGCAGATGCTCTTGGCTCTAGGCAGGCCCAACTCACCCCTCAGTGCTGTGTGTTTGGCCCCGGCCGGCTGCTGATCTGGCGGCCGGGGCCGGCCTCCCGGACTCCTTGCCTGGAGCTGGGCTCAACAGGAAGGGCGAAGGCAGTTCGAACGTCTCAAGGTGGACGAGAGACAAGATCTATGTGAAGTATGTGTGAACGTCACAAACGTTTGAGTTCTTCAACAAAAAGTCAACCTCAGAACCACTTAGGTACTCTGCTCGCTCGCATCACTCGCTCTCTCACTACTGATGTCGGTGTCAAACGCCCATGTCCGGGACGTGTTGGAGCCCGAGTGAGATGCAGGTCACACCCTAGACAGATGCAAGGGGACGATCTCTGTCTCCTTGGCGCCGCACTTGATTCTGTCGCTCTACCTAGGTACCGTGGCCTGGAATATCTTGGAGAGGGACTTGCCGTGACTAAGCTGCCTGATGATCACACGTTGGTTAAGTTGTTGCGAAAGGGCTTGAGCAATCAGGAAATTGCCAAAGCCTATGGCGTCACCGTTCAGGCCGTCGGTTGGCGGTTCGCGAGAATGAACATTCAGCGGCGTCCATACAGCCGTACTGCCGCAGCAATTCTGAATGCCGCATACCCGTCCAGTGAATTTAATCGCACGGAATACACGCAGATGTACCTCGGTCGTTCGCTGATTTACTTCCTGCGATGGAGGCTGGGTGACGACCTCAGCGGTGTGCCGTTGCGGCGGGCAAAGAAGGTGGCCGCGGACGCACGCGACAGGGACGCCGTGCTGCACCTGGACGTGACCAACGCAGAGTCCTCGTGGGTGTGGCTGCCCAGGGAGCCGGCGGACGGCCAGCTCATCCTTCGCTGGCCTGCGGGGCGGGAGAAGCCCAAGGGTGCGCACCTCAAGGCCCTCATGGTGCCCGACAGTAACGATTCTTCGGAGGAAGCTCCGATAGTAAAGGTTGAGAGTATGTAGGATGCAACGAAAGCATGGGTCGATACCCGATCAAGCTGGACATTTCAGGACCTTTCGCCCTTGGTGCGAAGGGTCCTTTTTTTTGCCTTGTCTTTGCCTTTGTTGGTGCAACCGCGTCCGTTGTGATCCTGAACGCATTACTTGGCCTTGAACCGACAGATGCAAGCTGTATGGTGAAAGAAGTGGAAGGTGTTCTTCCGCTACTTGGACACAGTGAGTGCTGATGAACGAACTTGGAACCGGTTCCGTCGAAGTCGAGATGTGCCGGTCGGGAGATGTATACGGGCGGGGAGCAGCCTGTGCAACGGACTGCACGTGGAAAGCGGACCCGACCTCCGTAGTACCGGACTACGAAACTCTTGGTGTGCTGATCCTGTACTGCTCGGGTGGGGTCGCTGACTGGGTGGACGTGATTGTCACGGACCTCGCCCTGCAATCCCTCACTGCTGAGCGTCTGGCTGCTCTCGAAGACGAGCTGGGGGCTCCCATGTCCAAGCTGGAAATGGCCCGGCAGGAGTTCGACCGGGAGCACTCGGACATCCCAGGGTCGAGTGCCTTCACCATCATCCGTCTGAGCAGAGTGGGGATATCTGTAACTTGAGCGTTGAGAATCAGCCGCGGTCGGTCTCTCAGGTAGAGCAGTACGAACGATGCGCCTGGCGCTGGTACCTCCAGCGGGTAGAGCGCGTCGAGCCGAGACCGGCCGCATGGTCATGTCACGGGACGGCCTTTCACACCGCCGCAGAGGCGTGGGAACGGTCGTCTCGTCGTATGGAGGCCCGTGAGGTCCAGGAGGTCTTCAGCGAGGAGTACAGCGAGCTGGTGAACGCGGCCCTGGAGAAGGAGCCCGACACCGACAAGTGGCTGGCCGCCGGCCGCTACACCGGCGGCGAGGACATCGAGCGGCGCTACGGCCTGGGCCTGGAGCAGACGGCGGCCTACGTCCGGTGGAGCGAAATCAACCAGCCGGACATCTGGACGACGCCGGAAGGAGACGCCGGCCTCGAACTGGGCTTCATGGTCGAGCTGGGCGGCATCAAGGTGCGCGGCTTCATCGACCAGACCCTCGATGAGGGCGAGGGCACGGTGAAGATCCGGGACCTGAAGACGGGATC
The DNA here is from genome assembly GCF_040680575.1 of Streptomyces sp. NPDC052020. NCBI lineage: Bacteria > Bacillati > Actinomycetota > Actinomycetes > Kitasatosporales > Streptomycetaceae > Streptomyces > Streptomyces sp. NPDC052020. The sequence goes on from NZ_JBFAWY010000008.1 coordinate 42,908, forward strand.
GACCAAGAGCAAGTTCCAGCTCCAGACGTACGCCGTGGCAGTGAGGAAGCAGTGGGGTGTGAACGTCGAGCGGGCGGACTGGTACCTCGCCAGGGATGGCCGGCTCTCCCGGCCGGTGAAGGTCGGGGAGGTCTCCGAGGACGAGATCGGCCAGCGGTACGCCGACATGGACGCGGGCGTGAAGCGTGGCGACTTCCCGGCATCGCCGGGCTACGACTGTCGCTTCTGTGACGTGGCGCACGCTTGTTTTTTTGCCCCAAAACTTGAAACTGTTGGTTAGTTGATCTAGCTTGAGAACAGGAAAGGACGCAGGGAGGGACGGCATGGCGAAGGTTCAGAACCCGCTCATCACAGTAGAGATGAGCTTCGAGGAACTGGCAGTGATCCGCGCGGCGCTCAAGGGCGCTCGGGACAACTATTACTTCGACACGGACCACGAACGCGATGTCGCCTCAAACCTGCTGGGTGACTTGGGAGCGTAACCATATACAGCCTGACACAGTCAGTCACGCAAAAGGGAGCGGCAGGTGAACCGCTCCCTTCTCCATTTCTGGGCCTGGCCCGCCATGAGGTCGAGTTCCGCCGCGGTGAGTTCTCGCTTGTTGCGGCCGGCCCCGGCACGGGAAAGAGCCTCTTCGCCCTGAACCTGGCCCTGTACGGCAACATTCCGGTGCTGTACTTCAGCGCCGACAGTAATGCCGCTACGCAGCTCACCAGGGCGACAGCAATCCTCACGGGCGAGAACGTACGGGACGTGAAGCGGAAGCTGCTGGCGGACTCGTTCGATGAGTACATGGGTGACCTGGCGAAGCGCTGGTGGATCAGGTTCGACTACAACGCCCGGCCTACCCTCTCGGATATCGAAGGCAACCTCAGGGCCTATTTCGAGGTATTCGGGATGTTTCCCCATCTGATCGTGGTGGACAACATCACCAACGTTGCCGGCGAGTCATCCGCGGACAGCGCCGAGGCGTTCACGTTCGGCCTGGAAGCAATGTGCGAATACATGTCGGACATGGCTCGGGTCACCGGCGCTCATGTCTTGGCGCTGCACCATGTGACCGGAGAGCACAGCGACGGCCTCTCGCCCATCCCGCTCTCCGGAGTGAAAGGCAAGATCGGCCGGGTGCCGAACGTCATCCTCACCATCTTCAAGGAACTCGACGGCATGGACGGGCGCATTCTGCACGTCTCTCCCGTCAAGAACCGCGAGGGATTCGAGGACTCCAGCGGCCAGACGTACTCCAGCTACACATTCAACAGCTCGAACATGCGGCTCACGGACGTGGACGACACTCTCTGAGTTAGCTATGTCACAGGGTTCAGTGGATCATCGAACTTGAAACTGTCTGTTCGATGATCTACATTGAAATTAAGGAAAGGGGAGGGAATGAGCGGGACTTGCGGGTACAGGATTGAGCGGGAAATCGTGGACGTGCTTCTCGAAGAGAACCCGCAGCTTTCCGAGAATCAGTTCCGGGAAGCTGGGGGCGGAGTAGTAACCCTGGTCCTCTCATTCGAGAGCGCCCGTAAGATGCGGCTCTACCGGCTCGCCAAGGAACTGAAGTTCCAGTCACGCCACTGCGCAGCTCAGGTAGTCGCAGTCTCGATGCCGGCCGCGGGCGGCAAGGCATGGTCGGTCGTCCCTCTCTCACACCTCCAGGAGCTTGCCGCCGAGGCAGTCTCCACCAAGGACCAGAAGCGGCTAGAGGCGGCCCTGAGGCCGCGTGTCTAAGCCCCGCGCCGGATACCGGCGCTGCACGAAGTGCGAGAAGAGCCGCGCAGAACGCTTCTTCACCCCCAAGGGCAGGGTGTGTGCGACCTGTAGGAAGGCAGCCCGAAGGGCCGCATCTCACGAAGGCCGCGTAACCAGCACCTACGGCCTGGCCCCCGGCGAGTATCAGGCCCTCATGGACTACCAGGGCGGCGTCTGTGCCATCTGCGGCCAGTCACGCCGCTACCGGCTCGATGTCGACCACGACCACAAGACAGGCGTGGTCCGAGGGCTCACCTGCCGCCTGTGCAACCGGCGCGTCCTGCCCGGAGCCAAGGACAAACCCGAAGTGCTGCGCAGCGCAGCCAACTACTTGGAAGACCCGCCTGCCGTCCGATTCCTCGGACAGCGCTTTCACGTGGACATGCGAGAGATTCCCGATGAGTGAGCAGATCAAGTTCGACTACCGCAAATGGCGCGGCGAGAAGACCTACATGGGCAGCGTGCACCGCAAGTACGACTTCCCCGTCGAGGTGAGGCGCGTCGGTGAGCCGGCCCCCCAAGAAGATCGCTAAGCCTTCGATCGCTGAGGTTCTGAAGTACTACTACTCAATAAATGTCTGTGAGAGGGCAGGGTGGCAAAAGCTCCCCTGCCCTCTTCACGTTGACGACAACCCCAGCGCCTCGGTGAATATCGAAAAACAACGCTGGAACTGCTTTGTCTGTCAGGTCTCCGAGGACTCGATAGACGTGATCATGCGTGAGGAGAAGATTGGCTTCCGAGACGCCCAGGCATGGGCACATGCCCGGATCGGTGGAAGCGGCGAAGACGTATCACCAGCAGTACGAGGGAAGCCCGGCGGAGAAGTACGTCGAGGCCCGCGGCCTGGGCGACGTGGCCGACACGTTCGGCCTGGGATACGTCAGTTCGGCTCTGACTGGTCATGAGCAGCGGTCCGGGATGCTCGTTGTCCCGTACCTGCGGCCGGCGGGCGGAGCGCACGGCACGGCGACCATCCGGTTCCGCTGCATAGCCGACCAGTGCGTACGGGACGAGAACGGCAACTACCTTGCTCCCACCCGCAAGGAAAAGCACAGCGGGCACGGCAAGTACCTGACCATCCCCGGCGATCAGCCGAGACTCTTCAACACCCGAGCGCTTATCACTGCTGGCTCGTACATCGTCGTCACCGAGGGCGAGTGTGACGCAATGGCGTGGGAGTCAGTTGGGGTGCCGGCCATCGCCTACCAAGGCACGTCATCGTGGCGAGATCACTTTGTGCCGCCCCTCCGTGGATTCGAGGTCGTCTACATCATCGCGGACGGAGACAAGCCCGGAATTGAGGCCGCCGAAAAACTGGCGGCACTCCTGCCTAACTCCAAGGTCATCGTCCTTGGAGAAGGCCACGACTCAAATTCCTTCCTGCACGAGTACGGGGCTGTCGCCCTGAGAGAAAGGATCGGCCTGTGAAGTCGAAATGGAAGCCCGGAACACGAGTCCGAGTAAAGCCAAATCTAGATGACGCCCTCGCTGGCTGCACGGGCACGATTGAGTTCGTGGACTACGCCTCCTCGGAGGCGGCGACTTCCGTCCTGCTCGACTCCCGAAACGGTCTGCCGGCCATCGGGGGCCTGTTCTTCGAGGATGACGAGCTGGAGGCTGCGGAGTGAAGTTCAACGTCGGGCAGTCTGTAGAGATCTCTAAGCCCTCCACCGCTTACACGGAGCACTTCCGTGGGCAGCGGGGATTCATTTCCAAATACCGCGAGGATGAGATGTACCCGTACGAAGTCACTTTCCCTAAGGGCAACATCCTGGCCTTCGCAGGGGAGGAGCTGTCTCCGACCGACCCGTCTTACCCGGAGAACGTAGACGAGGCTGCCGACTGCATTGCCAAGGTCGAGGACGACATGATCAACCATCCGTCGCATTACACCTGGCTGCCGAACGGCGTCGAGGTAATCGACATCACTGAGCTTCTGCCCTTCAACACGGGCAACGTCGTGAAGTACGTCCTCCGCGCCGGCCGTAAGCATGGCGAGCCGATTACCGACCTGCGCAAGGCTGCCTGGTACATCAACCGTGAAATCGAGCGCCTGGAGGCCGCGGCATGACCGTGAACGAACGAATTCAGGCACTCGTCATCAAGTGGCTTGAGGTCCACGAGGGCATCAAGGCGGTGTCGGCCCGGATCGACGAGGAAGATTGGGCGATCAAGTCTGAGCAGTATGGCTACTGCGACACGTGCGCCTACGACGAAGAATACCTCGAACTCACCATCTGGTACTCGACGGCTGATGAGGTCGGACAGCGCTATGTCGAGGTCCGCAAGGACCCGCTTTCTTTCCTTGCCGAACTGCTGCACCTGGAGGACGAGACCAAGTGACCCTCGAAGAGCACGCCACGGCGATCGAGGCGGCGATTCAAGCCGCCTACGAAGACGGATACCAGCTCGACAATGGCTTCGCGGAGCCCATCAGTGAGCTGGAACTCAATCGGGTCCAGGACGGTCAGATTTGGGACTTCGTGCCGATCCGCCTTCCCGAAGTGGCCTACTACGGAGGAGCTGTGTGAAGCGCGTTGTCGTCATCTCCGACACTCAGATGCCTTTCGAGGATAAGCGGGCACTGAAGAACGTCATCCAGTTCATCGGGGAGTACCAGCCGGACGAAGTGGTCCAGATCGGGGACCTGGTGGACTACCCCACCCCGTCCCGCTGGAACGCGGGCACCAAGAGTGAGTTCGAGGCCGGAGTCCTCAGGGACAGCGAGTACGCCAAGGAAACGTTCCTTCAGCCGCTACGGGCCGTCTACGACGGCCCCGTGGGGGTCCTGGAAGGAAACCACGACGAGCGGCCTCGGAAGTACCTGGAGCAGAGGGCGCCGGCCCTCGCGGCGGAGGACACTCACTACCGCTTCGAGAACCTGTTGAGCTTCGCGGCCTACGACGTTCGACTCCTGGAGCCGTACTACAACATCGCCCCCGGCTGGGTGGCGATCCACGGTCACGAGTCCGCGGGCCTCAATCAGGTGGCAGGCAGGACGGCAGCGGCGAAGGCGCGAAAGGCCGGCGTCTCGGTGGTCATGGGCCACACTCACCGCCTCGCCATCTCCCCGGAGTCCACGGGCTACGGCGGCAAGCTGAAGACGATCTATGGCTTCGAGGTCGGCCATCTCATGAACGTGAGGAAGGCCGCATACCTGAAGGGCGGACCGGCCAACTGGCAGAAGGGCTTCGGTCTCTTCTACGTAGGAAAGTACGGCGCGACTCCGCATGCCATTCCCGTTGAGGACGACGGCAGCTTCGTGATCGAGGGGCAGCGTTACGGAAAGATCAAGCGGGGGCCGAAAGGTCAGTTCGCGGGCAAGGGAAGTGCATGACGGAAGAAATCGACTGGGAGGCCCTTGTGCCCCTGGCCGAGAAGATCGCACACGAGATCGCTGCGAAGTGGCAGATCGTAGAAGTCGATGACGTGAAGCAGGAAATTCTGCTGCATGCCTTCGAGGAGAAGCACATCGTCGCTCGGTATCAGGGCAACGAAGAGATCATGCGGAAGATCTTCTACACCGCAGGCCGACGCTATGCCGCCAAAGAGCGAGCTTATCGGGATCTCATGGACGACCAGTACCACTACACGCCCGAGGAAGTCCGAGGAGTGATGCGGTCGTTCATCTACACCACCTCCGAAGTCTCCGAGCAGATCGGCAAGAAAGACGACCTGACTCGGTGCACCATCGCGGACAACATTCTCTCCGCTCGTCTGGATGCTGAGCGGTGCATCCAGCGAATCAACCCGGATTACCAAGAGGTAATCATGCGGCTCTTCGTGTACGGGATGACCCCCAGCACTGATGCCGAACGAAAGCGAGGGTACCGGGCCATCGACGCACTCACCGCAGAAATGAACCGCAGTATCCGGACCGGAAGGTAACCCATGCTCACCACCCTCAAGTCGTACGGCAACAAGAACTCGAAGTTCAGCTTCATCCTTTCCTTCTCGAACGAGAACGAGGGCGCCACGCTCAGCGTTTTCGGCGGGGGTGAGGGCGTCACCGTCGATCTCACCCCCGAGGACGTGAAGGCCCTTTCGAACGCCGCCTCCGAGGCCCACTACGCCAACCCCGACTCGTTCTGAACGGAGCCCCATCACCCTTGACTGACTGGAAGACCGAAACCGCCCAGGCCGTCTACGAGCGCACCTACCGGCGCGAGAAGCCGAACGGGGAGCTGGAGACCTGGCCCGAGACGGTTCGGCGCGTTGTCGCCGGGAACGTCGCCCTGGTCGAGCCGCGCTACATCGAGCCGGGCGAGGCAGAGCGTCTGGTCGAGCTGATCGAGTCCTGGAAGGTGATGCCGGCCGGGCGCCATCTCAAGAGCAGCGGCGTCAACGACTATGCGCTGAACAACTGCTGGGCCGCGGGCTGGAACCCCTCGGAGCCCGCCGAGCACTTCACCTTCACCCTGCTGAGGCTGGCGGAAGGGGGCGGGGTCGGGGCCAACTACTCGAACCACTACCTGAGGGACTTCCCCGAGGTCGAGAACGCGCTGACGGTGCACATCGTCTGTGACCCCGCTCATCCCGACTGGCGCGAAATGCACGAGGCCGGGCTTCTCTCCACCGAGTACAGCCACACATGGGCAGGCGCCTACGGCGTCGAGGATTCGCGCGAGGGCTGGGCCGAGGCCCTGGCGGACCTGATCGACACAGCGCACCGTCCCGACGTGCGGCACCAGGACCGCGTGTACGACGTGAGCCGTGTCCGGCACAAGGGCGCCCCGCTTCGGACCTTCGGGGGCAGTGCCAGCGGTCCCTCACCCTTCGCGGAGATGATGGTTCAGGTCGGCAAGATCCTGTCGGATGCTGCGGGTTGGCCCCTGTCCGGCATGGACTGCATGGCCATCGACCACGAGATCGCCCGCTGCATCGTCAGCGGCGGAGTGCGCAGGTCGGCCCGCATGTCGATCATGCACTGGGCCGACTCTCAGATAGACGAGTTCCTGGCCAGCAAGGCGGACATGACCCGGCACTGGACCAGCAACATCAGCGTCGAGGTCGACAACGACTTCATCGGGAAGGCCAAGGCTGGGGACTACGCGGCCACCCAGGTACTCGCGCGCCTGGCCGAAGGCGCTCTCAGCAACGGGGAGCCCGGCTTCTGGAACAGCTCGTTGACCGCCGTGGGCGAGGTAGACGGCACCTTCACCACCAACCCCTGTGGCGAGGCGACGCTGACTCCGTGGGAGCCGTGCAACCTGGGCTCGGTCAACCTGGGCGCCTTCGTGGACGAGTTCGGCAACGTCGACTCGGGCGGGCTGCTCGAAGCTCACCGGCTGGTGACTCGGTACCTGATCCGGGCCACTTGCGCGAAGGTCGCTGACCCGAAGAGCGCCCAGGCCATCGCCCGGTACCGCCGTATCGGCGTGGGCCACACCGGCTTCGCGGATTTCCTGGCGAAGGTTGGCCTTCGGTACAGCGAGGCCGCTTGCAGCCGACAGGTGAAGACTGCCCTGGAGATGTGGGCCGGCGCGGTGGACGCCGCGGCCATCGAATACGCGAACACCATGAGAATCCCGGTCCCCGTAAAGAAGAGGGTGATCGCGCCGACGGGCACCATCTCCAAGGTGGCCGGCGTCTCGGGGGAGGCGGTTCATGCTCCTTTCGCTGATTACTTCCTTCGCCGTATCCGCTTTTCTATGGTGGAGCCGGAAGAGGCGCGAAAGGTCGCGGAGTATCGAGAGAAGGGCTACCACGTCGAGCCGTGCATCTACGCGGCGAACACGGCGGTGGTGACCATCCCGACCCGTGACCCGCTGGTGGGTGAGGTCATGGACCCGTCCGTGATCGAGCACGCCGGCCTGCTGTCCCTTGAGGACATGCTGAGCGTCCAGGCGCTCTACCAGAGGCACTGGGCGGACCAGGCCGTGAGTTACACGGCCTCCGTCGACCCGGCGAAGTACACCGTGGACGACGTGGCCCGCGTCCTGCTGGAGTTCATGCCGAAGCTCAAGGGCAGCACCATCTTCCCGGAGCTGTCTAGGGCCCAGGCGCCGTATGAGCGCATCACCCGTGACGAATATCTGGCGGAGGCCGCCCGGCTCGGTATCGAGACCGAGGACACGGGCTTCGATGAGATCTGTGCTTCTGGGGCCTGCCCCATCTGAACAGCCTCAGTGAAGGTCGCCACAGCTACAAAAACTTGAAACTGTCGTTCCTGTGACGCAGTATGGAATTAGAGGAAGGGCAGCGAATTGGGTTACCCCAACCCCTTTGACGAGCGGTCCCCCTGGGACGAAGAGCCCGACACCCCGAAGACGAAGGAAACCACGCCTATGACCGATACCACCCCCGGACCTGCCCCCTACAAGATCGGTTTCACGCTCAAGGCGGCGAGCGGCTTCGATGCTGAGTGGCTGACGCCGACCGTCTACGGCCACGACGCCGACGAGACAGCCCAGCGCGGCGCCGATCTGCTGGCCGCAATGAAGAGCAAGGGCCTGATCGACCTTACGGCGAAGGCCGCGGAGTACACCCGCAGCCAGTACAAGGGCAGTGCAGGTAACCCCGGTGGAGGTTCGGCCCCGAAGCGGTTCAGCGGCGGGAAGGTCGAGCGGAGCGACGCCCCGCCCAAGACGGCCGGCGACGACTGCCCGCACGGCCGCTCGCTGGTCAGCAAGGCCAATTGGACGGCCCTCTTCTGTGACGGACCGGACGGCGAGAAGTGCGAGCCGCTGTGGAAGCAGAAGGACGGAAGTTTCAAGAAGTAGCGGCTGCACGTCTGTTGGGGAGCCGGGCACGGCCTGGCTCCCCTTTTTTTGCGCGGGAGACACATGGAATTCCGGTCTGACATGACCGTGGAGTTGGTCAAGCACTCTGCGACTGATGCAGACGTAGCGGCAGCGGCTCGGGTATCCACCCTCGGGGGAGCTACGCGAGTTAAGGACGCCTCGAATCAGGGCCTCATCAACTACTTGGTTCGGGACCGGCACGGCTCGCCGTTCGAACATACCAGCTTCACCTTCTACATCGAGGCTCCCATTTTCGTTGCGCGGGAGTTCTTCCGTCACCGAGCGGGCTGGTCGTACAACGAGGAGAGCGGCCGATACCGGGAGCTTCAGCCGGTCTTCTACGTCCCGGCAGACGGCCGGCCCCTGCGCCAAGTCGGGAAGCCTGCGGCCTATACGTTCGAGCTGGGGACCTACAAGCAGCACATGGCGGTCACCGGAGATATTCGCCGGATCAGCCAGGAGGCTTATTCCACGTATAAGCGGCTGCTCGATCTCGACGTTGCCCGCGAGGTTGCCCGCATGGTGCTGCCGGTGAACATCTACACGAGCTTCTACGCCACGTGTAATGCCCGCTCCCTCATGCATTTCCTGAGCCTCAGGACGACTAGCGAGTACGCCAAGTACCCCAGTTTCCCACAGCAGGAGATCGAAATGGTGGCGTCACGGATGGAGGACGACTTCATTCTGGAGATGCCCCTCACCTGGGCAGCGTTCGCAGAGAACGGACGGGTGGCGCCGTGAGGCCGGGCACACCGGAAAAGGGGCTAGTCGTCCTCATCCTTCTCGCCGTATTCGGTCTCGGATTCTTCACCTGGACTCATGCGCCTTGTGGGCTCTGGGACCTCGCCAAGGCCGGTGATGCGCCGGCGCGGTGCGTGATGCGCCGTTGATCAATCTTTATCACGCCCTGGCCTTCGGCATGGAGAACGGTGGGGTCGAGCTTTTCTGCCGTCTGTGTGACGAGACCTTCGCCATGGGCGGCTGTGAGTGCTGCGATGAGAACGAGGTCACCGTGTCCGATCTCGTGCAAGCAACTCGGGACCACATCTGTAAGGAACCCGCCCTCGAATGTATGACTCCGCTGACATGATCAGCGTCTTCCTGCTCGGTGTCATCCTGGGATTCACCGCTCTCTTCGGTGTCCTCATTTATCTCGGACGAAAGGCAGGCCGCTAATGGCCGAGAAGATCCGCGTCACGGTCGTGATCGAGTACGAACCGAACCTCGCTCACTACCCCGACTGCTCGACGGTGGCGGAAGCCGCGGCGTACGACGAGCGAGAGAATCCGTTCTTTTCGTTCCCCGACGCCTACCTCACGGACGAAGACACCAAGTCCATCACATTCGAGGCGATATCTGCATAGGAGACTGAATGAGGGTCCTGCACTACAAGATCAAGCACCAGAGGGTGCGGATCAACGTAGCTCAAACCGCGTGGGACCTGGACAAGTTCATAGACTTCATTGAAGCGAATCCCACTCTGGGATTCGACACGGAAACGTCCGGTCTGGATTGGTGGAATTCAGACCGGGGATTCCGTATCCGTCTCGCTCAGTTCGGCAACGGGGTTGAGAGCTGGGTCCTGCCGGTTGAGGTTAACCCTCAATTCAAGGCCGCTGCAATCTGGGCGCTTCGAAAGGCTACGAGGCTGATCGCCCATAACGGGACCTTCGATCAGCACGTCAGTGAGCGAACCCTCGGGGTCACCCTCGAAGAACTCGCCCCGAAGATGCTCGACACCAAAATTTTCGCCCATCTCGTGGACCCTCGGGGAGTCAAGGAGTTCGGGCCTGGGGCCAAGCTCGAAGAGCTGGTGAAGTTCTACATCGACGCTACCGCGGCCGAAGAGGTCAAGGGCTCGATGACTGCGATAGCCAAGCGGTACAAGGTCAAGAAAGAGGCCATCTGGCCTCTGGTAGACACCTGGGATGAGGAATACCTTCTCTACGCGGGCACTGACCCGATCTGGGCCTACCGGCTGCTTCACATCCTTCTGCCCAAGGTGCCGGCCCGCTCGAAGGCGAAGGGCCTGATCGGCTGGGAGCACCGGCTTGCCCACGTCACGGCCCTGATGGAGCGAACCGGATACATCGTTGATCGGGAGTACGCCGAGAGGCGAATTGCCGAGCTGAAGGTCGAAGAGGCGAAGTGGGTCGGAGTGGCCCGTAAGTGGGGCATTGAGAACGTCAACTCGAACCAACAGCTCATCGACGCCTTCTTGCGTTTTGGCTTCAGGCTGACCAAGAAGACGAAAAAGGGCAACCTTGCGATGGATGCCGAAGTGCTCGACTCCATCGACCATCCTCTTGCCGAGGCCGTCAAGAAGGCGACCAAGGCCGCTAAGTGGCGCAAGACGTGGTTCGAAGCTGCCATCAACGGCATGGACGCCTGCGGCCGGGTACACGCGAGCATAAATTCTCTGGGCGCCCGGACGGCCCGGATGTCAATTTCCGGCGCTATCGCAGCACAGACGTTCCCCGCGGGCGATGGTTACGTACGACACGCCTTCCTAGCAGAGGAAGGCCACGTCACCGTTTCCATCGACTTCGGAAACATGGAACTCCGGGTCATGGCCGCGGCCTCCCAGGACCCGACCATGTTGAAGGCGTTCTACGCCGATGAGGACTTGCACAACCTCACGGCCATTGCAGCCTTCGGCCCCATGAAGCCAGGCCAGACTAAGCACGAGAAGAGGTCGGCAGGTAAGGGCACGAATTTTGCGATCGGCTTCGGGGGGACCTGGAGAGCCGTCACAGACGGCTTTGGAGTCCCGGAGGAAGACGCCAAGCGAGCCGTAGACGCCTTCTGGGAGACGTATGTCGGCGTCGCCAAGTTCGCGGAACAGCTCAAGGCAGAGGCCCGAAGGACCGGATACATCTTCACAGCCACCGGCCGGCGCCTTCCTGTCGACCGCCGGCGCCTGTATTCGGCCCTGAACTACTACATCCAGTCCACAGCGAGGGACATCACGGCTCGGGCGATCCTGAATCTCCATGCCGCAGGGTTTACCCCCTGGATGCGCCTCCCGGTGCATGACGAGCTGGTCTTTTCCTTCCCGAAGGAGAGGGCAGCAGAGCTGACCGAGAAGGCGGCTCGAATCATGGAGTTCACGTTCAAGGGTCTTCTGATTCCCGCAGATGGAGAGATCGGAGACCGGTCCTGGGGTTCTGTCCTGGACCTCGAAGACAGTAAGCACTAGGAGCACGTATGAAGCTGAACGAGTTCATCGCCAACGCAGAGAGGGCACTCAAGGAGCACGGCGACATCCCCGTGATAATTCCTGATCCCGGATGTGGGTGTTGTAAGTCGTGTACGTACGACCCTGCGGAGGGGAAGGTAATTTTTGAAGTCGAGGCTTACGACGACGAATGGAAGCTCGCTGATATGCCGGTCGCTTTCGTGGTCCAGTGATGTACGGCGACCTTGAGGCAGTCGAAGACTGTGAATGGTGTCAGAGCTATGAGGCCGTAGCGCTGTTCAACCTTAACGATGTAGAAACCGGCCTCTGTGCTCAGTGCTCAGAGGACACCGACGCGGATATGTGCGAGTGAACGAGAACACTGAAAGTGCTGATGCAATCCTGGCGGACCTCGAAGCGCAGATGGCTGTGGCCAAACTGGAGCAACGCGGGATCTACGCGGCGGCTATCGCCATTCTGTCCGGCGACATCATGAAGAACGCTCTGGCGGCAGGTGTGCCGTACTCCCTTGCTCAGGAGATGGCGGCTGATTTCTGGAAGGCCGAGATGCTGGCGGACACCGTGGCTGCTCTTCTGCGGGACTCGGAGCTGGAAGAGGACGACGAGTGAAGAAGCTCGTTCTCGCGGGGGCCGGCGCTCTGCTCGCGCTGGCCCTCACGGGCTGCGATGACCGGAAGTGCCTCCAGTCCCATACCGACATCATGCCCGTTACGCAGGTCACCGCAAAGGGGCAGCCCTACATCGCCTGGTTTCCCGTCGAGACGTGCGACAAGTACGAGGAGCCGACGCCTTGAGCTGTGAAGTCTGGTACCAGTGCACGGACGTGTCAGGCAGTCGTCGGCGCCCGTGCTGGGATTGCTACTTCCTCGGGTTGGCGGAGGCCGCAAAAGAGCGAGGGGACTGCATCCGCAAGCAGGTTGGGGCGGTCCTGGTGCGTCCCGACCACCGGGCGGTCATCACGGGCTACAACGGTTCCGAGCCCGGTGGCCCGAGTTGCCTCGGGGGCGAGTGCGAGCGGTGCCTGAGCGACGTGCCGGCCGGGACCGGCTACGAAGGCTGCATCGAGTACCACGCCGAACACAACGCCGTGATGTGGGCACGTCCTGAGGACCGCATCGCGGCGACCCTCTACGTGACGTGGGAGCCGTGTGGCGACTGTCGGAAGCTGATCCGCGGCGTGGGAATCAGAGAGGTCGTCTGGCTCGAAGCCGGCACCAGGATCACGCGGGCGGCGATTTGAAGGAAGCAACTGCCGCAGCAGCCAAGGCTGATGGCCCCGGCGCTGTATGGGCTGAGGCTGACGAAGCAGGCAACACAGTCACCTGGATTGCCACGGAGACACCAGGCTCGATGATCGCCCATCGGCGCATGCTCGAACTCTTGTTCTCTTCATCGTAACGGGTAGTGACGTATGATCAGGCGATCCACATGAGTGGACCCCCCTGGAGGGCCTGAAGAACGCTCCGGGGGGGTCCTGCCAGTCACGGGAGGACTGACATGGGTAAGTCTGCCATGCTCGCAATCGATAATGCAGCTCGGGCTATCGCGGGCAAGCAACTTCGTGCCGTGGACTACCTGCGCGTATCCACCGAAGACCAGGCAAAGGGATACGGCATCGCCTACACGGGCAAGCGCACCGCTGCCCACATCGCTCGTAAGGGCTGGGCCCACGTCGAGACGTTCACGGACGAAGGCGAGTCCGGCACCCTGCCCTGGGAGCTGCGCGAGGGCGCCACCAAGATCATGGAACTCGCGGTTCAGCAGCCGCGCCCGTTCGACCTCGTGTGTGTCTACGAGACGCGAGCCATCGGCCGAAAGAACCGTGTCTTCTGGGAATGGGTCTGGAAGCTCCAAGACCTTGGCATCTTCGTGGCGGTTGTCGATGAGGACATCGACAACACGACCGAAGAGGGCGAAGCGCGCATGCGCGACAAGGCCAACGAGGCGTTCAAGGAGCTTGCCAAGATTCGGAAGCGCACTCAGGGCGGTATCCAGCAGAAGGCCGAAATGGGGGGCTTCCCCGGCGGGCAGGCCCGCTACGGCTACCGGATCGCCAACAAGGGCGTGAAGGGTGAGCAGGTTCTGGTCCTCGACGTGTGCGACGGGGGAGAAGCCTGCACCCGTACCGACCCCTGCGAGACCGTGCACGAAGCTGACGTGCTGCGCTTGGCCCGCCGCATAGCCGTCCGGGTACGCCGGAACTGGGAAAAGGTCGCGCTGTACTTGAACGCTGAGGGCTTCTTCACCCGCTCAGGCAAGCCGTGGGCCGGGCCCAACATCCGGGGACGCCTCATGGACGAGGATCTTCTCAACGCCCGATTGATCTTCCGGAACGAGAAGAACGGCGCGCAGATCGGCCCGGACGGTAATCCGGTCTGGGGGGAGTCAATCACCCTCTCCATCCCCCCCATGTTCACCCCCGATGAGGTAGCCGAGCTGCGAGCAGCGGAAGGCCGGACGTACACCAAGTCTCCCATCCCTGGGCGGGTGTACCCCGTGTCCGGGCGACTGCTGAGCCCTTGCGGCAAACACTACGTGGGCGGCACGCCCAAGGAGGATGAAAGCCTGCACTACGTGTGCGCCGGCAAGAGGCCCGAGTACGCCGGTGCTGCAACGTGCTCTTGCTCCCAGATTTACGCGGACGGCGTTGAGGGGTGGGTCTGGGAAAACGTCTGCAAGCTGCTTGGCGACCGGGACCGGCTCTTGGCGCTCGCTGATGAGTGGGTTGGTGCCACCGCGAAGAAGCAGGTGGACTACTCCTCTCGCCTCGCAGCTTTGGATCAGAAGATTGCTGAGAAGAACGGCACCATCGACCTGATGACGGCCATGTTCGCAACGCAGGTCACACGGCAAGGTCTCACGGGACACGCTGCCGAGGCTGCCGTGGAAAAGAAGCTCCAGCCCCACTATGTGGAACTCGAACAGCTCCAGAAGGAGCGAACCGACATCGAGACGTGGCAAACGGAAGCCCAGGAAGCTGATCAGCGAGTCAAGGATCTGCACGCGCTTGCGCAGTCAGCGCACGGCCGCTTGGAAGCCTGCACGAAGGAGCAGCAAGCGGAGTGGCTTGCCCTTCTGGACATCAAGGTCAAGGTTCTGGAGAACCCGCCCGCGATGCGCCGGGGCCTGGCTTGCCCTGTGGGTGAGTGGTTCCGGGATCACGAGCGGGATGTACCGATCCTGGATGATCAGGTCTGGAAGCAGATCGTTGAGCTGGAGGGCTTCCCGAATGGGGGGCTCGTTCCTCGCCAGGCGGGCGGGCTGGCACCCAGGACCGTGCTTGAGGTCTTCCTCAAGAAGGCTCGCACGGGGGCGTCATGGCCCGCCTTGGAGGCTGAGACCGGTTCTAAGGGGCTGACCGGGCACTGGAGGCGTTGGAACCAGCAGGGGCGCTGGGATCGCGTCATGGAGGCCATGAAGGGCCGTGACGGGGTACCTGTGGCCCCCCGTCACCGACTGCCGAAGATGGAGATGACCGGGAAGGTTCGCCCTGGGGTCATCCTTGCCGCAACTAGCGTCCGCGAGGCGGGCGACCAGGAAGGCCACGCCCAGGAATCGGGCCCTTGGGCAGTGGCATGTTGCTCATCAGGTCGCCCAGCGCGCGCAGCCGGTCGTTGGTCGTGGTGACCTGCGGCCCGGTCAGGACGCGCGGCAGCTTGAGCATGGTGGTGCGCAGCTTCTTCAGCTCCACCTGGCCCTCGCCGGTGCCCACGATCAGGTCGTGCACGGGCACGTCGGCGACGATCCGGTTCATCTTCTTCTTCTCGGCGACGAGCAGGGTCTTCACCCGGTTCGGGTTGCCCTCGCCGACCAGTACGATGCCGGCCTTGCCGACCGCGCGGTGCACCACGTCCTGGTTGCGGTTCATCGCCACCGCGGGGGTGGTCGTCCAGCCCCGGCCGATGTTGTCGAGCACGGCCGCGGCGGCGCCCGGCTGGCCCTCCATCTGGCCGAAGGCCGCCCGCTCGGCCCGGCGCCCGAACACGATCGCCGTCGCGAGGAAGGCGAGGAGCAGGCCCAGGATGCCGAGATAGATGGGGTGACCGATCAGGAAACCGATCGCGAGGAAGACACCGAAGGTGATGATGCCGACAGCCGCGAGTACAAGACCGATCTTCTTGTCGGCCTTGCGGGTCATCTTGTAGGTCAGGGCGATCTGCTTCAGTCGCCCGGGGTTCGCAGTCTCCGCCGCGTTGTCCTTCCTCGCCATGCCACGAAGTCTACGTGGCCCCCGCGGCGCCCACGACGGCAGTGCCCGGCGGGACCGCGCGGGGGTTCAGGGGCGGCGGGCGGTCACCGCCTGCTCCAGGACCCGCTGTGCCTCGGACCGGTCCCTGGCGCGGCGGCGGTCCTCCAGGACGGACGTCCAGGCGTTGCGGCGGGCGGTGCGCTGACCGCCGCTCATGAGCAGCGATTCGACGGCCCGCAGGGCGGTGGCGAACGACGGGATCGCGGTGGCGCGGACGGGTGCGGCCTGCATCGTGGAGGTCCCCCCTCGGTACGGCACGGGGTGCGGGTGCACGCGGCGTGATGTCAGGGTCACTGATGGGTGTTACCAGGGCGTGACGGACCGGTCAAACACCCATGAAGCCCCGGCGGGCGGGGGCGGAACGCCGACGCGGCCCTGACCGGCGCCCTCATCTGCGAGGACGGTCAGGACCGCGTCGTACCGGCCACTACCAGCGAGTAATCACTTGTGCGCGACTTCACACGCACGGACGGCTCTCCGGGGGGAGGGCGGGTGGCGTCCGGTCAGACGGCCTGGGTGGCGACGAACGCGCTCTCCTGCCGCGGAGCGGCCGAGTGACGCTGCTCGATCGCCATCTGGTACAGGCGCCCCGCGCGGTAGGAAGAGCGCACCAGCGGGCCGGACATCACCCCGGAGAAGCCGATCTGCTCGGCCTCCTCCTTGAGCTCCACGAACTCCTGCGGCTTGACCCAGCGCTCCACCGGGTGGTGGCGCACGGACGGGCGCAGGTACTGGGTGATGGTGACCAGCTCGCAGCCGGCGTCGTGCAGCTGCCGGAGCGCCTCGCTGACCTCCTCGCGGGTCTCGCCCATGCCGAGGATCAGGTTGGACTTGGTGACCAGGCCGTAGTCGCGGGCGGCGGTGATGACCTTCAGGGAGCGCTCGTAGCGGAAGCCGGGGCGGATGCGCTTGAAGATGCGCGGCACCGTCTCGACGTTGTGCGCGAAGACCTCGGGGCGGGAGGAGAAGACTTCCTGGAGCTGCTCGGGAACCGCGTTGAAGTCGGGGGCCAGCAGCTCGACCTTGGTGCGCCCGTCCTGGCGGTGTGCCGTCTGCTGGTGGATCTGGCGCACGGTCTCCGCGTACAGCCAGGCGCCGCCGTCCTCCAGGTCGTCGCGGGCGACGCCGGTGATGGTGGCGTAGTTCAGGTCCATGGTGACCACGGACTCGCCGACGCGGCGGGGCTCGTCGCGGTCGAGCGCCTCGGGCTTGCCGGTGTCGATCTGGCAGAAGTCACAGCGCCGGGTGCACTGGTCGCCGCCGATGAGGAAGGTGGCCTCGCGGTCCTCCCAGCACTCGTAGATGTTGGGGCAGCCGGCTTCCTGGCAGACCGTGTGCAGGCCCTCGCTCTTCACGAGGTTCTGCATCTTCGTGTACTCGGGACCCATTTTCGCCCGGGTCTTGATCCACTCGGGCTTGCGCTCGATGGGGGTCTGACTGTTGCGGACCTCCAGGCGCAGCATCTTGCGTCCGTCGGGTGCGACTGCGGACACGTCGGCTCCCTAACTTCGATTCTTCGGCGTACACCAGGGTACGCCCGTGTTTGATGGGCCCTGCCGTGAGGCCAACCTCGGGCCCGCGGGGCGCATTCCCCCGCCCGGGCGAGCCGGTTCAGGCGGTCGCCTTCTCGATCACGCGCGGCTTGAGCTCGGCGTTCTCCAGCACGTCCCGCAGGTGGCGCTCCACCACCGGCAGCACCTCCTCGATCGTGACGTCCCGGCCCAGTTCGCCGGCGAGGGAGGCGACGCCGGCGTCCCGGATGCCGCACGGGATGATGCGGTCGAACCACTTCATGTCGGGGTTCACGTTGAACGAGAAGCCGTGCATGGTGACGCCCTTGGCCACCCGGATGCCGATCTGCGCGATCTTGCGGTCCTCGCGGCGCTGGCCGGCGTTGGACGGGGCGTACTCCGGGCCGTTCAGGCGCGGGTCGAACTCCTCGTCGTGCAGGCGCGGGTCGAAGTCCAGGGACAGGCCGCCGAGCGCGGGCCGCCGCTCGACGGGGTCGCCGAGGACCCACACGCCGCTGCGGCCCTCCACCCGGGTCGTCTCCAGGCCGAACTCCGCGCAGGTGCGGATCAGGGCCTCCTCCAGCCGCCGTACGTGCGCGACCACGTCCACCGGGCGCGGGAGCTTCTGGATCGGGTAGCCCACCAGCTGGCCCGGTCCGTGCCAGGTGATCTTCCCGCCGCGGTCCACGTCGATGACGGGGGTGCCGTCGAGGGGCCTCTCGTTGTCCGCGGTGCGCCGGCCTGCCGTGTAGACCGGCGGGTGTTCGAGAAGCAGCACGGTGTCGGGAACCTCGTCGGCGAACCGCGCCGCGTGCACCCGGCGCTGCTCGTCCCACGCCTGCTGGTACTCGACGGCCTCGGACCCGAACCCCATGCGGACGAACCGCAACTCACTCACGGCAAGCGCCTCCCTGGAAGGACGTAAGGCACGCGGCGTGCCCATGCCACTGTACGTCCGGCCCTCGGGCGCCCACCGTGGGGTCACCGGCCGTCAGCCCGGAACTCGATCCTCACACGATCGGATGAATGACCGACGAAGTGTGTGATGACGTGCTTACTCTCCGCTACATTCGCGCCGTCACGAGGCCGTAAGGGCTGCTCACAGGCAATCCGGGCACATGTTCGCCCCGGAAGGCAGGAGACCGCACCGCAGATGACGGAACGACCCGCGCAGCGCACTCCCAACCGCCAGCTCGCCGCGCTCATCGCAGAAGCGGGGTTCTCCAACGCAGGTCTCGCCCGTCGCGTCGACCAGCTCGGTCTCGAACACGGGCTGGACCTGAGATACGACAAGACGTCCGTCACCCGGTGGCTGCGCGGCCAGCAGCCCCGGGGCACCACCCCGGCCCTGATCGCCGAGGTCTTCACCCGCCGCCTCGGGCGCCGTCTGACCGCCCAGGACCTGGGGCTGGACGCCTGCGCCCCCGTCTACGCGGGCCTGGAGTTCGCCGCCACCCCGGAGGAGGCCGTCGACATCGTCAGCGGTCTGTGGCGCAAGGACTCCGGCAGCCACGCGGAGCTGCGCAAGATCGCGTTCACCCCGGCGGGGCTGGTGGTGCCCAGCCGGGACTGGCTGATCGGCCGCGCCGACGAGAAGGTCGGCCGCGGCGAGGCGGCCGTCCGCATCCCCGCCCAGGGCCGCGGGGCCGCGCCCGCCAAGTCCCCGGCGCCGGCCGAGCAGGGGGCGCCCGCCGCCCGCCGGCGCCCCCCGGCCGAGCGCGGCCCCGGCCAGCGGGTCACCACCGGCGACCTCGCCGCGCTGCGCTCGGTCGGCGAGCTGTTCCGCACCCTGGACGACATGTACGGCGGCGGCCACGCCCGCCAGGCCCTCGTGCGCTACCTGGAGCACGAACTGGAGCCGATGCTGCGCGGCACCTACGGCGAGCAGACCGGCCGCCGCCTGTTCGCCGCCGCGGCCGACCTCACCCGGCTCGCGGGCTGGACGTCGTACGACATCGCCGCGCACGGCCTCGCCCAGCGCTACTTCGTGCAGGCGCTGCGGCTCGCGCAGGCCGCCGGCGACCGGGCGTACGGCTCCTACGTCCTGGTCACCATGAGCCGGCAGGCCGTCTACCTCGGCCACGGGCGGGAGGCCGTGCAGCTGGCCCGCGTCGCCCAGCAGGGGGCCGGCACCAGCGTTGCGCCCGTGGTGCAGTGCCTGCTGCACGCCTCCGAGGCGCGCGGGCACGCCGTGCTCGGCGAGGTGCGGGCCTGCAACTCGGCGCTGGTGCGGGCCGAGCGCGCCCTGGAGGCCGCCCGGCCCGGGGACGAGGTGCCGCACTGGGCGCGCTTCTTCGACGAGGCGCAGCTCGCCGACGAGTTCGGGCACTGCTTCCGCGACCTCCAGCAGTTCCGCGCCGCCGCCCAGCACGCGGAGCGCTCGCTGCAACTGCGCGCGCCCATGTACGCCCGCAGCCGGCTGTTCTGCCGCGTCGTCCTCGCCACCGCCCGCCTCGGCCTGGGCGAGCTCGACGAGGCGTGCCGGCTCGGCGCCGAGGCGGCCGGGCAGGCGGCGGAGATGCGGTCGGCGCGGGCGGTGGAGTACGTCAGGGACTTCGAGCGCCGGCTGGAGCCGTACAAGGACGCGGCGCCGGTGCGGGGTTACCGGGACAAGGTGGCGGCCCTGGGGTGAGCCGGGCCGGACCCCCGGCCGGGACGGCGGGTCACGCCGCCCGCGCCGCCGGCAGGGGGCCGGCCACGTGCGTCGAGCCCGCGGCCCCCAGGTCCGCCAGGATCGCCGCCGCCGCCCGGCGCGCCGAGCGCAGCGCGCCCTGCACGGTACTGGTGTCGCGGTGGTCGCCGCACACGTACAGCCCGGCCAGCAGCCGCACGGGCCGGTGCGGGTCGTGCGGCGGGCGCATCGCGGGCACCGCCTCGGCGGTGTGGTGGACGGCGAGCGTCTCCCAGCGCGCCGTCGAGGTGCCGTACAGGCGCGCCAGGTGCACGCGTACGGCCGTGTCCACGCCGGGCGGCGGGGGGCCCAGCACGGTGGAGGAGACCAGCGCCCTGCCGGCCGGGGCCCGGGACGGGTCGACGTGACTGACCACCGCCGTGTGCGCGACCGGGCCGCCGCGGTCGGCGTCGAGGAGCAGCGCGGCACCGGTCGCGGGCGGTTCGTCCGTGGCGTGGTGCACCACCGTCACCGGGTGGAAGTCCGGGACGCGCAGACCGGGCAGCAGCTCGGCGGCGGCGCGCGCGTCGGTCGCCAGCAGGACGGCCCGGCAGCGGATCTCGCCGTGCTCGGCGGTGGTCACCGCGTTGGCGGCGATCGAGGTGACCCGGACGCCGGTGTGCACGGTACCCGGCGGCAGGGTGCGCGCCAGCCGCTCGGGCAGGGTCTCCGCGCCGCCCTCCGGCAGGCACAGGCGCCCGCTGGCGAAGGCGTGCAGCGCGAGGTCCGCGCACCGGCTGGAGGTGGTCAGCTCCGGGTCGCACAGCAGCGCGGAGAGCAGCGGGCGCAGGAAACCGTCGACCGCGCGGGCGGGCAGGCCGCGGGCCGCGAGGGCCCGCGCGGCGGGCAGCTCGGGGCGGGCCAGCAGCCGGTCGACGGGCGTGCCCGCGAGCCGGGTGAGGGCGGCACCGAGGCGGGCCTGGTCGACGGCGGTGCCCAGGGGGGCGCCCGCCCGGCCGCGGAGCGCCGGCGCCGTCCTCCCGGGCGTCCGCGGCGCGGAGGCGAGCCGCCTGGGCACCGGCCCCGGCCGGGGAGCACCGGCCAGGGCGCGCACCACATGGAGTGCGCCCCTTGTGCCCCCGGCGAGTGCGCCCCGGGCGCTCCCCGCGCTCGCCACGGCGCCCGCACGGTGGCGGCGCCCGTCGCTGTGCAGCAGCACGCCCGGGGCGAACGACCGCAGCGCGAGGCCGTCCAGCCCGGGAGCGAGCCGCAGTTCGGGATAGGCCGTGGACAGCGGCCGCCCGATTCTGTCGAGCCGGAATCCGTCCACCTTCTCGGTCGCCATCCGGCCGCCCACGCCATGGGCGGCCTCCAGGACCACGGTCGACACTCCAGCGCCGGTCAGCCGGTGCGCCGCGGCGAGTCCGGCGACCCCGGCCCCTATGACGACGACGTCCGCCTGGTACGTGGGCTCAAGCACGTGCCCCTCCTCGAGGTTGCGCGGCCGCTGGAGACGTGATGCCCCCAACAGGCGTCCGGAATACCCGAGTTCTGGACGAGAGTAGGACTGGGATCGGTCAAAAGAAGTCGCGCATGGACAGAGCACGGTCGCACGACGGTCGCATACGACTCGTATTCGTCTCTTGTTCCACTCGCGTTCGGCTCGCACGCGGCTTTCGCCCGGCTGCTGCCCGGCTCGGCATCCGCTGCCCGTCCGGCTCGTGTCCGGGTAGCGTCCGGCTCGTGTCCGGCTCGTTTCCGGCCGGGACGGGGCGGGCGGGCGCCGGGCGGAACCGGGGCCGGGGGAGTGGCCGGGAGCGGCTCCGCGGTCACGCCGCCGCCCGGATCGCCTCCTCGATCTCCGGGAACGCGAAGCGGAACCCCGACTCCAGCAGGCGCGCCGGCAGCACCCGCGCGCTGCCCAGCACATCACCGGCCATCTCGCCGAGCACGGCCCGCAGCACCGGCGCGGGCACCGCGAAGAACGCCGGCCGCCGCAGGACCCGGCCCATCGCCGCGGTGATCTCACGGTTCGTCAGCGGACGCGGGGCGGTCAGGTTGAACGGGCCGGACAGGTCGTCCCGGTCCATCAGATGGCGCAGCGCCGCCACCTCGTCGTGCAGCGCGATGAACGACCAGTACTGGCGCCCGTCGCCCAGCCGCCCGCCGAGCCCTGCCCGGAACAGCGGGAAGAGCCGCCCCCAGGCGCCGCCCTCACGTGCCACCACCAGCCCGGTGCGGGGGAAGACCGTGCGCACGCCCGCCTCCCGGGCGGGGGCCGCCGCGGCCTCCCACTCCACGCACAGCGCGGGCAGGAAGCCCTTCCCCGGCGGCGCGCTCTCGTCGACGGCCCGCGCGCCGGTCTCCCCGTAGTAGCCGATCGCGCTGCCGCTGACGAAGACCCGCGGCCGCGGCTCCAGCCGGGCCAGCGCCCCGGCCAGCGCCGTCGTGCCGAGGACCCGGCTGCGGCGGATCCGGTCCTTGTACGCCGCGGTCCACCGGCGGTCGCCGATCCCGGCCCCCGCGAGGTTCACCACGGCGTCGCACCCGGCGAGCCCGGCCGCGTCCACCTGCCCGCGCTCGGGATCCCACCGCACCTCGCCCGGCCCTCTGGGCGCCCGGCGCACCAGCCGCACCACCTCGTGCCCGTCCGCGATCAGGGACCGCGCCAGGGCACCGCCGATGAGACCGGACGCGCCGGCCACCGCGACACGGGAACGTTCCATGCGCCCATCCTGCCGGTGCCCGCCCGAAAACGCCGCACGAAGCCCGGGACGCGGGCCGTACAGTGACCGTCATGCCCGCTCCGCACATACGCCCCGCCCGGCCGGACGACGAGGAAGCGCTGCGGCGGCTCGACCGGGAGACCTGGTCGTACCTGCACGCCGTCAGCCCGCGCCCGGAACCCGGCGAGCCGTTCTTCCGCGAGACCTGCGGCCCCGGCGCCCACCTGGTCGCCGAGCTCGACGGCCGGCTCGTGGGGTACGTCCGCCTCGGCTTCCCCACCCCGCTCGCCTCCAACGCGCACGTACGGCAGATCCGCGGTCTCGCCGTCGACGAGGCCGCCCGGGGCCGCGGCGTCGGCCGGGCGCTGGTCCGCGCCGCCGTCGAGGAGGCCCGCCGCCTGGGCGCCCGCCGCGTCACCCTGCGGGTCCTCGGCCCCAACACGGCCGCCCGCAAGCTCTACGAGTCCGAGGGCTTCGTCGTCGAGGGCGTGCAGCCGCAGGAGTTCTGCCTGGACGGGGAGTACGTCGACGACGTGCTGATGGGGCAGCCGCTGGTCTGAGCCGGCCGCCGGTGCCGCGCCGCGGCGGTTCCACCGGCCGGTGCCCAGCGGTCGCGGGCGGACCCGATCGGGCGGACAGTGGGAACCATGCCTGTCCTTCGCGGGCCCCGGCGGGCCGGGAGCCCTGTCCGGGGCCGGAGGCGGCGCGCGGTGCCCCTGCCGGCCGCCGCCCGGGCCCTGCTGTGGTGCCTGCCCGGCGCCGCCGCCGCGGTCGCGCTGGCGCTGTGCGCGACCGGCGTCGAGCGCGTGGCGACCCAGGCCCGCTCCGCCGGTGCCCGCACCGTCGCGCAGCACTCCGCGCCCAGGCCGCCCATCGTGCCCCGGACCCAGTGGCTGGGCGACGCCGCCCGCCGCCAGCCGCCCCCGCGCTACGACGACGAGGTCGTCGCCGTCTTCCTGCACCACACCGACACGCCCAACGGCTACGACTGCGCGGACGCCCCCCGCGTCATCCGCGACCTGTACGCGGGCCAGACCGGCGCCCGGGACTGGGACGACATCGGCTACAACTTCCTCATCGACCGCTGCGGCACCATCTACGAGGGCCGCGCCGGCGGCATCGACCGCCCCGTCACCGGCGCCCACACCCAGGGCTTCAACCACCGCACCACCGGCATCGCCGCCCTCGGCACCTTCTCCGCGGGCGTCCCCGTGCCCCGCGCGCTGACCGACGCGATCGCCGCGCTGGCCGCCTGGAAACTGGGCGGGTCCGGCACCGACCCGCGCGCCACGGTCCGGCTGGTCTCCAGCAACGGGCTCAGCCGGTACGCCGCCGGGTCCACCGCCACGCTGCCCGCCATCGCGGGCCATGACGACGGCTACCAGACCAGCTGCCCCGGCGCGGCCCTCAGCGCCCGCATCCCCGAGATCAGGGAGCTGGCGGCCCGGCTCCAGGGCCGGGCGCAAACCCCCGCGCGCGCTCAGGCCCCCTGAGCCCCCGCCGCACGGCACGGGTCCGGATCACGCCCCGAACCGCTCCCACAGCCGGGGCAGCCGCTCGGCGAGCGCCTGGTCATCCTCCAGGTCCAGGGGCGTCCCCTGCGGTTCCGGCGGGGCGGGGGCGAGCCCCAGCTCCGGCGCGACGGTCCCGGTGAGCTGCTCGTACGCCTCATCGGCCGCGTAGCCCAGCTCCTCGCCGTCGCCGTCGATCTCCTCGTCGAAGTCGTCCAGCAGCTCGGCGAGCGCGTCGGGGTCGTGCACGGCACCCTCGTACACCTCGCGGCCCTGGCCGATCAGCCAGCACCGGAAGGAGTCGAACACGTCGTCGCTCGCCCCGTCGAGCAGCACCCACGCGGCGGCCCACAGGTCCCAGGTGAAGGCGCGCCGGCAGCGGGCCTCGAAATGGCGGGCGAAGTCCAGGACCCCCTCCGGGTCCAGGCCGCACAGCCGCTCCACGAGCAGGTCGGCCTGTTCCTCGGGGTCCCCCTCGGCGGCCTCGCGGGTGGCGTCGATCAGCTCCCAGAACTCCGTCTCGTCCATCACGGGTCCAGCATCGGCCCTGGGCCCACGGGGCGCACGCGGAGTGCGGACGATCGCCGTGTGCCGTCCGTCTCACCCCTCAAGGCGCCGGGTGCCCGTACAGCCCGGCGAGCCGCCGCGCGTCCCGCGCGAACCGCTCCCGCAGGCTGTCCGGTTCCAGCACCTCGGCCTCCGGCCCGAGCATCCGCAGCTGCGTATGGGCGACCTCCTCGGACTCCACCGGCAGCGTCACCGTCACCCACCCGTCCGCGCCGGCCGCCCCGGCGGCGTCGAGCGCCTCCCGCGCCGCCCGCGGATCCACCGCGTACGGGAGCCCCCGCACGCCCCGCGGGGAGAGCCGTACGACGACTTCGGCGCGCAGGATGGACCGCGCGAACTGCTCCGCCCGCTCCGCCCAGAAGGCCGGCAGGTCGAACTCCTCGTCCCGGGCGAACCGCTCCTCGCCGGCCTCCACCGCCGTGAACCGGTCGATCCGGTAGACCCGGAAGGCGCCCGGGCCGGACGGCACCCGCGCGCACAGGTACCAGACCCCCGCCTTGAGCACGAGCCCGTACGGCTCCAGCTCCCGGACGACCTCCCGCTCACCGCGCCGGTAGCGGGCGGTGATCCGCCGGTCGTCCCAGACCGCGTCCGCGACCGCGGGCAGCAGCCCGGGCGTCCCGGGCTCCTTGAACCAGTCCGGGGCGTCCAGGTGGAACCGCTGCGCCGCCGTGCGGGGAGCGTCCCGCAGGGACGGCAGCAGCGCCGCCGACACCTTCAGCCGGGCCGCCGACGCCGCGTCCTGGAGCCCCATCTCGCGCAGCGCCCCCGGCACGCCCGACAGGAACAGCGCCTCCGCCTCGCCGCGGCGCAGCCCGGTCAGCCGGGTCCGGTAGCCGCCGATCAGCCGGTACCCGCCGGCCCGCCCGCGCTCCGCGTACACCGGCACGCCCGCCTCCGACAGCGCCTGCGCGTCCCGCGTCACGGTCCGCTCCGAGACCTCCAGCTCATCGGCGAGCTCGGCGGCGGTCATGGCGGGCCGGGACTGGAGCAGCAGCACCATCTTGATCAGCCGGGCAGCGCGCATGGCCCCCATCATGCAGGAGGCCCACCCGCCGCGGCGGGTGGGCCTCCTGGTGACCGGGACTTACAGGCCGTAGCGCTCGCGCGCCTCCTTCACGGCCGTCGCCTTGACCTCGCCGCGCTTGGCGAGCTGGGCCAGGGCCGCGACCACGATCGACTCGGCGTCGACGCCGAAGTGGCGGCGGGCCGCCTCACGGGTGTCCGACAGACCGAAGCCGTCGGCGCCCAGCGAGGACCAGTCCTGCTCCACCCACTGCGCGATCTGGTCCGGGACCTGGCGCATGTAGTCGGAGACGGCCAGCACCGGGCCCTCGGCGCCCTGGAGCGCCTGGCGGACGTACGGCACCCGCTCCTCGCCGCGCAGCAGGGCGGCGTCGGCCTCCATCGCGTCGCGGCGCAGCTCGGTCCAGGAGGTCGCGGACCACACGTCGGCGGCCACACCCCACTCCTCGGTGAGCATCTTCTGCGCCTTGAGCGCCCAGTGGATCGCCGTGCCGGAGCCCAGCAGCTGGATGCGCGGGGCGCCCGCCGCCGGGGTCAGGCCCGCCGACTCCGCCGTGTTGAAGCGGTACAGGCCCTTGACGATGCCCTCGTCGATGCCGAGACCCTGCGGCTTGGCCGGCTGCGGCAGCGGCTCGTTGTAGACCGTCAGGTAGTAGAAGACGTTCTGGTCCTCGCCCTCCTTGGCCTCGCCGTACATCCGGCGCAGACCCTCGCGGACGATGACGGCGACCTCGTAGGCGAAGGCCGGGTCGTACGTCAGCGACGCGGGGTTGGTCGCCGCGATCACCGGGGTGTGGCCGTCGGCGTGCTGGAGGCCCTCACCGGTCAGCGTGGTGCGGCCGGCGGTGGCGCCGATCAGGAAGCCGCGGCCGAGCTGGTCGCCGAGCTGCCACATCTGGTCGGCCGTGCGCTGCCAGCCGAACATCGAGTAGAAGATGTAGAACGGGATCATCGGCTCGCCGTGCGTCGCGTACGACGTGGAGGCGGCGATGAAGTCGGCCATCGAGCCGGCCTCGGTGATCCCCTCGTTGAGGATCTGGCCGTTCTTGGCCTCCTTGTAGTACATCAGCTGGTCGCGGTCGACCGGCTCGTACGTCTGGCCCTTGGGCGAGTAGATGCCCAGCGACGGGAAGAGCGACTCCATGCCGAAGGTGCGCGCCTCGTCGGGGACGATCGGCACCCAGCGCTTGCCGGTCTCCTTGTCGCGGACCAGATCCTTGATCAGACGGACGAACGCCATCGTCGTCGCCACGTTCTGCGAGCCGGAGCCCTTGTCGAAGGCGGCGAACGCCTTCTCGGCCGGGGCGGGCAGCGCCGGGACCGGGTGCACCCGGCGGGCCGGGGCCGGACCGCCGAGGGCGGCGCGGCGCTCCTGGAGGTAGCGGACCTCGGGGGAGTCGGCGCCCGGGTGGCCGTAGGGAACCTGGCCGTCGACGAAGTCGCTGTCCTTGATCGGCAGGTTCAGGCGGTCGCGCATCGCCTTGAACTCGTCCACCGTCAGCTTCTTCATCTGGTGGTTGGCGTTCTTGGAGGCGAAGCCCTCACCGAGGGTGTGGCCCTTGACCGTCTGGGCCAGGATCACGGTCGGCGCGCCCTTGTGGGCGAGCGCCGCCTGGTACGCGGCGTAGACCTTGCGCGGCTCGTGACCGCCACGGGAGACGTGGAAGCACTCGAGGATCTTGTCGTCGCTCAGCAGCTTCGCCATCTCGGCGAGCGCCGGGTCCTTGCCGAAGAAGTCCTCGCGGATGTAGGCGGCGTCGCGGGTCTGGTAGGTCTGGATCTGCGCGTCCGGTACCTCGCGCAGGCGGCGTACCAGCGCGCCGGTGGTGTCGAGCTGGAACAGCTCGTCCCAGGCCGAGCCCCACAGCGTCTTGACCACGTTCCAGCCGGCGCCGCGGAACTGGGCCTCCAGCTCCTGCACGATCTTGAAGTTGGCGCGGACCGGGCCGTCCAGGCGCTGGAGGTTGCAGTTGATGACGAAGGTCAGGTTGTCCAGGCCCTCGCGGGAGGCGAGCGCGAGCGCCGCCGTCGACTCGGGCTCGTCCATCTCGCCGTCGCCGAGGAACGCCCACACGTGCGAAGCGGAGGTGTCCTTGATGCCGCGCGCGGTCAGGTAGCGGTTGAAGCGCGCCTGGTAGATCGCGGAGAGCGGGCCGAGGCCCATGGAGACGGTGGGGAACTCCCACAGCCAGGGCAGGCGCCGCGGGTGCGGGTAGGACGGCAGGCCGTTGCCGCCGGTCTCGCGACGGAAGTTGTCGAGGTGGTCCTCGTTCAGCCGGCCGTCGAGGAAGGCGCGGGCGTAGATGCCGGGGGAGGCGTGGCCCTGGATGTAGAGCTGGTCACCCGAGCCGTCGGCCTCCTTGCCCCGGAAGAAGTGGTTGAAGCCGGTCTCGTAGAGCCAGGCGGCGGAGGCGAAGGTGGCGATGTGGCCGCCGACGCCGTACTTGCTGCCGCGGGTCACCATGGCCGCCGCGTTCCAGCGGTTCCACGCGGTGATCCGCGCCTCCATCTCCTCGTCACCGTCCACGGCGGGCTCGGCGGCGGTGGGGATGGTGTTGACGTAGTCGGTCTCCAGGAGCTTCGGCAGGGCGATGCCGGCGCCCTCGGCGCGCTCCAGCGTGCGGCGCATCAGGTACGCGGCACGGTGCGGCCCGGCCGCCTGGGCAACGGCGTCCAGGGAGGCCTGCCACTCGGCGGTCTCCTCGGGGTCGCGGTCCGGGAGCTGGTCCAGCTCGCTGGGCTGGATGGCGTTGGGGTCGGTCATGTCGCCGCCTTCCTCAGTCGAAGGGGGTTCCCTCATCGGTAAGGGTTCGGGGGTGCCCTTGGTCTTTGGCAGGACAGGGCGCGGGCTCTGGTGCTGTGGCACCATGCGGCTTCCGCCGCGCGGCCCGTCGGCGACTGTAACTCCCTGATCGATGATCGATCAAAGGGTTGAGGGCGAAAACCTCTTGAAACCGAGAAAGTCGGCACCGGGTGCCTTCGAACAAGACACCGGGTGCCGTGTTTCAGCCCGATTTTCGCAGGTGGGGAGACGTGTGAGCGGGGTGCCGCTCACTCTTCCGGGCCCCCGCTCCGGCCCTCCGGCCGCCCCCCGCCGACCTCCGGAGAGCGTCCCGCTCAGCCTTCCTCGTGCCGCGGCGCGCACCCGAGCACATGTGCCTTCACCAGCTCGGCGATGCGCGGGTCGCGCCGCTTGAAGGCGGCCACCAGCTCCTCGTGCTCCTCGGCGTACGACTGCTGCACCGTGCCGAGCCAGCGGATCGACAGCGCCGTGAACACCTCGATGCCCAGGCCCTCCCAGGTGTGCAGCAGCACCGAGTTGTCGGCGGCCCGGACCAGCTCCCGGTGGAAACCGACGGTGTGCCGCACCTGCGCGGTCCCGTCCGCGTTCCGGTCGGCCTCGTAGAGCGCGCTGACGTGGGGTTCGAGCACCGAGCAGTCCTCGGCCAGCT
This sequence comes from Streptomyces sp. NPDC052020, assembly GCF_040680575.1. Classification (NCBI taxonomy): domain Bacteria; kingdom Bacillati; phylum Actinomycetota; class Actinomycetes; order Kitasatosporales; family Streptomycetaceae; genus Streptomyces; species Streptomyces sp. NPDC052020. The sequence goes on from NZ_JBFAWY010000008.1 coordinate 72,260, forward strand.
TCTCCGCCGCCAGCTCCGCCGCGATCGCCTCCAGGCCGGCCCGGACCGGATAGCTCTCCTCCAGGTCGGCCGCGGTCAGATTCCGTACCCGTACGCCCTTGTTCGGTGCCGACTCGATCAGCCGCAGTGACTCCAGCTCGCGCAGCGCCTCCCGGACCGGGGTCTGGCTGACCTCCAGCTCGGTGGCGATGCGCCGCTCCACGATCCGCTCGCCCGGCTGCCAGCGCCCGCTGATGATCCCTTCCAGGATGTGCTCGCGGATCTGTTCGCGCAGCGAGTGGATGACGGGGGCGGTCATGAGGGCTCCTTAGGGAGGGGCCTCGTTGGCCCCCGGGGGCGTTCGACGCTTAGACAATACGGCTGTGAGCCCTCGGGGGAAGGGCGCATACAGGGGCTTTTACGCAGGTGAGACAAGGCTTACACGAACGACGGCGCCCCCGTCCGGAACTTCCGGACGGGGGCGCCGTACAGCCGTACCCGGGGGCTTCCCGGTGGCGGGCCCGGCTCGACTCCGTTCAGATCCCCGGCCCCTGGCGGGGCCGGCGGAGTCAGAGACCGAGCTCGACCTCGAACTCGCCGGCCTCCAGGATCGCCTTGACCGCCGTCAGGTAACGGGCGGCGTCGGCGCCGTCCACCAGGCGGTGGTCGTAGGAGAGGGTCAGGTAGGTCATGTCGCGGACGCCGATGACCGTGCCCTCCTCCGTCTCGATCACGGCGGGGCGCTTGACCGTGGCGCCGATGCCGAGGATCGCGACCTGGCCCGGCGGCACGATGATCGTGTCGAAGAGCGCGCCGCGCGAACCGGTGTTGGAGATGGTGAAGGACGCGCCGGACAGCTCGTCCGGGGTGATCTTGTTCGCCCGGACCTTGCCCGCGAGCTCCGCCGTGGCCTTGGCGATACCGGCGATGTTGAGGTCACCGGCGTGCTTGATGACCGGGGTCATCAGGCCCTTCTCGGAGTCCACCGCGATACCGATGTTCTCGGTGTCGAAGTAGGTGATGGTCCCCTCGGCCTCGTTGATCTTGGCGTTGATGACCGGGTGGGCCTTCAGCGCCTGGGCCGCGGCCTTGACGAAGAACGGCATCGGGGAGAGCTTGACGCCCTCGCGGGCCGCGAACGCGTCCTTGGCGCGGGCGCGCAGCTTCATCAGGCGGGTGACGTCCACCTCGACCACGGAGGACAGCTGCGCCTGCTCGTGCAGCGCCTTGACCATGTTGTCGCCGATGACCTTGCGGATGCGCGGCATCTTCACGGTCTGGCCGCGCAGCGGGGACGCCTCCAGCTTCGGCGCCTTCTTGGCGGCGGCCGGAGCGGCGGCGGGGGCGGCGGCGGGGGCCGGGGCAGCGGCGGCGGCCTTGGCGGCCTCCGCGGCGGCCAGCACGTCCTGCTTGCGGATGCGGCCGCCGACGCCGGTGCCCTGCACGGTGGACAGGTCGACGCCGTTCTCGGCGGCGAGCTTGCGCACCAGCGGGGTCACGTACGCGCCCTCGTCCGTCGCCTGCGCGGCGGCCGGGGCCGGGGCCTGGGCCGGGGCGGGCGCCGGAGCGGCCGGGACCGGCTCGGGGGCCGGGGCGGCGGGCGCCTGCGGAGCCGGGGCGGCCTGCGCGGGGGCGGGCTGCGCCGGGGCCGGGGCGGCCTGCGCGGGGGCGGGCTGCGCCGGGGCCGGGGCGGCCTGCGCCTCAGCGGCCTGGGCCGGGGCCGGCTGGGCCGGGGCCGCCTCGGCGGCCGGGGCCTCGGGGGCCGGGGCGGCGGCCGGAGCGGCACCCTCGGCGCCGATGACGGCCAGCTTGGCGCCGACCTCGGCGGTCTCGTCCTCGCCGACCACGATCTCCAGCAGCACGCCGGAGGCGGGCGCCGGGATCTCGGTGTCGACCTTGTCGGTGGAGACCTCGAGCAGCGGCTCGTCGGCCTCGACGCTGTCGCCGACCGACTTCAGCCAGCGGGTGACGGTGCCCTCGGTGACGGACTCGCCGAGCGCGGGCAGGACCACGTCGGTGCCCTCGGCGGAGCCGCCGCCGGAGGCGGCCTCGGCGGTCGGGGCCGGGGCGGGGGCCGCCTGCTCGGTGGACGGCTGGGCCTGCGGGGCCGGCTCGGGAGCCGGGGCGGCGGCCTGCTCGGCGGCGGGCGCCTGCTCGGCGGCCGGGGCACCGGTGCCGTCGTCGATCAGCGCCAGCTCGGCGCCGACCTCGACGGTCTCGTCCTCGGCGACCTTGATGGAGGACAGCACGCCGGAGGCGGGGGCCGGGATCTCGGTGTCGACCTTGTCGGTCGAGACCTCGAGCAGCGGCTCGTCGGCCTCGACGCGCTCACCCTCGGCCTTGAGCCAGCGGGTGACAGTGCCCTCGGTGACGCTCTCGCCGAGCGCCGGAAGGGTTACGGAAACCGCCATGGTTTCGGTTGCTCCTAACGAATTGCGGAAGTCTGTGTCGTCGCGCCCGATGACCGAGAGGGTCAGTCGTGGGAGTGCAGCGGCTTGCCCGCCAGGGCCAGGTGGGCCTCGCCGAGCGCCTCGCTCTGCGTCGGGTGGGCGTGGATGAGCTGGGCCACCTCGGCCGGCAGCGCCTCCCAGTTGTAGATCAGCTGGGCCTCGCCGACCTGCTCGCCCATGCGGTCGCCGACCATGTGGACGCCGACCACGGCACCGTCCTTGACCTGGACGAGCTTGATCTCGCCCGTGGTCTTGAGGATCTTGCTCCTGCCGTTGCCCGCCAGGTTGTACTTCAGAGCGACGACCTTGTCCGCGCCGTAGATCTCCTTGGCCTTGGCCTCGGTGACGCCGACGGAGGCGACCTCCGGGTGGCAGTACGTCACCCGCGGCACGCCGTCGTAGTCGATCGGGACGACCTTCAGGCCGGCCAGCCGCTCCGCCACCAGGATGCCCTCGGCGAAGCCGACGTGCGCGAGCTGGAGGGTCGGGACCAGGTCGCCGACGGCGGAGATGGTCGGGACGTTGGTGCGCATGTACTCGTCGACGAGGACGTAGCCGCGGTCCATGGCGACCCCGGCCTCCTCGTAGCCCAGGCCCTGCGAGACCGGGCCGCGGCCGATGGCGACGAGCAGGATCTCGGCCTCGAACTGCTTGCCGTCGGCGAGGGTGACCCGGACGCCGTCCTGGGTGTACTCGGCCTTCTCGAAGAAGGTGCCCAGGTTGAACTTGATGCCGCGCTTGCGGAACGCGCGCTCCAGCAGCTTGGAGCTGTTCTCGTCCTCGACCGGGACGAGGTGCTTCAGGCCCTCGACGATGGTGACGTCGGTGCCGAAGGACTTCCACGCGGAGGCGAACTCGACGCCGATGACGCCGCCGCCCAGGATGATCGCGGACTTCGGTACGCGGTCCAGGACGAGGGCGTGGTCCGAGGAGATGATGCGGTCGCCGTCGATGTCCAGGCCCGGCAGCGACTTCGGCACGGAGCCGGTCGCCAGCAGGATGTGGCGGCCCTGGACACGCTGGCCGTTCACGTCCACCGACGTCGGGGAGGACAGCCGGCCCTCGCCCTGGATGTAGGTCACCTTGCGCGAGGCGATCAGACCCTGGAGGCCCTTGTACAGGCCCGAGACCACGTCGTCCTTGTACTTGTGCACGGCGGCCACGTCGATGCCCTCGAAGGTGGCCTTGACGCCGAACTGCTCGCTCTCGCGGGCCTGGTCGGCGATCTCGCCCGCGTGGAGCAGGGCCTTGGTGGGGATGCAGCCCCGGTGCAGGCAGGTGCCGCCGACCTTGTCCTTCTCGATCAGGGCGACGTCCAGGCCCAGCTGAGCCCCGCGCAGGGCCGCGGCGTAACCACCGCTACCACCGCCGAGGATCACTAGGTCGAAAACGGTGCTGGCGTCGTTCGCCACGTCACGTCCTCCATGCATGTGCGCCGTACGCCGGTCGTCGGTGACCGGCAGGCGGCTGGTGTCCGGCCGCTCGTTCTTCGGCCCTTAGGTGGGGCCCTGTCCTGCCGAGCCCCATCTTCGCACTTGTCGACGCCCGACGAGACGTGGGGCCGGGGTGTGAGACACCCCACGTTCACCGATGGCCGGGGCGGGGGCGCGCCGGAGGGGCGCGCGGCCGTGCCGGCGGGCGCGCCCGGCCGCCCGCCCCGCACCCGGCGTACGGCGGGACGGGCCGCCGTACGCCACCGGCCGGAGGGGGCTAGCCCAGATCGCCCGCGGCGGTCCGCTCGGCCAGCCGCACCAGGGTCCGCACCGCGGACCCCGTACCGCCCTTGGGGGTGTACCCGAAGGGGCCGCCCTCGTTGAAGGCCGGGCCGGCGATGTCCAGGTGCGCCCAGGTGACGCCCTCGCCCACGAACTCGCGCAGGAACAGGCCGGCGACCAGGCCGCCGCCCATCCGCTCACCCATGTTGGCGATGTCGGCGGTCGAGGACTCCATGCCCTTGCGCAGGTGCTCGGGCAGCGGCATCGGCCAGGCGGCCTCGCCGGACTCCTCGGCCGCCTCGTGCACCGCCGCGCGGAAGGCGTCGTCGTTGGCCATGACGCCGAAGGTGCGGCTGCCCAGGGCCAGCATCATCGCGCCGGTCAGCGTGGCGACGTCCACGATCGCGTCGGGCTTGTCCTGCGAGGCGGCCCACAGGGCGTCCGCGAGGACCAGCCGGCCCTCGGCGTCGGTGTTGAGCACCTCCACGGTCTTGCCGCTGTACATGCGCAGCACGTCACCGGGGCGGACCGCGGAGCCGGAGGGCATGTTCTCGGCCAGTGCCAGCCAGCCGGTGACGTTGACCTCCAGGCCGAGGCGGGCGGCGGCGACCACCGCGGCGAACACGGCGGCGGCGCCGCTCATGTCGCACTTCATCGTCTCGTTGTGCCCGGCCGGCTTGAGCGAGATGCCGCCCGAGTCGTAGGTGATGCCCTTGCCGACGAAGGCGAGGTGCTTCTTCGCCTTGGCCGAGGTGTACGACAGCTTCACCAGGCGGGGCGCCGACGCCGAGCCGGAGCCGACGCCGAGGATGCCGCCGTACCCGCCCTTGGCCAGCGCCTTCTCGTCGAGCACCTGCACCTTGATGCCGTGCTCCTTGGCCGCCGCCTGCGCGATCGCGGCGAACGCCTCGGGGTTGAGGTCGTTCGGCGGGGTGTTGACCAGGTCGCGGGCGCGGTTCAGCTCCTCGCAGACGGCGACGGCGCGCTCGATCGCCGCCTTGTACGCCTTGTCGCGGGGCTTGCCGCCCAGCAGCGCGGCCTCCGCCAGCGGGGCCTTGCCGTTCCCGCCCTTGGCGTCCTTGCCGTTCTTCGCGGTGCCCTTGTAGGCGGTGAAGGAGTACGCGCCCAGCAGCACGCCCTCGCCGATCGCGCCCGCGTCGGCGGCGTCGGCGGCCGGCAGGGCGAACGCGGCCTTCCGGAAGCCGGTCAGGGCGCGGGCGGCGACGCCGGCGGCCCGGCGCAGCGCCTCGGCGTCGTAACCGGCGTCCTTCCCGGGCGCGTCGCCCAGGCCCACCGCCACCACGAGCGGCGCCTTGAAGCCGGACGGCGCGGGCAGCTTCGTCACCTCGCCCTCGGCACCGGAGGCGCCGAGGGTCTCCAGGACGCCGGCCAGGCCGCCGTCGTACGCCTTGTCGACGGCTTCGGCGCCGGGAGCCACGACCGGGCCCTTGGCGCCCTTGGCGACACCGATCACGATCGCGTCGGCCCGCAGGCCGGGCGCCGCGGCGGTGCTGAGAGTGAGAGCAGTCACGGTGGTGAATTCTCGCTTCCGTGTGAAGTCTGGTGTGGCCGAATGCGGGTGGGTCGACCGGGCCCGACAACCGACCCTAGATCCCTCCTGCGGTGCGGTCCCCGCCTGGGCGGGCGAAGACGCGCCACGAGCCTACGCGCGCGGGGGCGTTCCCTCATTCCCGCGGGTGTTCACCGCTCGGCGGCCGCGTGACCGCGCTCCGATCTTTGCACGGGGTGATCGGGGGCAGACGCACCCGCCTCGTCGAGTCCGGGGATGTCAGGGCGCGGCCCTGCCGGGGGAGCCCGTCCGGTGGGAGGGCCGGCCCGGCAGGGGGCGTCTCCGCGCCGGGTCCCGCCGCCCGGAGCCGAGTCCGGCGGTGACCGGTGTACGGGCCGGGGCGTGGCGCCGGGCCCGCCGGGCGCCGGTCAGCCCAGTGCCAGCACCACCAGCGCGGCCGTGGCCGCCGTCTCCGCGAGCCCGCCGAAGACGTCCCCGGTGACCCCGCCGAACCGCCGGACGCAGTGCCGCAGCAGCAGTTCGGCGGCGGCCGCGGCCAGGACCACCGCGAGCGCCGCGCGCCCCGCGCCGTACGGCCCGAAGGCCGTGCCCGCCGCCCCGGCGGCCGCCGTCACGGCCACGGCCACGGCCAGCGCCCCGCCCGCCGGGACCACCCCGGCGACCGCCGCGCCGAGCCCCTCCGGGCGGGCGGCCGGCACCCCGGACCGGGCGGCGAGGGTGAGCGCGAGCCGGGCGGCGGCCGCCGACACGACGGCGGCGCACGCGCCCCGGGCCCAGGAGTCGTCGTACATCTGCGCGAGCGCCGCCGCCTGCGCCGGCAGCACGAGGACGAGCGTGATCACGCCGAACGGCCCGATGTCCGACTGCTTCATGATCCGCAGCGCGTCCTCGGCCGGCTTCCCGCTGCCCAGCCCGTCGGCGGTGTCCGCCAGCCCGTCCAGATGCAGACCGCGGGTGAGCACGGCGGGCACGGCGACGGTGGCGACGGCGGCGAGCGCGGGCCCCGCGCCGAGGAACAGCAGCACGAGACCCACGGCCGCGGCGGCCGCCCCGACGACCAGCCCGGCCAGCGGGGCGCACAGCATGCCGCCGCGCGCCGCCCGCCGGTCCCAGCGGGTCACTCTGACGGGGAGCACGGTGAGCGTGCCGAAGGCGAAGCGGAGGCCGCCGGGGGAGGGGTTGCCGAACACCGGCGCAGCGTACCCGGCGGTGGCCGGGCGGCCGCGACCACCGGGGATGAAGCCCCGGGCCGGCCTACGCCTGCCCGGCGGCGTCCGCCGTCCCGTCCGCCGCGGCGCCCTCGGCCGCGCCGGCCGTCCCGGACACCGCCGGGCCCTCCGGGAGTTCGGCGGCCAGCGCGGCCGCGGCCTGGACCAGGGGCAGCGCCAGCAGGCCGCCCGCGCCCTCGCCCACGGTCACCCCGTGGGACAGCAGCGGCTCCAGCGCCATCCGGTCCAGCGCCTTGGCCTGCCCCGGCTCCCCGCTGTCGTGGGCGGCCAGCCACCAGTCCGGCGCCCGGAACGCGATCCGCTGCCCCACCAGCGCACAGGCGGCGCTCACCACCCCGTCGAGGAGCACCGGCATCTTCCGTACCGCGCTTTGCAGCAGGAAGCCCGTCATCGCGGTCAGGTCGGCGCCGCCCACCGTCGCCAGCAGCCGCAACTGGTCCCCCAGCACGGGCCGGGCTCGGCGCAGCGCGTCGCGGATCGCCGCGCACTTGCGCATCCAGGCCAGGTCGTCGATGGCCAGCCCGCCCCGCCCGGTCACGACGGACGCGTCGGTGCCGCACAGCGCCGCCACCAGGACGCCCGCCGCCGTGGTGCCGCCCACGCTGACATCGCCGAGCACCACCAGATCCGTACCCGAGTCGGCCTCCTCGTCGGCCACCGCGACCCCGGCCCGGAACGCGGCCTCGGCCTCCTGGAGGGTCAGCGCGTCCTCGATGTCGATCCGTCCGCCGCCGCGCCGCACCCGGTGCCGTACCACCTCGGCCGGCAGCGACTCGGGGTCGCAGTCCAGCGCCATGTCCACCACGCGCACCGGGACGCCGAGGCGCCGGGCGAGGACGGAGACCGGACGGCCGCCCTCCAGCACCTCCCGGACCAGCTGCCCGGCGCTGCCCGCGGGCCGCGCCGAGACCCCCAGCTCGGCGACCTTGTGATCACCGGCGAAGAGCAGCACGCGCGGGCGCTCCACCGGCCGCACCGGCACCGCGGCCTGGGCCGCGGAGAGCCACTCGCCCAGGTCGTCCAGGCGGCCCAGCGACCCGGGGGGCACGACCTGGCGCTCCCGGCGCGCCTCGGCGTCGCGCCGCACCCCGCCGTCGGGGCGCTCGATCAGGTCGGAGAAGTCGTCGAGATTCAGCGAGCTCATTCGCCGAACAGTACCGGCCCAGGCCGGACAGGTCGGTGCCCCGGGGCGACCTCGCCCGAGCGGCGTCGTTGCACCGAAGACCGGGCTCCCATACGTAACGTTTTGCAGTGGATTGTCGTAGGCCTTCTCGCCCCGGGAGCCGCTCATGTCCGCACCGCCGGAGCCCCCCGTACGCACCCAGCCCTCCGCACCTCCCGGCCGAAGCCGCGCCGCGTGGTTCGCCGCGCTCGCCGCCGGTACGGACCACCTGCACGAGCCGTGCCGCGAGGACTGCCCCTGGTGCGGCTCGCACCGCCTGCGCACCCGGCTGCGCACCGGGGACCTGCGCCACCGCACGCCGGGCCGGTTCACCGTCGACGCGTGCCGGGACTGCGGGCACACCTTCCAGAACCCGCGGCTGACCGAGCAGGGCCTGGCCCTTCACGACGGCGTTCCCGGACCCGGCCTCCCCGCCGCCCCGCGGCACCACCGCTCGGCCGCCCGCGCGGTACGGCTGCGGTGCCCCGAACCGGAGAGCTGGCTGGACGTGGGCACCGGCCACGCCGACTTCCCCGCCACGGCGCGGGAGGTGTTCCCGTACACCTCCTTCGACGGCCTGGACCCCACCCCCCGCGTGGAGCGGGCCCGCGCGGCCGAACGGGTGGAGGAGGCGTTCGTCGGCCGGCTGACGGACCCGCACATCCGCACCCTGCTGCGCGCCCGCTACGACGTCGTCAGCCTCTTCCACCAGCTCGAACACGCCCCCGACCCGCGCGCCGAACTGCGCGCCGCGCTGCACGTGCTGCGCCCCGGCGGCCTTCTGCTGCTGGAGACCACCGACCCGCGCAGCCTGTTCGCGGCGCTGCTCGGCAGATGGTGGCCCCCGTACGACCAGCCGCGCCGGCCCCATCTGCCGACCCCGGCCAATCTGCGCGCCGAACTCCGGGCACTGGGCTGCACCGTCCTCGCCGCCGACCGCGCCGGGCACCTCCCGCACGACCTGGCCGGCGCCCTCGGCACGGCCCTCTCCCACGCCCTGCCCGCCCCGGACACCCCCTGGCGGCACACCCCGCCCGCCCCGCTCAAGCGCCGGCTGCGCCCGGCCCTGCTGCGGGCGGCCGTCCCGCTGGTCGCCGCGGCCGGCGCCGCCGACCACGCGCTGGCGCCCCTGGCACGGCACACGCGCCTCGCCAACACCTGCCGGATCCTCGCCCGCAAGGACGCCTGACGAGAGGCCCTAACCCCGCAGCGGCAGTGCCTGGCCCGCCACCACCAGCAGCACGTGTTCGCACTCGTCGGCGAAGGCCGCGTTCAGCCGCCCGAGTTCGTCCCGGTAGCGGCGCCCCGACGCCGTGGCCGGGACGATCCCCGAGCCGACCTCGTTGGAGACGGCCACGACGGTGCGCCGGGTCGCGCGCACCGCCCGCGTCAGCTCCGCCACCCGCTCCCGCAGCGCCCGTTCCCCGCCGCCGGCCCACTCCGCGTCGTCCCACGCCCCGACGGAGTCCATGGCGTCCGTGAGCCACAGCGACAGGCAGTCGATGAGCAGCGGCGGCCCGTCGCCCCCGAGCAGCGGCACCAGATCGCATGTCTCCGCCGTCCGCCACGAGCCCGGGCGGCGCTCCCGGTGCGCGGTCACCCGCGCCGCCCACTCGGTGTCGCCGCCCCGCGTGCCGCCCGTCGCCACGTACAGCACGTCGGGGAACGCCTCCAGCCGCCGCTCCGCCTCCACCGACTTGCCCGACCGGGCCCCGCCCAGCACCAGCGTCCGCCGCGGTACGTCGGGCACGTCCTCGTAGGCGCCCACCACCAGCGTCGCCCCGTCCGGCACCGCCCGCGCCCCGGCCGCCGCGAGCCGCCGCCGCAGCTCCGGCCCCGGCGGCACGTCGTGGTCCAGGTGGACGGCGACGACGTCGGTGGTCGGGCCCACCGCCCCCACCGCCCGCAGCTTCGCCAGCGCGTCCGGCCGTCCCACCACGTCCGCGAGGACCATGTCGTAGGACTCGGCGGGCTCCTCAAGGCCGGCCGGCGCGCCACCCGGCGGAAGGAACAGCAGCCGCTGGCCGTCCGGGCCGGTCACCGCGTACCCGGTGCCCGGCGCGTCCAGCGCCACCGCCCGCACCCGATGCCCCGTCAGCAGCGCCAGTTCCCGGCCGTCCGGCACCCGGCCCGGCTGCGGCAGCCCGGCCGGCACCTCCACCGCCGGCCCGTCGTGCGGATGCGACAGCAGCACCTGCGCCACCCCGCTCAGGGAGCGGCCGGCCCGCGCCGCGGCGAACGCCGCGCCGGGCGTCAGGTCGAACAGCAGAGCCCCGTCCACGAGCAGCGCGGTCGCCGCCCGCGCGTCCTCGCCCAGCGCGGCGGCGCAGGCCGCGCAGGGGCAGTCGGGGCGGGGCAGGCCCGCGGGGGCACCGGTGCCGAGCAGTGTCACGTCCACGCACCGATTTTCCCGTGGGCCCGCGGGTCCTGCGCGCCCGAGGCCCCCGAGGGACGCGGGACCGGGCACGTGACCGGCGGTACCCCGGCCAAGGGACCGGCCCAGCGCATAGGCTGCGGACGGGAGCCGGACCAAGATCCGGTTTCCGCTCTGCATGTGCTCACATCTTGGAGGCGTACATGGCGGCATGGACGTGGCGGTTCGAGACGGCCGACGGGACGGAGGTCCAGCCCGCGGTCCAGCCCGAGGAGTTCACCACCCAGGGCGACGCCGAGTCCTGGATCGGGGAGCACTGGAAGGACCTGAAGGAGGGCGGCACGGACCAGGTACGGCTGTTCGAGGACGCCGCCGAGGTCTACGGGCCGATGAGCCTGCACGCCGAGGACGCGTAGCCGGCCGTCGGGGGCGGCCGGCCACGCGTGCTCGGCCCGGCCGCCCCCGACGCGTTCACTGCTCGCCCAGCGTCACGCGGACCGTGCGCTCCTTCCCGTCGCGCGTGAAGGTCACCGTCGTCCCATCGCCCGGCCGCAGCGACGCCAGTGCCTCGGTGAGGGAGGTGATGGTGGTGACGCCCGTGTCCCCGAGCCGGGTGATGACGTCCCCGGCCCGCAGCCCCGCCCGGTCGGCCGCGCCGCCGTCGCGCACCTCGACGACGGCCACGCCGACGGACCGGTAGGAGTCGTCGACGACGGTACGGCCGGTGATGCCGAGGGCCGCCCGGCCCGAGTCGGTCACCCGGCCGTCCCGGACGATCTGGTCGGCGACCGTCTTCACCATCGACGCCGGGATCGCGAACCCGATACCCGGCGCCGCGCTGTCGCCGAGGCCGGGGTCGGCCGCGGCGAGCGTCGGGATGCCGACCACCTGCCCGTCGAGGTTCACCAGGGCGCCCCCGCTGTTGCCGGGGTTGATGGCCGCCGACGTCTGCACCATGTTGACCAGGGTCGCGCCGGTACCGCCCGCGTCGCTGCTCTCGGTGACGGTGCGCCCGGTCGCCGAGACGATGCCCTGCGTGACGCTGGACGACAGCCCGAGCGGCGAGCCCATCGCCAGGACGATCTGCCCGACCTCGACCTTGGCGGAGTCCCCGAACACCGCCGCCCTCATCCCGTCCGGCACCCGGTCCAGCCTGATCACGGCCAGGTCCTGCGCGGGGTAGGAGTGGACGAGCCGCGCGGACAGCGGCTCCTCGCTGTGGGCGGTCGTCACGCGGAAGGCGGTCTCCTCCCCGACGACGTGCGCGTTGGTGACGATGTGCCCCCGGCCGTCGTACACGACCCCCGACCCGAGGTCGTCCCCGGCCTGGATCTGCACCACCGAGGGCAGTACGTCCCGGATCACCCGCTGGTAGTCGGCCTGGAGGTCGTTGGCCGCCCGCGGCACGGCCGCCCGCGTGGTGGTCCGCTCCCGCTCGCGCGGCACGGACGAGGGCGACGGGGAGGACGGCCCGGAGCCGGAGCAGGCGGCGAGAACCGCGGCACAGCAGGCGGACACGGCTGCGCGGGCGGCGAGCCGCACGGCGCGGGGGCGGGAAGCGTCCATGCCCGCAGTCTCACCGCGCGGTCCTCACCCAGCCTTCGGGGCACGCCCGAACGGGCTCAGCCCCGCACCCCGCACAGATGCAGCAGCGCCGCCACCCCCCGGTACGGGTCGGTCCGGCCGGCCCGCTCCTCCACCGCCAGCAGCGTCTCGATGTCGTCCGGCACCGCGCCGCCGTCCGCCGCCGTGTCGGTGAAGATCCGCACGCCGTACCAGGTGTGCAGCGGGGCGCCGATCCCGGCCAGCGTCGCCGTCAGCGTGGCGAGCCGGTCCGCCCGGACGTCCGGCCCGGGGCGGTGCGCGATCCCCCCGTCCGGGTCGGTCCGGGGATGGGGGAGGCGGGCGGTGGTGTCGAAGGCGGCCAGCGCGCCCGCCCAGTCGCCGGACAGGCCCGGACGCATCGCCAGGGCGTCGCCGTTGCGCACCAGCAGCGACAGCAGCCCGCCGTGGGCGAGCATCCGCGCCAGACCGGCGAGCAGCGGATCGGGCTCCTCCACGTACATCAGCACGCCGTGGCACAGCACCACGTCGAAGCTGCCCGGCAGGAAGTGCACACCGGTGTCCCGGCCGTCGCTCTCGATGATCCGCATCCGCTCCCGGATGCCCTCCGGCTGCCCGGCCAGCGCCGCACGCGCCGCGGCGATCATCGCGGCGTCCTTCTCCAGGCCGGTCACCTGATGCCCGGCCCGCGCCAGGCGCAGCGCCTGCGTGCCGTGCCCCATGCCCACGTCGAGCACCCGCAGCCGCTGCCCGACCGGGAACCGGCCCGCTATCTGCTCGTCCAGCTGCCGGGCGACCAGCTCCTGCCGGACCACGTCCCGCAGCCCGCCCGGCCCGCTGAGCCAGGCATCGGCCGCGCCCCCGGTGAACGGTGTGGTGCTCAGGGCCGCTCCCCGCGCTTGACCTGCGGCTTGGGCAGCCGGAGCCGGCGCATCTGGAGGGAGCGCATCAGCGCGTAGGCGACCGCGCCGCGCTTGTTCTCGGCGGGGAACCGCTCGTTCAGGCGCTTCTTCAGGCGGAAGCCGGTGACGAGGGAGTCCAGCACGATCAGCACGATCACGATCAGCCACAGCAGCAGCGCGGTGTTCTGCAGCGCGGGCACCTGGACCATGCTCAGGACCAGGATCACCACCGCCATCGGCAGGAACCACTCCGCGATGTTGAACCGCGAGTCGACGAAGTCACGCGCGAAGCGGCGGACCGGGCCCTTGTCGCGGACCGGCAGGTACCGCTCGTCGCCGCTGGCGAGCGCCTGGCGCTGCCGCTCCAGCGCGGCCCGCCGCTCCTCGCGCTGGCGCCGGGCGGCCTCCTTGCGCGACATCGAGGTGTTGGCGACGCTGCGGCGCTGGGACTGGGCCTGACTGCGCTTGGGCGTGGGGCGGCCCTTGGGGGCCTCGGGGTGACGGGGCTGCTTGGAGTCGGTCACCAGCGCCTTGTCGGCGGCCGGGGCCTTCTCTTCCTTGGCACGGCTACGGAACACAAAACCCAAGGGTACGGGGTAGGGGCGCATGGACCCCAGCCCCACGGGGAACGATCCGGCAACACCGGTCGTCCGCATGGGGACAGAGGGGACGTCGCGTACGGCCCGGAATTCCCCGGACGGCGCACCTGGCGCACCTGGCGCACCCCGTGACCCGGAGGACCCCTCTCCTCCCTGCGCCGGACCGGGAGCGCACGCAGTCGTCCTCGGGGATGAGCGCATCCGTCCCCGAACAGTGCGGTAATGGAGGCAGGGCCCGTACTGTGGGTTCTGTTGCAGTCGCTGGAGCTGGAGTCGGTCAGAAGGGGGCGCGCGAAGCCCATGAGCGGTGTCATGAAGCGTATGGGGATGATCTTCCGCGCGAAGGCGAACAAGGCCCTGGACCGGGCCGAGGACCCGCGCGAGACCCTCGATTACTCGTACCAGAAGCAGCTGGAGCTGTTGCAGAAGGTCCGCCGGGGCGTCGCCGACGTGGCCACCTCCCGCAAGCGCCTGGAGCTTCAGCTGAACCAGTTGCAGCAGCAGTCCTCCAAGCTGGAGGACCAGGGCCGCAAGGCGCTGGCGCTGGGCCGCGAGGACCTGGCCCGCGAGGCGCTCTCCCGCCGTGCCGCCCTCCAGCAGCAGGTGACCGACCTGGAGACCCAGCACGCCACCCTCCAGGGCGAGGAGGAGAAACTCACCCTGGCGGCCCAGCGGCTCCAGGCGAAGGTCGACGCCTTCCGCACCAAGAAGGAGACGATCAAGGCCACGTACACGGCGGCCCAGGCGCAGACCCGGATCGGCGAGGCGTTCTCCGGCATCTCCGAGGAGATGGGCGACGTGGGCCTGGCGATCCAGCGCGCCGAGGACAAGACGGCCCAGCTCCAGGCCCGCGCCGGCGCCATCGACGAACTGCTCGCCTCCGGGGCCCTGGACGACCCCTCCGGCATGCACAAGGACGACATCCAGGCCGAGCTGGACCGGCTCTCCGGTGGTACGGATGTAGAGCTGGAACTGCAGCGCATGAAGGCCGAGCTGGCCGGCGGCACGACCGGTGGGCAGCAGGCCATCGAAGGCGGCACCGGGCAGCAGCAGTCCCAGCGGCAGCCGCAGGACACCCCGCGCTTCGACAAGCAGTAGCCGTCCGCGACGGCCGGGGCCCACGCCGAGGAGGGCGACATGATCGTACGGATCATGGGGGAGGGGCAGGTGAGGCTGGACGACGGCCGCCTCACCGAGCTGAACACGCTGGACGACGAGCTCCTGGCCGAGATGGAGACCGGCGACGGGCCGGGCTTCCGCGCGACCCTCCAGGCGCTCCTGGCCAAGGTCCGCGAACTGGGCGAGCCCCTGCCGGACGACGCGCTGGAGCCGTCGGATCTCATCCTGCCGTCCCCGGACGCCACCCTGGAGGAGGTCCGGGAGCTGCTCAGCGACGACGGGCTGATCCCCGGGACCTGAGCGTGCGCCGGGCCGCGCCGCCCGCCCGGCCCCGCGGCGGCCGCGGCAGGCGCCGTACGCGCCGGGGCCCGGCCCGGCTACCGTAAACGGCCGTGAGCACCCTCGACCGCGCCCGGTGCCGCATCGGGGCGCACCCCCTGGTGGTGGACGCGGCCCTGGCGACGGCCGTGCTCGCCTGCATGGTCGCCGGTTCGTTCGTGGACCCGCACGGCCCCGGCGGCGTGACCTGGAGCGCGCGCACCCCCGACCCGCTCAGCCTGGTCCTCCTCGCACTCGGCGCCGCCGCGCTCGTCCTGCGCCGCCGCCACCCCCTGACGGTCCTCGCCCTCACCGGCGGGGTCTCCGTCGTCGAATGCGTCACCGGCGACCCCCGCGCCCCCGTGGCCATGTCCGCGGTCATCGCCCTCTACACCGTCGCCGCCATCACCGACCGCCCCACCACCTGGCGGGTGGGCCTGCTGTCCATGACGGTGCTCACCGGCACCGCCATGGCCGCCGGGCCGCTGCCCTGGTACGCCCAGGAGAACATCGGCATCCTCGCCTGGACCGGCATGGCCGCCGCCGCGGGCGACGCCGTGCGCAGCCGCCGCGCCTTCGTGCACGCCATCCGGGAGCGGGCCGAGCGGGCCGAGCGCACCCGGGAGGAGGAGGCCCGGCGCCGGGTCGCCGAGGAACGGCTGCGCATCGCCCGCGACCTGCACGACGTCGTCGCCCACCACATCGCCCTGGTCAACGTCCAGGCCGGGGTCGCCGCGCACGTCATGGACAAGCGGCCCGACCAGGCCAAGGAGGCCCTCGCCCACGTACGGCAGGCCAGCCGCTCCGCGCTCGACGAGCTGCGCGCCACCGTCGGCCTGCTGCGCCAGTCCGGCGACCCCGAGGCCCCCACCGAGCCGGCCCCGGGCCTGGACCGCCTCGACGAACTCGCCGGCACCTTCCGCAACGCCGGGCTGCGCGTCGAGGTCGCCCGGGCGGACCAGGGCACCGAACTGCCCGCCGCGGTCGACCTCGCCGCCTACCGCGTCATCCAGGAGGCCCTGACCAACGTGCAAAAGCACGCCGGGCCCCGGGCGACGGCGGAGGTGAGCGTCGTCCGCGTGGGACCGAACATCGAGATCACCGTCCTCGACGACGGCACGGGCGACGGCCGCGTCCCGGACACCGGCGGCGGGCACGGCCTGCTCGGCATGCGCGAACGCGTCACCGCCGTGCGCGGCACCCTCACCACCGGCCCCCGCTACGGAGGCGGCTTCCGCGTCCATGCGATCCTGCCGGTCACCCACCGCACCGAGGCGGCCGAGGCGACCGAGACAACCGAGGCATCCGGGGGATGACGTATGACGATCCGTGTCCTGCTCGCCGACGACCAGGCGCTGCTGCGCAGCGCCTTCCGGGTGCTGGTCGACTCCGAGCCCGACATGGAGGTGGTGGGTGAGGCGTCCGACGGGGCGGAGGCGGTCCGGCTCGCCAGGGAGCGGGGCGCCGACGTCGTCCTGATGGACATCCGCATGCCGGGCACCGACGGGCTGGCCGCCACCCGCCTGATCGGCGCCGACCCGGCCCTCGCCCATGTCCGCGTGGTCATCCTGACCACCTTCGAGGTCGACGACTACGTGGTGGAGTCGCTGCGCGCCGGGGCCTCCGGCTTCCTGGGCAAGGGCTCCGAACCCGGCGAGCTGCTGAACGCCATCCGGGTCGCGGCCGGCGGGGAGGCGCTGCTGTCCCCGGCCGCCACCAAGGGCCTGATCGCCCGCTTCCTCGCCCAGCAGGGCACCGCGGAGGCCGCCGGCCGCGACCCGGCGCGCTCCGAGCGGCTGGGCACGCTGACCGTGCGGGAGCGCGAGGTGCTGGTGCAGGTCGCCGGCGGCCACTCCAACGACGAGATAGCCGAGCGGCTGAAGGTGAGCCCGCTGACCGTGAAGACACACGTCAACCGGGCCATGGCCAAGCTGGGCGCCCGCGACCGGGCCCAGCTGGTGGTGATCGCCTACGAGTCGGGGCTGGTCCGTCCGAGGGTGGACTGAGCCCGGCGGGGGCGTACTGCGGTCGGAGTAGGCGCCCGGCGAGGAACGGGACCTGGGGCCTAGGGAATGGGCACCGCCCATGGACCAGGGTGGTGGGGTGGGCTCACGTGTTCGCAGACCGCGCTCACGTGCGCTCCTCCTCCGCTCAGGCCACAGAAGAGAGACCCTGATCCATGTCCTGGCTGTCGAGATTCAGCCTCGCGCAACGGGCCCTGATAGGGCTGATGTCGATCGTCGCGCTCGTCTTCGGGGCGATAGCGATACCCCAGCTCAAGCAGCAGCTGCTGCCCACCATCGAACTGCCCATGGTGTCCGTGCTGGCCCCCTACCAGGGCGCCCCGCCGGACGTGGTCGAGAAGCAGGTCGTCGAGCCCATCGAGGACAACCTCGAAGCCGTCGACGGCATCTCCGGCGTCACCTCCACGGCGAGCGAGGGCACCGCCGTGATCATGGCGTCCTTCGACTACGGCAACGACACCCAGCAGCTCGTCGCCGACGTCCAGCAGGCCGTCAACCGGGCCCGGATCCAGCTCCCGGACGACGTGGACCCGCAGGTCATCGCCGGCTCGACGGACGACATCCCGACCGTGGTCCTGTCGGTCACCTCCGACAAGGACCAGCAGGCCCTGGCCGACCAGCTCGACAAGACGGTCGTCCCGGCGCTGAAGGACATCGACGGCGTCGCCCAGGTCACCGTCGACGGCGTCCGGGATCTCCAGGTCGCCGTCACCCCCGACGACGCGAAGCTGGCCAGGGCCGGGCTGACCACGCAGGCTCTCGCCCAGGCCCTCCAGGCGGGCGGCGCGACCGTCCCGGCCGGCTCCTTCGACGAGGGCGGCGCCAACCGCACCGTCCAGGTCGGCGGCGGCTTCACCTCGCTGAAGCAGATCCAGGACCTGAGGGTCACCGGCGAGGGCGTGAAGAAGCCGGTGCGCCTCGGCGACGTCGCCACCGTCACGGAGGAGGAGGCCGCGGCCACCTCCCTGACCCGCACCAACGGCAAGCCCAGCCTCGCCGTCGCCGTCACCATGGACCGCGACGGCAGCGCGGTCGCCATCTCCGACGCGGTCGAGGAGAAGCTGCCCGGGCTGCGCGAGGACCTCGGCTCCGGCGCGACCCTCACCGTCGTCGCCGACCAGGGCCCGGCGGTGTCGAAGTCCATCGAGGGCCTGACCACCGAGGGCGCCCTCGGCCTGGTCTTCGCCGTCGTCGTCATCCTGGTCTTCCTCGCGTCGATCCGCTCCACCCTCGTCACCGCCGTGTCCATCCCGCTGTCGGTGGTGCTGGCGCTGATCGTCCTGTGGACGCGGGACCTGTCGCTGAACATGCTCACGCTGGGCGCCCTCACCATCGCCATCGGCCGCGTCGTCGACGACTCGATCGTGGTCCTGGAGAACATCAAGCGGCACCTCGGCTACGGCGAGGAACGCCAGGAGGCCATCCTCAAGGCGGTCCGCGAGGTCGCGGGCGCGGTGACCTCCTCGACCCTGACCACGGTGGCCGTCTTCCTGCCGATCGGCCTGGTCGGCGGCATGGTCGGCGAGCTGTTCGGCTCGTTCAGCCTGACCGTCACCGCCGCGCTGCTCGCCTCGCTGCTGGTGTCCCTGACGGTGGTGCCGGTCCTGTCGTACTGGTTCCTGCGCGCCCCGAAGGGCACCCCCGAGGACGCCGAGCAGGCCCGCCGGCTGGCCGAGGAGAAGGAGGCCCGCAGCCGCCTGCAGCGTGCCTACGTCCCGGTCCTGCGGTTCGCGACCCGGCGCCGCCTCACCAGCGTGGCCATCGCGGTCGTCGTCCTGATCGGCACCTTCGGCATGGCGCCGCTGCTGAAGACCAACTTCTTCGACCAGGGCGAGCAGAAGGTCCTCAACGTCAAGCAGGAGCTGAAGCCGGGCACCAGCCTGGCCGGGACCGA
This sequence comes from Streptomyces sp. NPDC052020, assembly GCF_040680575.1. NCBI lineage: Bacteria > Bacillati > Actinomycetota > Actinomycetes > Kitasatosporales > Streptomycetaceae > Streptomyces > Streptomyces sp. NPDC052020. Next base: position 91,119 of record NZ_JBFAWY010000008.1, read on the forward strand.
CGCCCAGGCGAAGAAGATCGAGAAGCTGATCGCCGGGACCGATGGCGTCAAGGACTACCAGGTCACGGTCGGCTCGTCCGGCTTCATGGCCGCCTTCGGCGGCGGCACCGACACCAACCAGGCCAGCTACCAGGTGATGCTGGAGGACGACGCCTCCTACGAGGACGTCCAGGACCACATCGAGCGGGGCCTGGCGAAGCTGGAGGGCGTCGGCACCACCACGGTCTCCGCCGGTGACGGCTTCGGCAGCCAGGACCTGAGCGTCGTCGTCAAGGCGTCCGACCCGAAGGTGCTGCGCGAGGCCGCCGAGGACGTCCGCGCGGCGGTCGCCGGGCTCGACGACGTCACCGACGTCACCAGCGACCTGGCGCAGAGCGTCCCCCGCATCTCCGTCAGGGCCAACGCCCGTGCCGCCGAGGCCGGTTTCACCGACCAGGCCCTCGGGGCGGCCGTCGCCCAGGCGGTGCGCGGCACCCCGGCCGCCCAGGCCGTCCTGGGCGACACCGAGCGCGACGTCGTCATCAAGGCGGCCAAGCCCGCCGACACGCTGGCCGAGCTGAAGGCGCTGCCGCTCGGCCCGGTCGAGCTGGGCGACATCGCCACCGTGAAGCTGGTGGACGGCCCGGTGTCGATGACCCGCATCGACGGCCAGCGCGCGGCCACCATCACCGCCAAGCCGACCGGTGACAACACCGGCGCGGTCAGCGCGGACCTCCAGTCGAAGATCAACGCGCTGGACCTGCCGGCCGGGGCCACGGCCGAGATCGGCGGTGTCTCCGCGGACCAGGAGGACGCGTTCACCAACCTCTTCCTGGCCATGCTGGCGGCCGTCGCGATCGTGTTCCTGCTGCTGGTCGGCACCTTCCGCTCGCTGGCCCAGCCGCTGATCCTGCTGGTGTCGATCCCGTTCGCGGCGACCGGCGCGATCGGCCTGCTGCTGGCCACCGGCACCCCGATGGGCGTGCCCGCGATGATCGGCATGCTGATGCTGATCGGCATCGTGGTCACCAACGCCATCGTGCTGATCGACCTGATCAACCAGTACCGCCGGCAGGGATACGGCGTCGTCGAGGCGGTCGTCGAGGGCGGTCGCCACCGGCTGCGGCCCATCCTCATGACGGCCCTGGCCACGATCTTCGCCCTGCTGCCGATGGCCCTCGGCATCACCGGAGAGGGCGGCTTCATCGCCCAGCCGCTGGCGGTGGTCGTGATCGGCGGTCTGGTCACCTCCACGCTGCTGACCCTGCTGCTGGTCCCGACGCTCTACGCGATGCTGGAGCTGCGCAAGGAGCGGCGCGCGAGGAAGCGGGCGGCCAAGAAGGGGCAGCCGGCCCCGGAGCCCTCCGGCGAGCCGGAGCCCGCGGGCGTGTGACGTCCGCCCCGTCCCCAGGCGACGGCCGGTCCCCGCGATGCCGGGGGCCGGCCGTCGCCGTCTTCTCACCCCGCCCGGTGAGAGGTCCTTACGTATGCCGAGGCCCCGACTGCCGGCGGGGGAGGGGGGCTCGGGCGGTGGCGCTGCGCAAGGACGGCCCGAGGCCGGTCGGCGGCTGCCGGCCGCTGGACCGGCTCGGGGCCGGGGCATGGGGGGCCGTCCACCGGGGCCGGTCCCGGTCCGGGCGCGAGGCCGCCGTCAAGGTGGTGCACGCGCAGTACGCCGAGGACGCCGTCTTCCGTACCCGGCTCCGGCAGGAGATCGCGGCCGCGCGCCGGGTGAGCGGCGCCTTCACCGCCCCCGTCGGCGACGCCGGCCGGGAGGCGCCACGGCCCTGGATGGCCACCCCGTACGCGCCCGGGCCGTCGCTGGCCGCGTCGATCCGCGACCGGGGCCCGCTCAAGGGCGCCGAGCCGCGCCCCGGCCACCCCGGCCGGAGCCCGTGCCGGGGTGACCCGCGGGGGCGCGGCGCGCCGCTACGGCAGCGCCAGCATCCGCTCCAGCGCCAGCTTCGCGAACGCCTCGGTCTCCTTGTCGACCTCGATGCGGTTGACCAGCGAGCCCTCGGCCAGGGACTCCAGAGCCCACACCAGGTGCGGCAGGTCGATGCGGTTCATCGTCGAGCAGAAGCAGACGGTCTTGTCGAGGAAGACGATCTCCTTGCCCTCGGAGGCGAAACGATTCGCCAGCCGCCGTACGAGGTTCAGCTCGGTGCCGATCGCCCACTTGGAGCCGGCCGGGGCCGCCTCCAGGGTCTTGATGATGTACTCCGTCGACCCGACGTAGTCGGCGGCGGCCACGACCTCGTGCCGGCACTCGGGGTGGACCAGGACGTTGACGCCGGGGATGCGCGCGCGCACGTCCTCGACCGAGTCGAGGCTGAAGCGGCCGTGCACCGAGCAGTGCCCGCGCCACAGGATCATCTTGGCGGCGCGCAGCTCGTCGGCGGTCAGCCCGCCGCCGGGCTTGTGCGGGTTGTAGACGACGCAGTCCTCCAGGGACATGCCCATGTCCCGGACGGCGGTGTTGCGGCCGAGGTGCTGGTCGGGCAGGAACAGCACCTTCTCGCCCTGCTCGAAGGCCCAGTCCAGGGCGCGCTTGGCGTTGGAGGAGGTGCAGATGGTGCCGCCGTGCTTGCCCGTGAACGCCTTGATGTCCGCGGACGAGTTCATGTACGACACGGGCACGACCTGCTCGGCGACGCCGGCCTCGGTCAGCACGTCCCAGCACTCGGCGACCTGTTCGGCCGTGGCCATGTCGGCCATCGAGCAGCCGGCGGCCAGGTCCGGCAGGACGACCTTCTGGTCGTCGGAGGTCAGGATGTCCGCCGACTCGGCCATGAAGTGCACGCCGCAGAAGACGATGTACTCGGCCTCCGGTCGCGCGGCCGCGTCCCGGGCCAGCTTGAAGGAGTCGCCCGTGACGTCGGCGAACTGGATGACCTCGTCACGCTGGTAGTGGTGACCCAGCACGAAGACCTTGTCCCCGAGCCTCTCCTTGGCCGCGCGGGCGCGCTCGACCAGATCCGGGTCGGAGGGCGAGGGCAGGTCGCCGGGGCACTCCACGCCGCGCTCGCTCTTCGGGTCGGCCTCACGGCCGAGGAGCAGCAGGGCGAGGGGCGTCGGCGTTACGTCGAGCTCCTGGGTCTGGGCGGTGGTCACGACACGCACCCTTTCTGTTCTGCGGCTCGCCGGGCCCGGAAACCGGACCCGGCGGGACAAGCGGGACACCGTTTCGACTTTTCGTCGAATTGACGTTATCTATCATAACCGGTTCACGTCAGTTTGACGATGCCCATCATGTCGATGTGACGTGAATCCCGGTGCCGCCGTGTCCGGTCCTCGCCGGGCCGCTGTCGGCCCACCGGCGTGTGTGCGAGCATGAAGAGGAAGCCAAGAAGAGACCCGGGGCTCGCCCGGAATGAATCCGCGGCGCCGCCGGTTGCACCCGTCGGCAAGCAGTCTCCGTACACACCGGGAGAGATGTAGATGTCCGTATCGGACGAGACCACCACCGTCACCGACGGCATCATCCTGACCGACGCCGCCGCGGCCAAGGTCAAGGCCCTGCTCGACCAGGAAGGCCGTGACGACCTCGCGCTCCGCGTGGCCGTCCAGCCCGGCGGCTGCTCCGGCCTGCGCTACCAGCTCTTCTTCGACGAGCGTTCCCTCGACGGCGACGTGGAGAAGGACTTCGGCGGCGTCAAGGTCGTCACCGACCGCATGAGCGCCCCGTACCTGGGCGGCGCGACCATCGACTTCGTGGACACGATCGAGAAGCAGGGCTTCACGATCGACAACCCGAACGCGACGGGCTCCTGCGCCTGCGGCGACTCCTTCAACTGAGCCGCACAGGCGGTACCGCGCGAGGGCGGCGGCCCCGGGGAACACCCCGGGGCCGCCGCCCTCGCGCCGCTACCGGGCGCCGGACGGCGCCGGCGGCAGCGCTTCCCGCTTTCCCGGCGGGATCTCCTCGCCGTCCGACCCCACCACCGCGCGGCCGCCGAGGGATTCCTCCAGCCGTACGGTCAGCCGGTAGCGCTGGGCGATCAGGATGCAGACCCGCTCCGGCTGCGAGGCCGCGGTCACCGACACCCGCACCTCGTCCCCGCTCTCGACCGCCTTCGCCGTGTACGCGGCGCACACCCCGCCCGTGAAGCTCACGGTCAGCTCCGTGCCCTCGGCCGTGTAGCCCTCCACCCGCACGTCCCGCACGGACGGTGAGGCCGGCTCACCGGAGGGCCGCGGCGACGGCCCGGCCGGCGCCAGATACGCCGGATCGACCGCCGGGTACGTCACCGTGGAGGGAGCCCGCCCGCCCGGCGCCCGCACCTCGAACAGCCACGACGGGACCAGCACCGGGTCGCCCCGCACGGAGTGGGCGGCCAGCCCGAACACCGCGCGCTCCACCGTGACGGTCTGCCTCGGGACGGCCGACGGCTCACAGGCCGCCCGCGGACCGCCGCCCTCCGCCGGTACGGGACCGGCGCAGCCGCCGATGCCCCCGCGCGCCCCCGGCGCCGGTGCCGCGTTCATCAGCGCCAGCGTCCGCTCCGCCGCGAGGACGGGGTAGACGTCCCCCCTCACCGGCGCCTTCAGCCGGCCGCTGCCGCCGGTCACCTCACCCCCCGCGCCCACGGTCACGCCCGTGGTCCAGCCGTACGTGGGCAGTCCGCCCACCTCCGGCTCGGCGTTCACCACCCGCCGGCCGCCCAGGACCTGGCGCGCGTCGAGGGCGGCGCCCCGCTGGCCCGCCGCCGCCAGCACCGGCGCGGCGGCCCTCTTCGCCTCCGTCTCGCTCACCGTCCCGCCCGCCGGGGCCCCCGGCCCCTTCGCGCACACCGCCGCGCCCGTGCAGTCGTCGGGGCCGGGCGCGTACCGCTGGAACGTCCAGTTCCCCGGCGCCCCGCGCTCCACCCGCAGCCGCGGCCCCGCGCCGTCTCCGACCGCGCCCACCGTCCAGGACCGCCCGCGCGTCACCGGCGTCCCCTCGACCCCGAGCGCCTCCGCCAGCCGGGTCACCTCCTCCCGGGTGACCTCGCCCTCCGCCCGGTGGACCGGCGCCGAGCCGGGGCCCTCCGGGAGGGCGCCACCGGCCCGGTAGGCGACACCATGGGGGTCCGGCTCACCGGGCGCGATGCCGGACGGACCGCCGTCCGGCGCGATGGGGCGGCCGTCGAGGGCGAGCGGCGGGGGAGTGCCGTCGCTCGCCCCGGACGGCGTACGCCCCCCGGATCCGGACGGATCCGCGGCGAGATACACCCCGCCGCCGCAGGCGAGCAGCACCGCGGCGACGGCCGCGACGGCCGCGGAGCGCCGCCGCGCGGGCCGCCCGCTCCCTGTGCCGGCGCCGGTCCGGGCGTCGTCGTGGTCGGGTCGCTCGGTGTTCACCGCATCGCTCCTTCGGCCGCCCGCCGCCCCGGCGCGGTCACCCGCGTGCCGCTGACGGGACGTATCCCGCGTCCCCCGCACGGGGGACGGCGATGGGACGCGGCGGGGGAGCGTCCGGTTCCCCCGGAACGGCGGACCCGTCGCCCGCCCGGCCTCAGTCGCCGTAGTCCGACAGGGCGTCCAGCAGCCGGGCCGACGCCGGCGGCACGGACACGCCGTGGAGGAGCGACGGGGACGCCGGGGGTGAGGGAGCCCGCTCGGGAACCGCCCAGTGCGGCGCCATCCGGGCGCAGTCACCGCGCAGCGACGCCAGACCGCCTTCGTCGTCGGCCGGGGCGGGGGCGGGGTTCTCCAAGTTGGTCATAGCGGAACCGTAGGCACGTTCGCGCTTGTGAAGAAAGATCTACTATCAGGTAGTTTCGTCCTCTTCGGAGCGCGGTGCCGACCGGGTAGCGTGAACCGTCAACCCGCGTCCCTCCTGGAGAGAGTCCACGTCGTGCGCATCGCAGTCACCGGCTCCATCGCCACCGACCACCTCATGACCTTCCCCGGCCGCTTCGCCGACCAGCTAGTCGCGGACCAGCTGCACACGGTCTCGCTCTCCTTCCTGGTCGACAAGCTCGACGTCCGCCGGGGCGGCGTCGCCGCGAACATCGCCTTCGGCATGGGCCAGCTCGGCACCCGGCCGATCCTGGTCGGCGCCGCGGGCGCGGACTTCGACGAATACCGCGCGTGGCTGGAGCGGCACGGCGTCGACACCGACTCCGTCCGCATCTCCGAGACCCTGCACACCGCCCGGTTCGTGTGCACCACGGACGCCGACCACAACCAGATCGGCTCCTTCTACACGGGCGCGATGAGCGAGGCCCGCCTGATCGAGCTGAAGACCGTCGCCGACCGCGTCGGCGGTCTGGACCTGGTCACCATCGGCGCCGACGACCCCGAGGCGATGCTCCGCCACACCGAGGAGTGCCGCACGCGGTCCATCCCGTTCGCCGCCGACTTCTCCCAGCAGATCGCCCGCATGGACGGCGACGAGATCCGGATCCTGCTGGACGGGGCGACGTACCTGTTCTCCAACGAGTACGAGAAGGGGCTCATCGAGTCCAAGACGGGCTGGTCGGACGCCGAGATCCTGTCCCGGGTCGGCCACCGCGTCACCACCCTCGGTCCCCAGGGCGTGCGCATCGAGCGGGCCGGCCAGGAGACGATCGAGGTCGGCTGCCCGGAGGAGGAGCGCAAGGCCGACCCCACCGGCGTCGGCGACGCCTTCCGCGCCGGCTTCCTCTCCGGTCTCGCCTGGGGCGTCGGCCTGGAGCGCGCCGCCCAGGTCGGCTGCATGCTGGCCACCCTCGTCATCGAGACGGTCGGCACCCAGGAGTACCAGCTGCACCGCGCCCACTTCATGGAGCGCTTCACCAAGGCGTACGGCGACGAGGCCGCCGACGAGGTCCGGGAGCACCTGCGCTGAGCGACGGGTCAGGACACCCGGCGGACCACATAGGCCGTGCCTCGGTCCGCCGGTTCCTCACCCACGTACTCCTGCCCCCGCATCTCGCACCACGCCGGGATGTCCAGGCGGGCCGCCTCGTCGTCCGCCAGGACGCGGACCGTGCCGCCGACGGGCACGTCGCCGATCGCCTTGGCCAGCTCGATCACGGGGATCGGGCAGCGCCTGCCGACGGCGTCGACCACGAGCGCGTCCCCCTGCCGCGAGCCGGCCGCGGGCACCGGCGCCCCCAGCTTCTCCCGCACCTCCGCCACCGCCTCCGGCAGCACCTCCAGGAACCGCTCGACGTCCCCGTCCCGCGTCCCCGGCGGCAGTGACACCCGTACGTTCCCCTCGCTGAGCACCCCCATCGCCTTCAGGACATGGCTGGGCGTCAGCGTGCCGCTGGTGCAGGACGACCCGGAGGAGACGGAAAAGCCCGCCCGGTCCAGTTCGTGGAGCAGGCTCTCCCCGTCGACGTAGAGACAGGAGAAGGTGACGATCCCGGGCAGCCGGCGCACCGGGTCGCCGACCACCTCCACGTCCGGGACCACCGCGGGCACCCGGGCCCGGATCCGGTCCGTCAGCTCGCGCAGCCGCGCGGCCTCCCGGGCCGCCTCGGCGCGCACCGCCCGCAGCGACGCCGCCGCGGCCACGATCGCCGGGATGTTCTCGAACCCCGGCGCCCGCCCCGACTCCCGCTCGTCCGCCGGGCCTTGCGGCGCGAACCGCACACCCTTGCGGACGACGAGCAGGCCGACGCCCGACGGTCCGCCCCACTTGTGGGCGCTGGCGGTCAGCAGCGACCAGTCGCCCGCCACCGGGCCCCAGCCCAGCGTCTGCGCCGCGTCCACCAGCAGCGGCACGCCCGCGGCCCGGCACGCCTGTGCCACCTCGGCCACCGGCTGCTCGGTGCCCACCTCGTGGTTGGCCGACTGCAGACAGGCCAGCGCCGTGTCCGCTCGCAGGGCCCCGGCGTACGCGGCGGGGTCGACCGCGCCCGTCCGGTCCACGGCGACCCGGGTGACCGTGCCGCCGCCGGCCTCGTGCGCCTCCGCCGCGTGCAGCACCGACGAGTGTTCGACCGCTGACACGATCAGGTGGCGTCCGGTGCGGCGACGCCCGGCCAGCGCGCCCGCGACCCCCTGGTGCACCGCCCGGGTGCCCGAGGGGGTGAAGACCAGCTCGTCCGGACGGCATCCCACCGCCTCGGCCGCGGCCTCGCGCGCCGCGTCCAGCAGCATCCGCGCCCGCCGCCCCTCCCGGTACAGGCGGGCGGGGTCGGCCCACCCCTCGTCGAGGGAGGCCAGCAGGGCCTGCCGGGCGACGGGGTGGAGGGGGGCGGCGGAGGCGGCATCGAAGTAGGACACACCTCCACGCTAAGCGTCCGTCAGCACGGCGTCCCACCAAGGGGGGCGCACCGCGCCGGTACGCGCCCCGCCGCGGGAGCGCGGGGAACCACGGGCCGTCCGCACGCGCCACCCGGGCCGGTGGTTCCGGGCCGTCAGGCGCCCACATCCCACCCTTCGGAGTGACCGGCGGCGCGTATGGCACCCTCCCCGCGAACCCCTGGATGGCGTCGGCTAGGGTTTGGTCCGCATAAACATCCAAACCCCTGCCCGACGCAGGGCGGCGACCGACCAGCGAGAAGGCCGCAGCCAATCAGCGCGGGCGAGACTCTCGGGAAGGCGCTACGTGAGTCCCAACGGCTCCGACCGCTCGCCGCGGCGCCCGATGCGGCGGAAGCTGCTGCAGGCACTGACCGCGGGCCTGGTCCTGGCGACCGCCACCGGTTGCACATACGAGGACTTCCCCCGCCTCGGCATGCCCACCCCGACCACGGAAGAGGCTCCTTTGATCCTCTCCCTGTGGCAGGGCTCCTGGGCCGCCGCGCTCGCCGTCGGCGTGCTGGTGTGGGGCTTGATCCTGTGGAGTGCTTTCTTCCACCGGCGCAGCCGCACCAAGGTCGAGATCCCTCCGCAGACCCGGTACAACATGCCCATCGAGGCCCTGTACACGGTCGTCCCGCTCATCATCGTCTCGGTCCTCTTCTACTTCACGGCCCGTGACGAGTCCGAGCTGCTCAGCCTCAAGAAGAAGCCCGACGTCACGGTGAACGTGGTCGGCTTCCAGTGGAGCTGGTGCTTCAACTACGTCGAGTCCGTCAACGGCTCCTCGGGCGACGCCACGACCGCCAAGGAACTGGACGCGATCCCGGACCGGTACAAGGAAGACTTCCCGGCCGGCGCCGGCGGCGTCTACGACTGCGGCACCCCGTCGACGCGGAACCCGCAGAACGGCAACCCCGGCCCGACCCTCTGGCTCCCCAAGGGCAAGACGGTCCGCTTCGTCCTCACCTCGCGCGACGTCATCCACTCCTTCTGGGTGGTGCCGTTCCTGATGAAGCAGGACGTCATCCCGGGCCACACCAACGCCTTCGAGGTGACCCCCAACAAGGAGGGCACCTTCATGGGCAAGTGCGCCGAGCTGTGCGGCGTCGACCACTCCCGGATGCTGTTCAACGTGAAGGTCGTCTCCCCCGAGCGGTACGAGCAGCACCTCAACGACCTCGTGAAGAAGGGGCAGACCGGTTACGTGCCCGCCGGCATCGAGCAGGCGGGTCCCGAGAAGAACCGGGAGTCGAACATCCTGTGAGCATCGTCAACGAACCCCAGGGTGCCGCGGCGGCAGGGTCCTACTATGAGGACGAGCAGCCGGTCCGGCGCCAGAGTCGCGGCAGTATCGCGGTCAAGTGGCTGACGACCACCGACCACAAGACGATCGGCACGCTCTACCTGATCACGTCGTTCGCGTTCTTCTGCATCGGTGGCGTCATGGCTCTGGTCATGCGCGCCGAGCTGGCCCGGCCGGGCCTGCAGATCATGTCGAACGAGCAGTTCAACCAGGCGTTCACGATGCACGGCACGATCATGCTGCTGATGTTCGCGACGCCGCTGTTCGCCGGTTTCGCGAACTGGATCATGCCGCTGCAGATCGGCGCGCCCGACGTGGCGTTCCCGCGGCTGAACATGTTCGCCTACTGGCTGTACCTCTTCGGCTCGCTGATCGCGGTGGCCGGCTTCCTCACCCCGCAGGGCGCGGCCGACTTCGGCTGGTTCGCCTACGCCCCGCTGTCCGACGCGGTGCACTCGCCGGGTGTCGGCGGCGACATGTGGATCATGGGTCTGGCCTTCTCCGGCTTCGGCACGATCCTCGGCTCGGTCAACTTCATCACCACGATCATCTGCATGCGCGCCCCCGGCATGACCATGTTCCGCATGCCGATCTTCACCTGGAACGTGCTGCTGACCGGTGTGCTGGTCCTGCTGGCCTTCCCGGTCCTGGCCGCGGCCCTGTTCGCGCTGGAGGCGGACCGCAAGTTCGGTTCGCACATCTTCGACCCGGCCTACGGCGGTTCGCTGCTGTGGCAGCACCTCTTCTGGTTCTTCGGCCACCCCGAGGTGTACATCATCGCGCTGCCGTTCTTCGGCATCATCTCGGAGGTCATCCCGGTCTTCTCCCGTAAGCCGATGTTCGGCTACATGGGCCTGATCGGCGCGACCATCGCGATCGCGGGTCTGTCCGTGACGGTGTGGGCGCACCACATGTACGTCACCGGCGGTGTGCTGCTGCCGTTCTTCTCCTTCATGACCTTCCTGATCGCGGTGCCCACCGGTGTGAAGTTCTTCAACTGGATCGGCACGATGTGGAAGGGCTCGCTGTCCTTCGAGACGCCGATGCTGTGGGCGACGGGCTTCCTCATCACCTTCACCTTCGGCGGTCTGACCGGCGTCATCCTGGCCTCGCCGCCGATGGACTTCCACATCTCCGACTCGTACTTCGTGGTGGCCCACTTCCACTACGTGGTCTTCGGTACGGTCGTCTTCGCGATGTTCTCCGGCTTCCACTTCTGGTGGCCGAAGTTCACCGGAAAGCTCCTCGACGAGCGCCTCGGCAAGATCACCTTCTGGACGCTGTTCATCGGCTTCCACGGCACCTTCCTGGTCCAGCACTGGCTGGGTGCCGAGGGCATGCCGCGCCGGTACGCGGACTACCTCGCGGCCGACGGCTTCACCGCCCTGAACACGATCTCGACGATCAGCTCCTTCCTGCTCGGCATGTCGATCCTGCCGTTCTTCTACAACGTCTGGAAGACGGCCAAGTACGGCAAGCCGGTCGGCGTCGACGACCCGTGGGGCTACGGCCGCTCGCTGGAGTGGGCGACCTCCTGCCCGCCGCCGCGGCACAACTTCCTCACCCTGCCGCGGATCCGCAGCGAATCCCCGGCGTTCGACCTGCACCACCCGGAGATCGCCGCTCTGGACCAGCTCGAGAACGTCGGCCACGGTGACAAGGCCCTCGCTGGCGGCAAGGAGGCCGGCAAGTGAAGATCCAGGGCAAGATGTTCATGTGGCTGAGCGCCTTCATCCTGGTCATGGCGATCGTCTATGGCCTGTGGTCGAAGGAGCCGGCCGGTACCACCGCCCTCTTCCTGGCGTTCGGTCTGGCCATCATGATCGGCTTCTACCTCGGCTTCACGGCCAAGCGGGTGGACGTCGGGGCGCAGGACAACAAGAACGCGGACGTCGCGGACGACGCCGGTGAGATCGGGTTCTTCAGCCCGCACAGCTGGCAGCCGCTGTCCCTGGCCATCGGCGGCGCGTTCGCCTTCCTGAGCATCGCCATCGGCTGGTGGCTGATGTTCTTCTCGGCGCCGCTGATGCTGATCGGCCTCTGGGGCTGGGTGTTCGAGTACTACCGCGGTGAGAACCGCACCCAGTAACACAGGCCGCGTGCCGCAAGGGCCCGGACACTCCGAGCGGAGCGTCCGGGCTCCTTCTTTTGCCGTACCCGCGCTCATCCGTCCGGCCGACCCAGCGCGCCGCCGCCGGGGCGGCTTCCTAGCGTGAGGCCATGAGCCACTCAGTTCCCTTCCAGGCGCGCGGGCGCCTCGTCGCCGGCTGCGCGGCGCTGGTCGTCGCCCTCGGCGCGGGCGTCGCCGGCTGCGGCGGCGAGGGCAACCCGCTGGCCGCCACGCCGTACGACGCGGCGGACCAGATCTCCTTCAACGGTCCCACCGGCGCCGGGAAGACGGCCGACCCGGACAGGCCCCTGGAGGTCGTCGCCGAGGACTCCGACGGGCGCATCACGGACGTCACGGCCCAGGACGCCTCGGGACGGTACGTGGCGGGCGAACTCTCCGCCGACGGCACCCGCTGGCACAGCGTCTCCCCGCTGGCCGCCGGCACGCGGTACACGGTGCGCGTCAGCACCGAGAACGACGACGGCGAACCCGGCCGTGAGGTCCTCACCTTCCGGACCGGGACGCCCACCGCCAAGAAGCGCCTGGACGTCTCCTTCGGGCCCAAGGCGGGCACCTACGGCGTCGGCCAGCCCGTGACGGCCGAGCTCAGCGAGCCGGTGCGGGACCCGGCGCAGCGGGCCGTCGTCGAGCGCGCCCTGAAGGTGCGGTCCGCCCCCGCGGTGGAGGGCGCCTGGCACTGGGTGGACGACGACGAACTGCACTACCGGCCCCGGGAGTACTGGCCCGTCGGCGCCACCGTCGAGGCGCACAGCACCCTGGAGGGCATCAAGGTCGGCGACCGGATCTGGGGCGGCCGGGCCAAGCCCCTGAGGTTCACCACCGGCGACCGCGTCATCGCCGTCACCGACGCCGCCGCGCACACGATGACGGTCTACCGCAACGGCGAGGAGATCCGGCAGATCCCCGTCACCACCGGCAAGCCGGGCTTCGAGACCCGCAACGGCGTCAAGGTGGTGCTCGGCAAGGAACGCTTCGTACGCATGCGCAGCAGCACCGTCGGTATCGCCGAGGGCTCGGCGGACTCCTATGACCTGCCCGTCCACTTCGCCACCCGGGTCACCTGGAGCGGCGAGTACGTGCACGCCGCCCCCTGGTCGGTCGGCTCCCAGGGCAGCGCCAACGTCAGCCACGGCTGTGTCGGCATGAGCACCGACAACGCCGAGTGGTTCTTCGGCGCCGTCCGCGAGGGCGACCTGGTCGAGGTGGTCAACTCCTACGGCCAGACCATGGAGCCGTTCGGCAACGGCTTCGGCGACTGGAACCTCGACTGGAAGAAGTGGCGGGCCGGCAGCGCCCTGACGGGCGGCACGCCCGACGGCCCCCGCCCCGAGGACGCCGCACGGCTGCGGCCGGCGGGGGTGTGACGCCTCCCCTTCAGGCGCTCAGGCGCTCTGGAGCCTCTTCTGCCGCAGCAGGGACGCCAGCGCGGAGGCGAACTCCACCGGATCCACCGGCAGCGTCACAGCGGCGTCCGCGCGGCTCCACGTGGCCAGCCAGGCGTCCTGCGGACGGCCGATCAGGAGCAGCACGGGCGGGCACTGGAAGACCTCGTCCTTGATCTGCCGGCACATGCCCATGCCGCCCATCGGCACGGCCTCGCCGTCCAGCACGCAGACGTCGATCCCTCCCTTGTCCAGCTCCCGGACGACGGCGTCCGGGGTCGCGCACTCCACGAACTCCACGACGGGCGCGTCCGGGGCCGGCCGCCGGCCGGTCGCGAGCCGTACCTGTTCGCGGGTGGTGGAGTCGTCGCTGTAGACCAGGACCGTGGCGGTCGGCTGCATGGTTCCTCCGATACGCAAAAGTGGCGTACGTCGTACGGACGGGCCCGTTGCGCGGATGCTACTCCCTCCGACACCTCGTCAGCACCGGTTCGGACAGTGCCGGGATGGGCCATACGGGCAGTACAGACGGGACGGACACTCCGAACGGCACCCCCCGGAGTGAGGGCGGGATAAGCGACCGACATAATGTCGGTCGTGGCGACAGCAACGACAGTAGAAACCGGGCACGCGCACCCGTCGGTCAATCGACCGAACCTCACCAGCGTCGGAACCATCATCTGGCTGAGTTCCGAGCTGATGTTCTTCGCGGCCCTCTTCGCGATGTACTTCACCCTGCGATCGGTGACCGGCCCGGACTTCTGGTCCGAAAAGGCCGACGCCCTGAACTTCCCGTTCTCGGCGACGAACACCACGATCCTGGTGCTCTCCTCCCTCACCTGTCAGCTCGGCGTGTTCGCCGCCGAGCGCGGTGACGTGAAGAAGCTCAGGATGTGGTTCATCGTCACGTTCATCATGGGTGCGATCTTCATCGGCGGTCAGGTGTTCGAATACACCGAGCTGGTCAAGCACGAGGGCCTGTCGCTCTCGTCCGACCCGTACGGCTCGGTCTTCTACCTGACCACCGGCTTCCACGGCCTGCACGTGACGGGCGGTCTCATCGCCTTCCTGCTGGTCCTCGGCCGCACCTACGCGGCCCGGAGGTTCACCCACGAGCAGGCGACCGCCGCCATCGTCGTGTCCTACTACTGGCACTTCGTCGATGTCGTCTGGATCGGCCTCTTCGCCACGATCTACATGATCAAGTAGTCGCGGCCCGCTCCCGCGCAATCCCAGAAGCATCGACGCAGAAGATCCTGACACCGGGGTAATCCGTGAAAAAGCTCTCCGCACGACGACGCCACCCGCTGGCGGCGCTCGTCGTCCTACTCCTCGCGCTGGCATGCACCGGGGGGCTGTACGCCGCGTTCGCACCCGCGGACAAGGCGCAGGCCGACGAAACCGCCCAGTCCCTCGCCATCGACGAGGGCAAGAAGCTCTACTCGGTCGGCTGCGCCAGCTGCCACGGCACCGATGGTCAGGGCACCACCGACGGTCCGAGCCTGGTGGGCGTGGGCGCCGCGGCCGTCGACTTCCAGGTGGGCACCGGCCGTATGCCGGCCCAGCAGCCGGGCGCGCAGGTCCCGCGCAAGAAGAACATCTACTCGCAGGCCGAGATCGACCAGCTCGCGGCGTACGTCGCCTCGCTGGGCGCCGGTCCGACCGTTCCCACCAAGGAGCAGTACGGCCCCGAGGGCGCGGACATCGCCAAGGGCGGCGACCTGTTCCGCACCAACTGCGCGCAGTGCCACAACTTCACCGGCAAGGGCGGCGCGCTGACGCACGGCAAGTACGCCCCGACTCTTGAGGGCGTCGACCCGAAGCACATCTACGAGGCCATGGAGACCGGCCCGCAGAACATGCCCTCCTTCCCCGACGGCACCCTGTCGGAGCAGAACAAGAAGGACATCATCGCGTACCTGAACGCGGTCAACGGAGACGAGAGCGAGAGCCGAGGCGGCCTCGAGCTGGGTGGCATCGGGCCGGTCGCCGAGGGCCTCTTCGGCTGGATCTTCGGCCTCGGCACCCTCATCGCCGTCGCCGTGTGGGTCGCCGCCCGGACCGCAAAGGCCAAGAAGTCATGAGTAGCCAAGACATTCCCGAAGAGAACCTGCCCGCAGCGCAGGACACCGCACACGGCGCGGTAGGCGTCGCGGACGAGAAGCACCCGTTCGCCGACCCGGGCCTGCCGCCCCACGAGCACCGGATCCAGGATGTCGACGAGCGGGCCGCCAAGCGGTCCGAGCGGTCGGTCGCCCTGATGTTCACGGTGTCGATGCTGGCCACCATCGGCTTCATCGCCTCGTTCGTCGCGATCCCGCACGACAAGTCGGTCTACATCTTCCCGATCGGCCACCTCAACGCGCTGAACTTCGCCCTGGGCCTGACCCTGGGCCTGGCGCTGTTCTGCATCGGCGCGGGCGCGGTCCACTGGGCCCGCACCCTGATGTCCGACGTGGAGGTCGCCGACGACCGGCACCCGATCGAGGCGTCCGAAGAGGTCCGCGCGAAGGTCCACGCCGACTTCAAGCAGGGCGCCAAGGAGTCCGTGATCGGCCGTCGCAAGCTGATCCGCAACACCATGTTCGGCGCGCTCACCCTGGTGCCGCTGTCCGGTGTCGTCCTGCTGCGCGACCTCGGCCCGCTGCCCGAGGAGAAGCTGCGCCACACCCTGTGGTCCAAGGGCAAGCTGCTGGTCAACATGAACACGAACGAGCCGCTGCGTCCCTCGGACGTCGCCGTCGGCTCGCTCACCTTCGCCAAGCCCGAGGGCCTGGAACAGCACGACCACGGCTTCCAGAACGAGATCGCCAAGGCCGCCCTGATGATCGTCCGGATCCAGCCGGACAACATCAAGGACAAGCGCGAGCTCGAGTGGTCGCACGAGGGCATCGTCGCGTTCTCGAAGATCTGCACCCACGTCGGTTGCCCGATCTCGCTGTACGAGCAGCAGACGCACCACGTGCTGTGCCCCTGCCACCAGTCCACCTTCGACCTCTCCGACGGTGCCCGGGTGATCTTCGGTCCCGCCGGTCACGCCCTTCCGCAGCTGCGCATCGGCGTGAACGACGAGGGCTACCTCGAAGCGCTCGGCGACTTCGAAGAGCCCGTCGGTCCTGCTTTCTGGGAGCGCGGATGAGCACCAACACCAGCACAGAGTCCCGCTCTCGCGGGAAGGCACCGGCCGGCGAGCGCGTCGCCGACTGGGCCGACGGCCGGCTCGGGATCTACTCCCTGGCCAAGGCCAACATGCGGAAGATCTTCCCGGACCACTGGTCCTTCATGCTGGGCGAGGTCTGCCTCTACAGCTTCATCATCATCATCCTCACGGGTGTGTACCTGACGCTGTTCTTCCACCCGTCGATGAACGAGGTGGAGTACCACGGCAGCTACATCCCGATGCAGGGCCAGCTGATGAGCGAGGCCTACAAGTCGACGCTGGACATCAGCTTCGACGTGCGCGGCGGTCTGCTCATCCGGCAGATCCACCACTGGGCGGCCGTCGTCTTCCTCGCCGGCATGTTCGTGCACATGATGCGCGTCTTCTTCACCGGCGCGTTCCGCAAGCCGCGTGAGATCAACTGGCTGTTCGGCTTCCTGCTGTTCGTCCTCGGCATGTTCACCGGTTTCACCGGCTACTCGCTCCCGGACGACCTGCTCTCCGGCACCGGTGTCCGCTTCACGCAGGGCGCGATCCTGTCCGTGCCGATCGTCGGCACGTACATCTCGATGTTCCTGTTCGGCGGCGAGTTCCCCGGCGACGACATGGTGGCCCGGTTCTACTCGATCCACATCCTGCTGCTGCCGGGCATCATGCTCGGTCTGGTGGTCGCCCACCTGATCCTGGTCTTCTACCACAAGCACACGCAGTTCGCGGGTCCCGGACGGACCAACAACAACGTCGTCGGCATGCCGCTGCTGCCGGTCTACATGGCCAAGGCCGGAGGCTTCTTCTTCCTGGTCTTCGGTGTCATCGCGATCCTCGGCGGCATCGCGTCCATCAACCCGATCTGGGTGCTCGGCCCGTACCGTGCGGACCAGGTGTCCACCGGCGCCCAGCCCGACTGGTACATGGGCTTCGCCGAGGGTCTGGTCCGCGCCATGCCCGGCTGGGAGATCAACTTCTGGGGCCACACGCTGGTCCTCGGCGTGTTCGTCCCGCTGGTGCTGTTCGGCCTGTTCCTCGCGGCGATCGCCGTGTACCCCTTCATCGAGTCGTGGGTCACCGGCGACAAGCGCGAGCACCACATCCTGGACCGGCCGCGCAACGCCCCGACGCGCACCGCCCTCGGCGTCGCGTGGATCACCGCGTACATGATCATGCTGATCGGTGGCGGCAACGACATCGTCGCCACGCACTTCCACCTGTCGATCAACGCGGTCACCTGGTTCGTCCGCATCGGCTTCTTCGTCGGTCCGGTCATCGCCTTCGTGATCACCAAGCGGATCTGCCTCGGCCTCCAGCGCCGGGACAAGGAGAAGGTGCTGCACGGCCGCGAGTCGGGCATCATCAAGCGCCTGCCGCACGGTGAGTTCATCGAGGTGCACGAGCCGCTCAGCCAGGAGCAGCTGTACACGCTCACCGCGCACGAGCAGTACCAGCCGGCCGAGATCGGCCCGACGGTCGACGAGAACGGTGTCGAGCGCAAGGTGAAGGGCTCCGAGAAGCTGCGCGCCAAGCTCAGCAAGGCGTACTACGGCGAGGAGTCCCAGGTTCCGAAGCCGACCGTCGAGGAGTACAAGGAGATCACGAGCGGCCACGGCCACCACTGATCCCCGAGCGTCGCCACGCCACGAACGAAGGGCCCCGTCCGGTCTCCGGACGGGGCCCTTCGCCGTCCCCGTGGCTGGATAGGGTGGAGCCGAGTATTCGAAACCTCGCGACACCACCCAGGAGCGGCTGATGAGCGCTGTGACCCCCGCTGGAGGCGACACCGCGGCGGGCCGTTCCTGGCCCGTCCTGCTGAACGGCCTGCTGGAGGGCCGTGACCTGTCCGCGGACGAGACCGCCTGGGCGATGGACGTGATCATGCGCGGTGAGGCGACCGACGCGCAGATCGCCGGTTTCGCGGTGGCGCTGCGGTCCAAGGGCGAGACGGTCGAGGAGATCACCGGTCTGGTCCGCACGATGTACGACCACGCCAGGGTGATCGAGGTGCCGGGGGAGACCGTCGACATCGTCGGCACCGGCGGTGACGGCGCGAAGACGGTCAACATCTCCACCATGTCGGCGATCGTGGTCGCCGGGACGGGCGCGAAGGTCGTCAAGCACGGCAACCGGGCCGCGTCCTCGGCCTCGGGCGCCTCGGACGTACTGGAGAAGCTCGGGGTGAACCTGGAGCTGACGCCGCGGCGGGTGGCCCAGGTGGCGGAGGAGGCCGGGATCACCTTCTGCTTCGCCGTGAAGTTCCACCCGGCGCTGCGCCATGTGGCGGCGGCCCGGGGCCAGCTCGGCATCCGGACGGTCTTCAACTTCCTGGGGCCCCTGACCAACCCGGCCAGGGTGAAGGCGCAGGCGATCGGCGTGGCCGACGCCCGGATGGCGCCGATCATCGCGGGCGTCTTCGCCGAGCGCGGCAACTCCTCGCTGGTCTTCCGCGGCGACGACGGCCTGGACGAGCTGACCACGACCTCCACCTCCCGGGTGTGGATCGTGCGGGACGGCGAGGTCACCGAGGAGTGCTTCGACCCGCGGGACGTCGGCATCGAGCTGGTCGAGGTGGAGGCGCTGCGCGGCGCCGACGCCTCCTACAACGCCGACGTGGCGCGGCGCCTGCTGCATGGGGAGACCGGGCCGGTGCGGGACGCGGTGCTGCTCAACGCGGCGGCGGCCCTGGTGGCGCTGGCGCCCGGCGAGGCGCCCCTGACGGAGCAGATCCGGGCCGGGATGGAGCGGGCGGCCGAGTCGATCGACTCGGGCGCCGCCCTGCGGACCCTGGAGCGCTGGGTGGCCGTCAGCAACGCCTGACGCGCCACCGCGGACGTGACGGACGTCCCGCGATCCGGACACGGGTTGCGGGACGTCGATCTTTTCCCGTACGTTCCTGTCCAGGTCATGAGCGACAGCCATTCGGCCCCGGCCGGCTGTCCGGCAACCCTCCGTCCGTGGCGGGGTGCCCCGGGTGAAGACCAGGCCGCAGACAGCAGGGTCTGCGGCAAGCGCGGACCCCTCACGCGCTCGTGAGCGAGCGCGGGGCCAGGGGTCCTGGTCGTTCGAGGGAGCCTTCCGTGAGCAAGCGAATGCGCTAGGCCTGTCGTCACACTCCCGTCTGCCTCGCGGCGCCACGCACGCACTCTCGCCGCACCGGGCCCCGACCCACGTACGTCCGGTACGAGGATCAGGGCCCGGCACGGCGAGAGCACGCACCTGACGCCGCGAGGCCCGCCCTTCGGCGGACGACGGGAGTGTGACGACAGGCCCTAGGGCCGCAGAGCCCCGCCTCCGCACACCCCTTTTCACCGTTCTCTCGCCTTCTCCCGCGCTGGAGCCGCACGCGCTCGCGTGGTGAGGCGTGCCTGCCTGTACGGGAGTTCCCCCATGTCCGTCTCCACCGCTGCCGCCGACCAGTCCGTTTGTTCCCCGCTGCCCGTTCTGGGCCGGGATGTCACCGTCCCCCTCGTCACCGGTGGCGAGGTCACCTACGCCGCGCTCGACTACGCCGCCAGCGCCCCGGCGCTCCAGCGGGTCTGGGACGACGTGGCGGCGTACGCGCCGTACTACGGCAGCGTGCACCGCGGCGCCGGGTACCTGTCGCAACTGTCGACCGACCTGTTCGAGAACGCCCGCAAGACCGTCGCGGAGTTCCTCGACTGCCGGGAGGCCGACCAGGTGGTGTTCACCCGGTCCACCACCGACTCCCTCAACCTGCTCGCCGCCGCCCTGCCCGCCGGCTGCCGGGTCTTCGTCTTCGAGACCGAGCACCACGCCTCCCTGCTGCCCTGGCGGGACGCGGACGTCACCTACCTCGACGCCCCGCGCACCCCGCGCCAGGCCGTGGAGACCCTGGAGCGCGCCCTCGCCGACCGCGACCCCTACGGCCCCGCCCTCGTCTGCGTCACCGGCGCCTCCAACGTCACCGGCGAGCTGTGGCCGGTGCGCGAGCTGGCCGCCGCCGCGCACGCCCACGGCGCCCGGATCGTGCTGGACGCCGCCCAGCTCGCCCCGCACCACCCGGTCAGCGTCCGCGACCTGGACGTCGACTGGGTCGCCTTCTCCGGGCACAAGCTGTACGCCCCCTTCGGCTCCGGTGTGCTGGCCGGCCGTGCCGACTGGCTGCGCGAGGCCGACCCGTACCTCGCGGGCGGCGGCGCCAGCCGCAGGGTCACCCGGCGCGCGGACGGGGGAGTGGACGTGGAGTGGCACGACAGCGCCGCCCGCCACGAGGCCGGGTCGCCCAACGTGATCGGCGCCTACGCCATCGCCTCCGCCTGCAAGGCCCTCACCGAGGCCGGGTTCGACGATCTCGTCGCCCGGGAGCGGTACCTGATCGGGAAGGTGCGGGCGGGGCTGGCCGAGGTGCCCGAGGTCAGGGTGCTGTCGCTGTTCGGCGACGACGCCCCGCGCGTGGGGGTGATCTCCTTCGTCGTCGAGGGCTGGAACAGCTCCCACTTCGCCGCCGCCCTGTCGGCCGAGTACGGCATCGGCGTGCGCGACGGCCTGTTCTGCGCCCACCCGCTGGTGCGCACCCTGCTCGGCAGCGACCCGCAGGCGCAGGGCGAGTGCGGCGCCCCCGAGGCGGCGCCCGGCGAGAAGTCCCTCAACGCGATCCGGGTCAGCTTCGGCGCGGGCACGCCGGACGAGCACGTGGAGCGCTTCCTGACGGCGGTGCGGGAACTGGTGCGCGACGGCGCGCGGTGGAACTACCGAACCGAGGACGGGCGGTGCGTGCCGGACACGTCCGCCGCGGCCGCCTGAGCCGGCAGCCGGGCGCCCAGCAAAATCATGCGCAGGGCGCGCTCGGTGGCGTCCGTGAGGAGTTCGGCGGCCCGCAGCAGCGCCTCCGCCAGGGCCATCGGGGCGGGCAGGATGCCGTGGCAGGCGTCGATGCCCGGCACCTCGTGGGCGCCCTCGCCGAGCGTGCCCGCCAGCGCGAGCACCGGGCGGCCGTGGCGCTTGGCGCGGCGGGCCACCTCGGCGGGGACCTTGCCGCGCGGCGTCTGGCGGTCGAGGGCGCCCTCGGCGGTGACCACGAGGTCGGCGCGGGCCAGACGGGCGTCCAGGTCCAGGTGGTCCAGCAGTACGTCGAAGCGGGGCAGCAGCCGGGCGCCGAGGGCGGCCAGACCCGCGCCCAGGCCGCCCGAGGCGCCGGTGCCGGGGTCCAGGCGCAGGTCGGTGCCGCCGGCGGGCAGGTCGCGGTTCAGGACGCGGGCCCAGTTCTCCAGTGCCTCCGACAACTCCTCGACCTGGGCGGGGGTCGCCCCCTTCTGGGGGCCGAAGACGCGGGCCACGCCCCGCTCGCCGCACAGCACGTTGTACGGATTGCAGGCCACGAGCAGCTCCACGTTCCCGAGGCGGGGGTCGAGGCCGGACGGGTCGATACGGGCCAGCCGCAGCAACTCCCGCCCTCCTCGCGGAAGTTCGAAGCCGTCCGCGTCCAGCAGCCGGGCGCCCAGCGCCTGGAGCGCGCCCGCGCCGCCGTCGCAGGTGCCCGAGTCGCCGCAGCCGACCAGCACGCGCCGCACCCCGGTGCCGAGCGCGGTGCGGATCAGCTCGCCGACGCCGTACGTCGTCGTCGCGCCCGGATCGCGCAAGGAGCGCGGGACGAGGGACAGGCCGGCGACCGCCGCCATCTCCACCACGGCCGTGTCCCCGCCGCCGAGCAGCGCGAAGTGGGTGCCGATCCGCTCACCGAGCGGCCCGGTGGCCGGCAGCGCGACCAGCCGCCCGCCGGTCGCGGCGGACAGCGCGACGGCGGTGCCCTCGCCGCCGTCCACCAGGGGGATGAGGTCGATCCCGGCGTGCGGCAGCACCCGGCGTACGCCCGCTGCGATGGCGTCGGCCGCGGCCTGGGCGGACAGGGACTCCTTGAAGCCGCTCGGGGCGACGACGACTCGGTTCAGCATGGACGGCTCCTTCGGTGCGGGCGGGGGCGGGCCTCAGGGGGTCACGGGCACGCCGAGCAGCGGCCAGACGGCGACGGCGAACAGCCAGACGAGCGCGGCCGTCAGCGGGGCCAGCACGGCGGACAGGCGCAGCAGGTGGCGCGGGGTGTAGGTGGGGGTGCCGGGCAGGTCGGAGAAGAGGGTGACGGGCTTGGCGGAGGCCGGAAGGGTGTGGCAGAAACCGGCGGCGGCCGTGGACGCCAGCGCGGCGGCGGCCGGGTTGACCCCGGCGCCCGCGGCCGCGGCGATCACCAGTGGCACCAGCACCGAGGAGCGGGCCGAACGGGACTGGAGGAGCAGATGAGCCGCCGTGCTGACCGCGACGACGACCATGAGGAACACCGCCGGGGACACGTCCGCCGGCAGCCCGGCCACCAGCCACTTCGCCGCGCCCGAGTCGGTGAGCGCCACGCCCATCGCCATCGTCGCCGCCATGAACAGCAGCAGGGACCAGGGGACCGTCCTGAGCGCGTCCTTCAGCCGTACGGTGCCCAGGGCGGGGGTCGCGGCGACGATCGCGCCGATCAGGGCGACGACGGCGGGCGGCACCCGGTGCAGCGGCTCGCTGCACCACAGCACCACGACCGTGGCCAGCAGCAGTGCGCAGCGCTGCTCCTCCTGCGTCCAGGGGCCGGTGACGGGACGGTCGCTGTGCCGCTGAACCTCCTCGGGGGTGATGCGCACCGCACCCGCGCGGTCCGCGCGCCGGGTCGTCGTCAGCAGGACCGTCTCCGCGGCCAGGTGGGAGGAGGCCACCGCCAGGGGCAGGCCCAGCAGCAGCCACTCGGTGAAGCCGATCCGCTGCCCGGTCGCCTCCCACAGCACCGACACGGTGATCAGGTGCGCGCCGGCGCCGATCAGGGTGGCCACCGCCGACAGCAGGATCACGGTGGGGAACAGCAGCGCCAGCATCACCACCAGCCGCTTGCGGCCGGCTAGTGCCTCGGCAGGCGACGCTTGCCCGTCAAGGAGCGGAGTCCGGTGCGTGCTCTCGGCGTGCCGGCCGGAAGTCCTCGTACTGGACGTACTGGGGCTTTCGGCCGGTGCGGCGAGAGGGCGTGCCGGGCGTCGCGACGGGGCCAACGCTGCCGGCGGAGGCACTAGCACCCGGGCCAGGGCGAGGAACACCGGAAGCGCCAGCGCCGCCCGGCCGGAGGTGGCGGGCACCGCGAACGCCGTGACGACGAGCGCGGCCGTGGTCAGGTGCACCAGCTGCCGCACCGTGCGTGCCCCGCTCACCAGGAACGCCGCGGCCCGCCCGGCGAGCCCGGTCCGGGTCACCGCGGCGGCCAGCACGAACGCGCAGATCAGCAGCCATACGGTCGAGTCGCCGAGGGTGCCGAAGAGGGTGTCGCTGCTGATGACCCCGGTCACGGTCAGCGCGAGCCCGGCACCCAGCGCGATGTAGGTGTCGTCGATCGGCGTGCCGATCCAGGCGCAGGTCGCCAGCGCGAACACCGCCAGGGTCAGGCGGGCGTCACCGCCGAGGGCGGGGAAGTTGGCGGGGACCGCGAGCAGCGCGCACAGCGACAGCGCCGCGCACAGGGACACGGTCAGACGGGGAGTCAGCGTCACATCACCGAGGGTCCGCCCGGGCCGTGAGCCGTCGATGAGCCGCACATGAAGGAAACTTCACGCGGCCGGCAGCCGGTACCCCATCCCCCGTACCGTCTCCACCTGCCGCGCCCCGAGCTTCTTGCGCAGCGCCCGCACATACACGTCGACGATGTTGGAGCCCGGGTCGAAGTCGTAGCCCCAGACGTGGGACAGGATCTGCTCCCGGGACAGCACCTGCCCGGGGTGCCGCAGGAACAGCTCCAGGAGCACGAACTCACGGGCCGTCAGGTCCACGGTGCGCTCCCCGGCCCGTGCCCGGCGGGTGCGCAGGTCCAGGGAGAGCTCGCCGGACCTGAGCACCGTCACCTCCGGCGCCCGGGCCGCCGTACGCAGCCTCAGGCGGACCCGGGCGAGCAGTTCCTCGAACCGGAACGGCTTGGTCATCCAGTCGTCGGCGCCGCCCTCCAGGCCGGCCACCGTGTCCCGGACGGAGTCCCGCGCGGTCAGCACGATCACGGGAGTGGTCACCCGGGCCTCGCGCAGCTCGCGCAGGACCGTGAAGCCGTCCCGTCCGGGCAGTCCGATGTCCAGGACGATCAGGTCGAAGCCGCCGGTCAGGGCGTACTCGTAGGCGGCGTCGCCGTCGCCGACGACGGTGGTGGTGAAGCCGTTGGCGCGCAGGCCCTTCTCGACGAAGGAGGCGATGCGCTCCTCGTCCTCGACGATGAGGATGCGGGTCATGGACGGGTCTCCTCCAGGGTGAGGACGAAGGTGGCGCCGCCGCCCTCGGTCGTGTGCGGCCGGACCCGGCCGCCGTGGCCCTCCACGATCGCCTTCACGATCGCGAGCCCCAGCCCGGCCCCCGAACCGCGCGCCCCGCGACGGGAGTCGCCGCGCCGGAACCGCTCGAAGATCACCTCGGCGTCCTCGGGCCGGATGCCGGGCCCGGAGTCGGCGACGTACAGCTCGATCCCCGACTCCCCGGCCCGGGAGCCGATCGCTATGGCCTGGCCGGGCACGGTGTGCTGCACGGCGTTCTGCGCGAGCTGCACCATCGCCTGCGTGATCCGCTGCGGGTCCAGCAGCACCTCCCGGTCGGCGACCTCCGCCAGCCGCCAGTCGCGGTCGCCGAGGGTGCGGGCCTTGACGTAGACGTCGGCGGTGAGCTCGGCGAGCTGCACCGGTTCGCGGGTGACGAAGTCGGGGCGTTCGGCCTTGGCGAGCAGCAGCAGGTCTTCCACGATCCGGCTCATCCGGTCCAGTTCGTCGGTGACCAGGCGGACGGTCTCCTCCCGCTCGGCCGGGTCGTCGCCCATCAGCTCCAGATGGCCGCGCACGATGGTGATGGGCGTGCGCAGCTCGTGCCCGGCGTCGTCGACGAACTGCCGCTGGGCGGCGAATGCCTGCTCCAGCCGGTTCAGCATCGCGTTGAACGTCTTGGCGAGGGCGGCGATGTCGTCGTGGCCGTGCACCGGGATGCGGCGGGTGAGGTCCCGCTCGGTCAGCTCCGCCGCCGTGACCCGCACCAGGCGTATGGGGGTGAGGATGCGCCCGGCGACCACCCAGCCGATGCCGGTGGTCATCAGCAGGGCGAGACCGGAGATGACGAGCAGGATCCGGAACACCTGCTCCACGCGGGCGTGTTCGTGCACCGGGTGGACGGCGACGACGAACGCCGCGTCCGGCTCGGTGCCGGGGCGGGCGACGGCGACCTTGGCCCAGCGGACCTCCCCCGAGGCGCGGCGCAGGGTGCCGGTGGAGCCGGCGGAGCCGAAGATCTCCCGCAGTCCGGCGGTGTCCAGGTGCAGGGGCAGCCGCACCGGGACCTCACGGTCCTGGACCAGCCTCGCGGGGGTGGTGCCCCGGCGCCCGGCGAGACCGATCAGCTCCTCCTCCGGATCGGCGTACTGCCCCGCCAGGTACGTCCGCAGCAGCCGCCGCGGATCGGTGAACGGGCGCCCGGTGGCCGGGTCCGCGGCGCGCTTTTGGAAGTTGATGAACTCGTGGGCCTCCTGCGACAGTTCGGCGGCGGCCCGGGCGTCGGCGTCCCGCAGCAGGATCGACCGGGTGGTCGTGGCGACCGAGGCCAGCGCGACGGTCATGACCAGCAGCAGCCACAGCAGGATGCGGACCCGTGCCGACAGCCGCCGGCGCGCGCGGTCAGCCGTCGGTGCCGGCTCCGTCGTCGGCGTCGTCGTCTCCCGCGCCCGAGGTGGCTGCGGGCCCGCTGCGGTCGTCGTCATCGTCGTCCCCGGCTGGGCTGTCGGTCACCGGCGGCCGCTGGACCACCTCGTCGCCCGGCGCCGGCTGCGGCCGCGCGGCCGTGGCGGCGGGCTCGGCCGGGCGGGCGGGCGTGGGCGTGGCCGTGGCGGCGGACCTGGCGGTGGCGGTGGCGGTGGGCGTGGCCGCGGGTGCGGCGGTGGGCGCGGCCGTGGCCGTGGGCGCCGCGGTGGGCGTGGGCGCGGCCGCGGGGGCGGGGGAGTCGCTGACCAGCTCCACCTTGGGGGGGACCTTCGGGGGCTCGGGGGTGTCGGCGAGGACGAAGCTCGTCGCCGCGATGCCGAGGGGGATCAGCACGACGGCGGCCAGCGCCGCCATCCGGCGGGAGAAGACCATGCTCCGATCCTGCCCCCGGGGCCGGGCGCCCGGGATGAGTTCCGGATGAAGAACCGTTCATCTCCGGCGGGCGGGGGCCCTCGGCGGCCGTCCCCCCTCCGGGGGCGTCGTCAGCTGTCGAGCCCGATCGCGAACGCCGCCTCCAGGTCGTGCTGCGAGTAGGTGCGGAACGCCACGTGGGTGTCGGTCGCCTCCACGCCGGGGATCTTGCTGATCCGGCCCGGGATGACCTCGGCCAGCTCCTCGTGCTCCGTGACCCGCACCATGGCGATCAGGTCGTAGGTGCCGGTGACGGAGAAGACCTCGCTGACGCTCTCCAGCGCGGCGATCCGCTCCGCGATCTCGGGGATGCGGTCCACGCTGGTCTTGATGAGGACGATCGCGGTGATCACGGCTGGTTCTCTCCCTCGGGGGCCGTCGCTGGGGCGCTCCTCACTCTAGTCCCCGGGCCGAACAGCACCCAGGCGCAGCCGAAGCCCAGCCCGAACCCCACCAGGTGGGCCAGGTACGCCACCCCCGGCCCGCTGCCCGCCCGCCCGGCGGCCAGCCATTGCAGGGCCGCCCAGAACGGCAGCACGATCCACGCCGGGAAGCGCAGCGGCAGGAAGAACAGGAACGGCAGCAGACTGGTCACCCGGGCCCGCGGGAACAGGAACAGGAACGCGCCGAGGACTGCCGAGATCGCCCCGGAGGCGCCGACCAGGGGCTGCCGGGAGTCGGCGTTGGCCAGCGCGTAGCCCAGCAGGGCCAGGTAGCCGCAGCCGGTGGAGAAGAGGAGGAACCGGATCCGGCCCATCCGCTCCTCGGTCATCGCCCCGAAGACGTAGAGGAACAGCATGTTGCCGAGCAGGTGGACCCAGCTGCCGTGGACGAACAGGGCCGTGGCGGGGGTGAGCACGGCCCGCGCGGAGCCCGTGAACAGCTCCGCGGGGATCACGCCCCACTGCCGGAAATAGGCGCGCTGCGCGGCGATCAGCTCCTCGCCGGAGCCGTACGCCGGACTGAGGCCCGAGGCCGGGCCGGCCAGGAAGAGGAGACAGCACAGCGCCATCAGGCCGTACGTCACCGGTGCCCCCGTGCGCCGGCCCGGCCGGGCCCGCGCGGCGGCGCGGGCCGTCCGGCCCGTCCTGGCCGTCCGGCCCGTCCCGATCGTCCGGCCGACGGCCGCGCTCCACTTGCGGATCATGAACACAGAGCATGACGTAACCGGACGCAACCGCACAGACCGCCATGCCGCCGTGGACGGACGGGCGCGGCGGACCCGGCAGGCCGTAGGGTTACGAGCCACACGCACCGGGAAGTCCGGCGCGTCACGGACACTGGAAGAAAGCGAACAGTCACGATGACGGTTCCCCTGCCGACCGCCACGACGCGGTGGCGCTGCGCGCTCTGCGGCAACCTCACCCGCTTCGACGTGACCCGCTCGTCGAAGGTCGTCGAGTACGTCCACCTCGATCTGGCCGGAGAGCCCACGGTGGAGGAGCGCGAGGTGGTCAGTGAGACCATCGAGTCGGTGCGGTGCCGCTGGTGCAACGCCGTGGACCAGGTGGAACTCGTGGACAGGCCGGGCGCCGGCTCCTGAGGGGAGCGGCCCGGGCGAGGCGGCCCCGGACCCAGCCGGGGGCGCGGAGGCATTGGGGTGACGGATGGCGGAGACACACGGCGGGGGGCCGGGCGACGGCGCCGCTGAGGTGCTCGACCGTCCGCTGCCCGACGGAGTGCGGCGCAGGGTCGTGCAGATCGTGTCCGACGGCTTCGGCGGGCTGACACCGGCCGAACTGCCCGCGCAACTGCGGCAGTACGCCCGGTTCGCACCGAACCGGCGCGCCAAGTTCGCGGGCAACGCCATGGCCGCGGCGCTGGAGACCGACACGCTCTTCCGGCAGCGGATCGGCGAGAAGTTCAAAGAGGCCCAGCCGGAGCTGGCCGGAGCCCTCGACTCGGGCTCTCCGCCCCCGGCCGCGGACCCGCTCGACGTGGCGGCCGCGGCCTACGTACTGCGCCCGGCGGGCTGGGTGAAGCTGGTGACCGCCGCCGGCGAGGAGGCCCAGCGCGCCGACGCCGAGCGGGCCGGCGAGGAGAACCGGGCCGAGCTGGAGCGGCTGCGCGCCGAGCTGGCCCGGGCCCGGGAGCACACCAGGGCCGAGACCGAGCGGCTGCGCGCCGAGCTGGACGCGGCCCGGAAGGAAGCCGAGTCCCTCCACCGCAAACTGCGCTCCGCCCTCAGCGACGTCAAGCGCGGCGAGGCGGCGCTGCGCAAGGTGCGGGCGGAGATCGAGGCCGTGCGCGCCGAGAGCCACGCCCAGGTCTCCGCCGCCGACAGCGAGGCCCGGCGGCTCAGGGCCCGGCTCGGGGAGACGGAGGCCGCCCTGGAGGCCGCGCGCCGGGCGGCGCGCGAGGGCCGCAGCGTGGAGGACATGCGGGTACGGCTGCTGCTGGACACCCTGCTGGACGCCACCCAGGGGCTGCGGCGCGAGCTCGCGCTGCCGCCGGTGTCGGTGCGCCCCGCCGAGACGGTCGACGCCGTCGAGCCCGGCCGGATGACACCGAAGGACATCGCGGCCCGCGCCCTGTCCGAGCACGACCCCGCCATCCTCGACCAGCTTCTGGCACTGCCTCAGGTGCATCTGGTCGTCGACGGCTACAACGTCACCAAGACCGGCTATCCGCAGATGCCGCTGGAGAAGCAGCGGCTGCGGCTGCTCGGCCAGCTCTCCCAGCTCGCCGCGCAGACCGGCGCCGAGGTGACGTGCGTCTTCGACGGGGCGGAACTCGCCGCCCCGGTCCTGCTGGCGCCGCCGCGCGGGGTGCGCGTGCTGTTCTCCAAGCCGGGCGTCACCGCCGACGAGCTGATCCGCCAGCTGGTGCGCGCCGAGCCGCCGGGCCGTCCGGTCGTCGTCGTGTCGACCGACCGCGAGGTGGCCGACGGCGTGGCCCGCGCGGGCGCCCGGCCGGTCGCTTCCGCGGTGCTTCTCAAACGTCTGTCCTGATGGTCAACGTAAGGTCCGCTTGTCGGAATTGACGCACCGGGGGCGGCACGTAGCGTCAACTCGGCGTCACCAGGTGCTACTTGAGGGCGTAGAATGGCGCGTGTGACGAGATTTTTCAGCTGAGGATTTGAACTGATCACAATGAGGTCACTAGGGTCAGGCGACGAACCTCCGAGCGGGTGATCACTCAAAAGAAGGGTTTCACCTCCGTGGCGTCCCACCGTCGACCCAAGCAGCCCAGTCGCGCCCGCGTGACCGTGCTGACCACCGCAGCCGCCGCTGCCGTCGCCCTCAGCTCCCAGGCCGCCAACGCGGCGCCCAGCGAGAAGCCGAGCAAGGACGAGGTCAAGACCAAGGTCGACAAGCTCTACGAAGAGGCGGAGAAGGCCACCGAGAAGTACAACGGGGCCAAGGAGAAGCAGGAGAAGCTCCAGGAGGAGATCTCCACCATCCAGGACAACGTCGCCCGCGGCCAGGCGGAGCTCAACGAGCTGCGCGACGGCCTGGGCCTCGCCGCCGCCTCCCAGTACCGGACCGGCAGCATCGACCCGTCCCTCCAGCTGTTCCTCTCCGCCGACCCGGACGACTACCTCGACAAGGCGTCCACGCTGGACCAGCTCAGCGGCCAGCAGGTCGAGGCGCTGAAGAAGATCCAGGTCAAGCAGCGGGACCTCGCCCAGCAGCGCGCCGAGGCGTCCGAGAAGCTCAAGGACCTCGACGCCACCCGCACCGAGCTGGGCAGGAAGAAGAAGGAGGTGCAGGGCAAGCTCGCCGCCGCGCAGAAGCTGCTCAACAGCCTCACCGCGCAGGAGAAGGCGGCCCTGGCCGCCGAGGAGCAGCGCGCCACCCGCACCAGCGAGCGCCAGGTCCTGACCGGCTCCACCGCCACCGCCTCCGGCCGTGCCGCCGCCGCCTTCGCCGCCGCCCAGAGCAAGATCGGCTCGCCGTACGTCTACGGTGCCACCGGCCCGTCCTCCTACGACTGCTCGGGCCTGACCTCGTGGGCCTACGCCCAGGCCGGCGTCTCCATACCGCGTACCTCCGAGGCCCAGTCCGGCATCGGCACGCGCATCTACTCGGTCAACGACCTGAAGGTCGGCGATCTGGTGTTCTTCTTCAACGACCTGCACCACGTGGGCCTGTACGCCGGCAACGGCCAGGTCCTGCACGCCCCGCGCACCGGCACGGTGGTCCGGTACGAGTCGATGAGCACCATCGGCGGTCCCTTCATGTGGGGCGTCCGGGTCTGACCGGCCCACCGGGTGCCCTGAATCCGCGCACGGCATGCCGCCCGAACGGGCGAAATCGCCGGACCGCGTCCCGACCCCCCGCCCCGCCCCTGACCTGCGTCAGCGGCGGGGCGTCGCGTTGGCGTCGCGTTGCACGCCCCGCCGGGGCGTTGGTCGGCGCCCCGGGCGCGGGGCTACTGTCTGCCGCGTTTCCCTGTCCGCCAGCGGAAGGAGCGCGGCCACCCGTGGGGTCCCATCGTCGTCTTGCACCGTCCGGGTTCGACCGGGGCGCCGGTGTCGCGGCCGGTCTGCTGTCCGCCGCCGCCGCCGCGCTGGGCGCCGCACCGGCCGGGGCCGCGCCGCACGACGACATCCGTGCGCGGGTGGACCGCCTCTACGAGGAGGCCGAGCGGGCGACCGAGGCGTACAACGAGGCCGACGAGCGCGCCGACGCCCTGCGCCGGCAGGTCCGCGCCCGGCAGGACCGGATCGCCCGGCAGCAGGACCGCGTCAACACCATGCGGGAGGCGCTCGGTGCGCTGGCCGGTGCCCAGTACCGCTCCGGCGGCCTCGACCCGGCCCTCGCCCTGCTGCTGTCCGCCGAGCCGGAGGAGTACCTGGAGAAGGCCGCCGTGCTCGACCGGCTCAGCACCCGCCGGGCCGGAGAGCTCAAGGAGCTCCAGGCGGCCCTGCGCCGGCTCACCCAGGAGCGGGCGGAGGCCGCCCGGCAGCTCGCCGCCCTGGACCGCGGCCGCAAGGCCGTCGCCGCCCACAAGCGGACCGTCGAGCGGAAACTGGCCCAGGCCCGGCGGCTGCTCAACTCCCTCTCCGAGGACGAGCGCGCCGCCTACGACCGCTCCTCCCGCTCCTCCCGCGCGGACCTGGCCGGTGCCGTCGCCGGTGGCGCCCCGGCCTCGGGCCGGGCCGCGGCCGCCGTCGCCGCGGCCCGCGCGGCGCTCGGCAGGCCGTACGTCTGGGGCGCCAGCGGGCCCGCCGGCTTCGACTGCTCGGGGCTCGTGCAGTGGTCGTACGCGCAGGCCGGGATCGCCCTGCCGCGCACCTCGCAGGCCCAGGCCGGTGCCGGGCGGCGGGTGCCCCTGTCCCAGATGCGGCCCGGCGACCTGGTCGCCTACCGGGACGACGCCAGCCACATCGGCATGTACGCGGGCAACGGCCAGGTCATCCACGCGCCCTACCCCGGGGCACCGGTGCGCTACGACCCGGTCGGCATGATGCCGATCTCCTCGGTGACCCGGGTCTGACTCCCGGCCCGCGCACCGCCCGGCGCCCGTACGATCGGGCAGGTGGCTGATCGAAGGCGGGTGTGGGGTTCCGGAGCGCTGGCGCTGTGCCTGCTGCTCGTCTCCCTGGTGGGGTGCGGCGGCCGGTCCGGCCCCGACGCCGCCACGACCGAGGTGCAGGGGCTGCTGGACCGCCGCGCGGCCGCCGTCCTCGCCCGCGACGAGGCCGCCTTCGCGCGCACCGGCACCCGGTCCGGCTTCGCCGACCTGCGCGAAATCCCGCTGGCCGCCTGGTCCTACGACGTGACCGGCCTGGACCGGGCCGGCGACACGGCCACCGCCGACGTCCGGCTCCGCTACCGCCTCGCGGGATACGACCCGGCCCCCGCCACCGCCGGCCGCACCCTGCGCCTGAGCCGGGAACGCGACGGGCACTGGCGCGTCGACTCCGACCGGCCCGCCCCCGGGGCCGGCCGGCTGCCGTGGGACCAGGGCCCGGTGCGCGTCGTCCGCGGCGCGCACGGCATCGTGCTCGGCGTCGGGCAGCCGGCCGGCACGCTGCGCGGCCTGGCGGAGCTGGTGGACCGGGCGGTGCCCGCCGTGGACGACGCCTGGGGCGAGCGCTGGCCCCGGCGCGTCGTCGTGCTGGTGCCCGGGTCGCTCCGCGACATGGCGGCGCTGCTCGGCTCGCCCGCCTCCTCCTACCGGGGGATTGCGGCCGTCACCACCGGGCGGACGGGCGGCGGCGCGAGCGCTCCCGCCGACCGGATCGTGGTCAACCCCGACGCCTACGGCCTGCTCGGCACCCTCGGCAAAGAGGTGGTCCTCACCCACGAGACCACCCACGTCGCCACCCGCGCCCACACCGGTCCCGCGACCCCGCTGTGGCTGTCCGAGGGCTACGCCGACTGGGTCGGCTACCGCGCCAGCGGGCGCACCCCCGCGCAGGCCGCCCCGGAGCTGTCCCGGGCGGTCGCCGAGGGACGGGTGCCCGGCGCACTCCCGGACGACGGGGACTTCGGCTTCACGGAGGACGCCGAGGGGCTGGCTCGGGCCTACGAGGCCGGCTGGACGGCGTGCCGGATGATCGCCGAGCGCTGGGGCGAGGAGGCACTGGGCGCCTTCTACCGGGCCGTGGGCGCCCACGAGCGGCGCGAGGGCGCGGTCGAGGACGCGATGGCGACGGTGCTGGGGACGACGCCGGAGGCGTTCACGGCGCAGTGGCGGGAGTATCTGCGGGCGCGGCTCGGCTGATCCGGCGCGCCGGCGATCGTGGCCCGCGGCCCGCGGCAGCCTTCGGCGCCGGTCCGCCCCCCGTAGACCGCGCCGACGCGAGGGAGCAGGTCATGAGCGGCGGCCGGGCGGCCGGGCACCCGCCCTCCTCCGGGCGGCTCTGCCGGGTACGGCGGTGACGGCCGGCACCGGCGTACGGCCGGTCCGGCCGCGGGCCGACCGGGGTGGGCCCGGCACCGGCCACGGGGGTGCGGGGCGCGGCGGCGGGGGCGCCGGCGCGGCGCGGCCGGGCTCAGGAGGAGACCGGTGCCCGCCGGGCGCGGGCGGTGCGGCGCGGTCCGGGCGCGGCCGTCCGGCGCGGCACCGTCCGCCGCCACAGCACGCGGGCCGCGGTGAGGGCGGCGGCCACCAGCAGGCCGTTGCGGACGGACAGCAGGGCGACGCCGAGCGGGTCACTGGCGACGACGTGCGCGAACCAGACGGGGAACTCCAGCACCGTCACGGCGCAGGCGGCCAGCACCAGCCCGGCCGGCAGCCGCATCCCGCTCGCGGCGAAGGACCGGCACACCGCCGCCAGCCCCACCAGCCACACCAGGTACTGCGGGCTGATGACCCGGCTGGTGACCGTGAACAGCAGCACCGCCGTGAACGCCGCGTCCGCGAGCGTGTGCGCCCCGAACCGGCGCGCCCGCAGCTGCCACAGCAGCAGCCAGCCGAAGGCCGCCGCGGTCAGCGCGAGGGCGGCCGTGCTCACCGCGCCGACGTACGGGCCGAGGAACTCCACCGAGCCGTAGGCGAGCCGCACCTCGCCCTCCCAGCCGGCGTGCCGCGCCACGTGGAAGACCAGCGCGCCCAGCGACTCCACCTCGGTGCCCCGGTCGCGCTGGAAGGCCAGGAACGCGAACGCCCCGGGCAGGGCGAGCGCGAACAGGGCCGCGAGCGCCGCGCCGGTCACCGCCGCGGCGGCCCAGGGGCCGCGCCGGCGCTCGCCGGCCAGCAGCAGCGCCGGCCACACCTTCACCAGCGCCCCGAGGGCCGCCAGCGCCCCCGCCGCCCGGGGGTGCCGGGCCGCGGCGAGCAGCGCGGCCACCGCGACGGCGGTGACCATCACGTCGTAACGCGCGTACACCGTCGGCCCCAGCAGCGGGACGCCCGCCACCCACACGGCGGCGCCGCGCGGCGTCCGGCCGGGGCGCCGGCCCGCGCGCGTCAGCAGGACGAGCACGGCCAGGTCGGCGAGGCAGGCCAGGACGGAGAAGGCGGTCGCGTAGTCCAGGAAGGGCAGCAGGGCGGGGGAGAGCACCGCGAGGGCGGCGCCCGGGGGGTACTGCCAGGTCACATCGTCCAGCGGAAACGTTCCGGTGCGCAGGACGCCGTACCAGCCCCGGTAGATCACGGAGACGTCGGCGGTCACGTCCGGGCCCGGGAAGACGTACACCTTGAACACGAACAGCAGCAGGACCAGCCGCGTCGCGGCCCAGGCCGCCAGGAGGCGTACCGGGAGCCGCCTCGTGTCCGTCGTCTCCACCCGCTCCCTGCCCGTGCCCGTCCCTGTGCCGTCGCCGGTCCCATGATGACCCGGGCGCCGGTGGGCGGCCACAGGCCCGGCCGGGGCCCGCCGCCCGCCGGGGGGTTCGGTAGGGTCGGCGGCGATGCACAAGACCCTGATCGTGACCAACGACTTCCCGCCCCGGCCGGGCGGCATCCAGGCGTTCCTGCACAACATGGCGCTGCGCCTGGACCCGCAGCGGGTGGTGGTCTACGCCTCCACCTGGAAACGGAGCCGGGAGGGCATCCGGGCGACCGCCGCCTTCGACGCCGAGCAGCCCTTCCCCGTCGTCCGGGACGCCACGACGATGCTGCTGCCGACGCCCGCGGCGACCCGGCGGGCCGTCGGGCTGCTGCGCGAGCACGGATGTACATCCGTGTGGTTCGGGGCGGCGGCGCCGCTCGGGCTGATGGCGCCCGCGCTGCGCCGGGCGGGCGCCGAGCGGATCGTGGCCACCACCCACGGGCACGAGGCCGGCTGGGCCCAGCTGCCCGCCGCGCGGCAGCTGCTGCGGCGGATCGGGGAGTCCACGGACACCCTCACCTACCTCGGCGAGTACACGCGCTCGCGGATCGCCGGCGCGCTCACCGCGCGGGCCGCCGCGCGGATGACGCAACTGCCGCCCGGGGTGGACGAGAAGACCTTCCACCCGGGATCGGGCGGAGAGGAGGTCCGGGCACGGCTCGGGCTCACCGACCGGCCCGTGGTCGTGTGCGTCTCCCGGCTCGTGCCGCGCAAGGGGCAGGACACCCTCATCCGGGCCATGCCCCGGATCCTGGCCGCCGAGCCCGACGCCGTGCTGCTGATCGTCGGCGACGGGCCCTACGGCGAGGAGCTGCGCCGGCTCGCGCGGGAGACCGGCGTCGCCGGCTCCGTCCGCTTCACCGGCGGTGTGCCCTGGGAGGAGCTGCCCGCCCACTACGGCGCCGGCGACGTGTTCGCGATGCCGTGCCGCACCCGGCGCGGCGGGCTCGACGTCGAAGGACTCGGGATCGTCTACCTGGAGGCGTCCGCGACCGGGCTGCCCGTGGTCGCCGGGGACTCCGGCGGGGCGCCGGACGCGGTGCTGGACGGCGAGACCGGCTGGGTGGTGCGGGGCGGGGTGCCCGAGGAGGCCGCCGACCGGATCGTCACCCTGCTCGGCGACGCGGAACTGCGGCGCCGGATGGGGGAGCGGGGACGGGCCTGGGTCGAGGAGAAGTGGCGGTGGGACCTGCTGGCGGACCGGCTCAAGACACTGCTGTGAGCGTGCGAAGGGCGCGGTGCCCGGGCCGGGCACCGCGCCCTTCGCACACTGACGCGCCGCCCGCGTCCCGCTGCCCGGCCCTGCTTCGGCCGTGCGTCGGCCGTACGTCGGCCCTACTTCGCGTAGATCGCCTCGATCTCGTGCGCGTAGTCCTTCGCCACCACGTTCCGCTTCAGCTTCAGCGACGGCGTCAGATGCCCCGACTCCTCCGTGAACTGGTGCGGCAGCACGCGGAACTTGCGCACCGACTCCGCCTTCGACACCGCCGCGTTGCCGTCGTCGACCGCCGCCTGGACCGCGGCGAGCAGGTCCGCGTCCCCGCGCAGCGACTCGGCCGTGGAACCGGCCGGCTTGCCGTGCTCGGCGGCCCAGCGGGCGAGGAACTCCTCGTCCAGCGTGATCAGCGCGCCCACGAACGGCCGCCCGTCGCCGACCACCATGCACTCGGCGACCAGGGCGTGCGCGCGGATGCGGTCCTCGATCACGGCCGGGGCGACGTTCTTGCCGCCCGCGGTGACGATGATCTCCTTCTTGCGGCCGGTGATGCGCAGGTAGCCGTCCTCGTCGAGGGTGCCGAGATCACCGGTGTGGAACCAGCCGTCGGCGAGAGCCTCCTCGGTGGCGTCCGGGTTGTTCCAGTACTCCTTGAACAGGTGCTCGCCGTGCAGCAGCACCTCCCCGTCGTCCGCGATGCGGACCACCGAGCCCGGCAGCGGCTGCCCGACCGTGCCGATCTTCTGCCGGTCCCAGGGGTTGAAGGCGGTGGCCGCGCAGGACTCGGTCAGGCCGTAGCCCTCCAGGACGGTGAAGCCGATGCCCCGGAAGAAGTGGCCGAGGCGTTCGCCCAGCGGGGCGCCCCCGGAGATGGCGTACTCGCCGCGCCCGCCCAGGACCGCGCGCAGCTTGCCGTAGACCAGCTTGTCGAACAGCAGGTGCTTGAGCTTCAGGCCGAGCGACGGGCCGGACGGGGTGTCCAGCGCCTTGCTGTAGGCGATCGCCGTGTCCGCCGCCTTGTCGAAGATCTTGCCCTTGCCCTCGGCCTGCGCCTTGGCGCGCGCCGAGTTGTAGACCTTCTCGAAGACCCGCGGCACACCGAGGATCAGCGTCGGCCGGAACGAGGCCAGTTCGTCGGTGAGGTTCCTGATGTCCGGGACGCAGCCCAGCCTGATCGGCGCCATCATCGGCGCGACCTGCACCAGCCGGCCGAAGACGTGCGCCAGCGGAAGGAAGAGCAGGACGGAGCACTCGCCGGTGCGGAACAGCGGACGCAGGCGCTCCACCACGTTGCCGCACTCGGCGAAGAAGCTGCGGTGGGTGAGCACACAGCCCTTGGGGCGGCCGGTGGTGCCGGAGGTGTAGACGATGGTCGCCGGGTCGTCGGCCTTGGCGGCCGAGCCGCGCTCCTCGACCGTCTCGTCCGTGACGTCCTGGCCGAGCCGCCCGAGCTCCTCCACCGCCCCGGCCTCGATCTGCCACACGTGCTTGAGGGCGGGCAGCTGCTCGCGCACCGACTCCACGGCCGCGGCGTGCTCCGCCGACTCCACGACGCAGGCGGTCGCGCCGGAGTCGCCGAGGATCCACTGCACCTGCTCCGGCGAGCTGGTCTCGTACACCGGCACGGTGACCGCGCCCGCGCTCCAGATCGCGAAGTCCAGCAGCGTCCACTCGTAGCGGGTGCGGGACATCAGCCCCACCCGGTCGCCCGGCTGGACCCCGGCGGCGATCAGTCCCTTGGCGGCGGCCCGCACCTCGGCGAGGAAGGCGCGCGCGGTCACGTCCTGCCAGCCGCCGTCCGCCTTGCGGGCGATCACGGCGACGTCGGGGTGCTGCGCGGCGTTTCTGCGGACGATGTCGGTCAGATTCCCGTCCGCGGGGACCTCGTACAAGGCCGGAAGGCTGAACTCGCGCAAGACTGCTGCTCCTCATAGGGCGCCGGCGCCACGACGTTGTGTGATGCGACGGTGCGGTCCATGGCTCGGGCTGGTGCTCGGGGAATCCCGCCGATTCGCAGGACGAAACCCCGAGCACGACTGGACTGCCCGGACGTTACCCGCCGGTATGGCGTCTCCGACAGGGGGTCCCGGGGAGATGTTCGCTGCGTCACACGATGGGGTTTCCTGACGCGCACAGTAGTCCACATATAGACCAACCAGCCAGTAACCGCAGGTGGGACCGCCACTGTTCACGGTTGCCGCACACACTTACGCTTGATCGTCATGGCACCCACACCCCCCGGAAAACCGGTCACCCGCGTCCACGTGGTCAGCGACGTACACGGCAACGCCCGTGACCTGGCCCGCGCCGGTGAGGGCGCCGACGCCCTGGTCTGCCTCGGGGACCTCGTCCTCTTCCTCGACTACGCCGACCACTCGCGCGGCATCTTCCCCGACCTGTTCGGCGTCGAGAACGCCGACCGCATCGTCGAGCTGCGCACCGCCCGCCGCTTCGCGGAGGCGCGGGAGTTCCAGGCCCGGCTGTGGGCGGATCTCGACGGCGACCGCCCCGCCGTCATCGAGAAGGCGGTCCGCAAGCAGTACGCGGAGCTGTTCGCCGCGTTCCCCGCCCCTACATACGCCACCTACGGCAACGTCGACATGCCGCCCCTGTGGCGCGAGTACGCCCGCCCCGGCACGACCGTCCTGGACGGGGAGCGGGTGGAGATCGGCGGCCGGGTCTTCGGCTTCGTCGGCGGCGGACTGCGCACCCCGATGCGCACGCCGTACGAGATCTCCGACGAGGAGTACGCGGCCAAGATCGAGGCGGTCGGCGAGGTCGACGTGCTGTGCACGCACATCCCGCCGGAGGTGCCGGAGCTGGTGTACGACACGGTGGCGCGCCGCTTCGAGCGGGGCAGCCGGGCGCTGCTGGACGCCATCCGCCGCACCCGGCCGAAGTACGCGCTGTTCGGGCATGTGCACCAGCCCCTGGCGCGGCGCATGCGGATCGGGGCGACCGAGTGCGTCAACGTCGGGCACTTCGCCTCCACGGGCAGGCCGTGGGTGCTCCAGTGGTGAGCCGCCGCGGGCCGGGGCGCGCGGGCCCGGGGTGACCTCGGCGCCGCCCGTGCGCGGTAGCCTTCACGCTGCACACACGTGCGCACCACTGCACCACCGGCCCGCATCTGGAGGAGCCACGGCGATGGCGGAACACACCAGCTCGAGCATCACCATCGAGGCGGCACCGGCCGACGTCATGGGAGTGATCGCCGACTTCGCCCGCTACCCCGACTGGACCGGCGAGGTGAAGGAGGCGGAGGTCCTCGCGACCGACGAGCGGGGCCGCGCCGAGCAGGTCCGTCTCGTCATGGACGCCGGGGCCATCAAGGACGACCAGACGCTGGCCTACACCTGGACCGGCGACCACGAGGTGTCCTGGACGCTGGTGAAGTCCCAGATGCTGCGCAGCCTGGACGGCTCCTACCTCCTGAAGCCGGCCGGCGCGGGCGCCACCGAGGTCACCTACCGGCTGACCGTCGACGTCAAGATCCCGATGCTCGGCATGATCAAGCGCAAGGCCGAGAAGGTCATCATCGACCGGGCGCTGGCCGGGCTGAAGAAGCGCGTGGAGTCGGGCGCGCGGTAACCGCCCGGTTCACGGACGGCGCCCGGAGGTACCGTTCACCCCCATGCGCACCATCCTGATCACGGGCCCGGGCGGCAGCGGTCGGACGACCGTCGCGGCCGCCACCGCACTGGCCGCCGCCCGTGAGGGCACCCGCACCCTGCTCCTCGGCGCCGACCGCGACGACACCCTCGGTACCGCCCTCGGGACGCCGACCGGCCCCGAGCCCGTGCCCGCCGCGCCGCACCTCAGCGTCTGGCGGCCCGACGCCGCCCAGGGCTTCCGCGACGGCCTCGCCGCCCTCCAGGACCGCGCCGCCTCCGCCCTCGACCTGCTCGGCGCCGCCCGCCTCGATCCCGAGGAACTCACCCCGCTGCCCGGCGCCGGGGAACTCGCCCTGCTGCGCGCGCTGCGCGACGGCGCCCTCGCCGGCCGGCACGACCTGCTCGTCGTCGACCTCCCGGCCGCCCCGCGGGCGCTCGCCCTGCTCGCCCTGCCCGGCGAACTGCGCCGCTACCTGCGCCGGCTGCTGCCGCCGGAGCGGCAGGCGGCCCGCGCCCTGCGCCCCGTCCTCGGCCGGCTCGCCGGCGTCCCCATGCCCGCGGAGTCGCTCTACGAGACCGCCGCCCGCTGGGACGCCGAGCTCGCCGCGGCCGAGGCGGTCCTCGCCGACCCCGGCACCGCCGTCCGGCTGGTCGCCGAACCCGGCCCGGCCGGCGCCGACGCCGTCCGCACCGCGGCCCTCGGCCTCGCCCTGCACGGCCTGCCCGTGGAAGCCCTCCTCGCCAACCGGGTCCTGCCCGAGGACGCCCCCGCCGACGGCTGGCTCGCCGGCCCCGTCGCCCAGCAGCGCAAGGCCCTGGAGGAATGGCAGGAGGCGTACGACGTGCGCCGCGTCGCCCACCTCGGGCGCGACCCGCGCGGCGCGGACGACCTCGCCGCCCTCGCCGTGCCCGGCACCGGCCCGCAGGCGTCCCCGGTGCGGTGGCCCGTCACCGACCGGCTCGCCGCCGACGGCGTCCTGGTGTGGCACATCCCGCTGCCGGGCGCCCGGCGCGAGGACCTCGACCTCGTCCGGCGCGGCGACGAACTGGTCGTCACCGCGGGCCCCTTCCGCCGGATCGTCCCGCTGCCCTCCGCGCTGCGCCGCTGCACCGTCGACGGGGCCGCCCTGCGCGACGGCGAGCTGCGGGTCCGCTTCGCGCCCGACCCCGCGCTGTGGCCGCGCACCCGGTGAACCGCCCCGTTCGGGTAACGTCGTAGGGACGAACCGTAGTCGGGCCGCAGGCGGCCGCAGCCGGCCGCAGTCAGGAGTGTCGTCATGAGCGAAGAGCTCCCCCCGCCCGGCGCCGCCCGGGACGAGACGGCCGACGAGGTGCCGGCGGCCGACGCCGACGCGTGGGCGACCGCGTGCGCCGAGGACCTCCGGGCGGAGCAGGACCGCCGCCGCGCCCGGTACGGCCCGCCGCCCGGGTCGGCGGCCGAGGAACTGCGCAAGCTCGTCGACACCGTCGCCGACAAGCTCTCCGGTCTCCAGTCGCCGCTGCTCGGGGCGGTCGCCGGGCCCGCCGCCCAGCAGGTGGTGCGGCAGGTCGTCCAGCAGGCCAAGGCCGCCGTCGAGCCGGTCATCGAGCGCAACCCGGACGTCTTCGACCACCTGGCGGCGGCCGGCGGCGAACTGCTCGCCGCCTACCGCTCGGCCGTCCAGGCCCAGGAGCGGCGCTGGACGGGCCGCGACGACGACGCCCGCGCCCGGGACGAGCGCGGCGACGGCGGCGAGGGCACCGGCCCCGGCGAACGCATCGACCTGGACTGACGGTCCCCGGGAGCGGTCCCGCGAAGGGTCCCGCGGGGCCGCCTGGGCCGTCCCCGGGCGGGCGACCGACCGGCAACGCACGGCGGTGCCTCGGGTACGGTTGGCCGTAGCGGGGCTCGACCGAAACTGAGGGATTCATGGGACTCACCATCGGCGTCGACATCGGCGGCACGAAGATCGCGGCCGGCGTGGTCGACGAGGAAGGCAACATCCTCTCGACCTTCAAGGTGCCGACCCCCACCACGTCCGAGGCCATCGTGGACGCCATCGCCTCGGCGGTGGAGGGCGCACGCGCGGGGCACGAGATCGTCGGCGTCGGCATCGGCGCCGCCGGATACGTCAACCGCCAGCGTTCGACGGTGTACTTCGCGCCCAACATCGACTGGCGCAACGAGCCGCTGAAGGACAAGGTCGAAGCGCGCGTGGGCCTCCCGGTCGTCGTGGAGAACGACGCCAACGCGGCGGCCTGGGGCGAGTACCGGTTCGGCGCCGGCAAGGGCCACCGGAACGTCATCTGCATCACGCTCGGCACCGGCCTCGGCGGCGGCATCATCATCGGCAACAAGCTGCGCCGCGGCCACTTCGGCGTGGCCGCCGAGTTCGGCCACATCCGCATGGTGCCCGACGGCCTGCTGTGCGGCTGCGGCTCGCAGGGCTGCTGGGAGCAGTACGCCTCCGGCCGCGCCCTGGTGCGCTACGCCAAGCAGCGTGCCAAGGCCACCCCCGAGCAGGCCGACGTCCTGCTCGGCCTCGGCGACGGCACCCCCGACGGCATCGAGGGCAAGCACATCTCCATGGCCGCCCGGCAGGGCTGCCCGGTCGCCGTCGACTCCTACCGCGAGCTGGCCCGCTGGGTCGGCGCGGGCCTGGCCGACCTGGCCTCCCTGTTCGACCCGTCCGCCTTCATCGTCGGCGGCGGCCTGTCCGACGAGGGCGAGCTGGTCCTCGGCCCGATCCGCAAGTCCTACAAGCGCTGGCTGGTCGGCGGCAACTGGCGTCCGGTGGCCGAGGTGC
Organism: Streptomyces sp. NPDC052020; assembly: GCF_040680575.1. Classification (NCBI taxonomy): domain Bacteria; kingdom Bacillati; phylum Actinomycetota; class Actinomycetes; order Kitasatosporales; family Streptomycetaceae; genus Streptomyces; species Streptomyces sp. NPDC052020. The sequence continues at coordinate 133,291 of NZ_JBFAWY010000008.1, forward strand.
TGGCCGCCCAGCTCGGCAACAAGGCCGGCCTGGTCGGAGCGGCGGACCTGGCCCGGGAGCCCGACCCGATCATGTGACGACCGGCGCGTGCGCGCGTTGTCGTCCACGCGCCCGCGCCCGCCGTCCCCGCCCCGGGGACGGCGGGCGCGGGCGTATCTTGATCGCCATGGCGAACGCGACCGAGTTGCTCCCCGGCTCCCGCACGGAAGACGACGGTTCCGCCGTCGTCCGCGTCCTCAGCTACAACATCCGCTCCCTGCGCGACGACACCGCCGCCCTCGCCCGGGTGATCGGCGCCTGCGCGCCGGACCTGGTCCTGGTGCAGGAGGCACCCCGCTTCTTCCGCTGGCGCAAGAAGCTCGCCCGGCTCGCCGCCGCGTCGGGGCTGGTGGTCCTCACCGGCGGGGCGACGGCGGCCGGACCGGCGATCCTCTGCTCCCTGCGCGCCACCGTCGAGCGCACCGAGGACGTGCTCCTGCCGCTCACCCCGGGCCTGCACCGGCGGGGCTTCGCGACGGCCGTCGTCCGCTTCGGGGGCGCCCGGCTCGGCGTGCTCAGCTGCCATCTGTCGCTGCGGAGCGACGAGCGGTACATCCAGGGCGGCCTGCTGCTCGACCGGCTCGCCGCGATGGGCGTCGAGCACGTCGTCGCGGGCGGCGACCTGAACGAGCGGCCCGGCGGGCGCACGTTCCGCCGCCTCGCCGAGGGGATGCAGGACTGCTGGGAGACGGCACCCTGGGGCGGCGAGCACACCTCCACGCCCGCCGACCCCCGCCAGCGCATCGACGCCGTCTTCGCCTCCCCGGGCATCGAGGTGCTCGGCTGCGGGGTGCCACTGGGCCAGCCCGGGGTGAGCGAGGCGGACCTGCGCGCGGCCACGGACCACCTGCCGGTGCTGGCCGCGCTCAGGGTCCCCGCCGGCTAGGACCTGTCGTCGAACTCCCGTCTGCCTCGCGGCCGGGCTCAGACCACCGCTCCGCGCCCCGGGTCGTCGCCGTCCTCCTCGTCGGTGCGCATCCGGGCCACCAGGGTGGCGAAGCCGCCGAGGAAGCCGCCGATGCCGAGCGTCCCCAGCCACCAGGTCATGTCCCAGCGCAGCAGCACCGCCACCAGGAGCAGCAGCGGTCCGCCGATCACCGCCAGCCAGGCGAACCTGGAGGTCGTGTCGCCCTGCGGCAGCGGCGGCGGCTCCGGCGGTACGAAGTGGCCCTCGTCGTCCTCGGCGAAGTCGTCACCGGTCGGTTCGGCCACCGTGTAGTCGCGCGGGCCGACGCCGGGCGCGAAGGAGACCGAGCTGCCGAGCGGCGCGGCCGGCGAGGGTCTGTCCTCGGCCGGCTTGGCCGGCTCGTCGTCGTTGGTGACGGGCTCCAGCAGCGCCAGGTCCTCCACCGACTTGAACGGCTTGGCGCCCGGCGGGTCCGGCGGCTCCTCGCCGTACCCGGCGACGATGGCGGCCCAGACCGCGTCCTCGTCGAAGGGCACGCGCTGCTCCTCCGGCTCGGGCCTCTCCCTGCCCTCGCGGTCCTCACGGTCGGAATCGTGCTCAGCCACCGGTGGTCGCCCCTTCCTTGCCGAGACCGGGCTCCGGCTCCCTGACGGCACCGGGCGCGAGCCGGCCGATGAATGAGGCGCTCTCCTCGAAGATCAGCTCGGCGTCATGGTCCAACGTCGCGACGTGGTAGCTCTGTTCCAGCAGGATCTCCGTCACGTCCGTCGAGGAGACGCGGCCGAGGATGCGGGCGGAGTCGGCCGGCGGCACCACATGGTCCTGCGGGCTGCGCAGCAGCAGCAGGGGCTGGGTGACCCGCGGCAGCTCGCCGTCGACGAGGCGGAAGAACCGGCGCAGCGAGTGGGCCGCGTGCAGCGGCACCCGGTCGTAGCCGAGCTCGGCGCCGCCCGGCCTGGCGATGTCGTCGGCGATGCCCTTCGCCGTAGGGACGAGGTGGCGGACGACCGGCAGGGCGTACGCGGACAGGCCGTGCACCTTGTTCGCCGGGTTGACGACGATCACGCCGTCGACCGCGTCCCCGTGCCGCGCGGCCAGCCGCAGCGCCAGGGCGCCGCCCATGGACAGACCGGCCACGAAGACCCGCGCGCACCGCTCGCGCAGGGCGCGCAGCTCGCGGTCCACCTCCGCGTACCAGTCCTGCCAGCCGGTCGGCCGCAGGTCCTCCCAGCGCGTGCCGTGCCCGGGCAGCAGCGGCAGGGTGACGGTCACGTCCCGCGCGGCGAGGTACCGCGCCCAGGGGCGCAGCGACTGCGGGGAACCGGTGAAGCCGTGGCAGAGCAGGACGCCGGCGTCGCCGCCCTCGTGGCGGTACGGCTCGGCTCCGGGGAGGACCGGCACCTTTCGGTCTCCTTCGTGTGGGCGTGCAGGGGCTGGCACGTCGTCTGTTCGGGACGGGGCGGGCACGCCGCCGGTTGCAGGTACTTCACCGTACGCGACCGCACTGACACCGACCAGGGTCGTCGGCCCCTTCGGGCGGCGGGCCGGGTTAAGGTCTGTTCGAGACACACAGGAGGCACTCGGTTGTTGTACGGCGCGATGAAGGTCACCGTCGGGGGTCCGCTGAAGCTTGCCTTCCGGCCCTGGGTGGAGGGCCTGGAGCACGTCCCCGCCGAGGGCCCCGCGATCCTGGCGAGCAATCACCTGTCGTTCTCCGACTCGTTCTTCCTGCCCGCCGTCCTCGACCGCAAGGTCACCTTCATCGCCAAGGCCGAGTACTTCACCACGCCGGGCGTCAAGGGGCGGCTGACCGCCGCGTTCTTCAAGGGTGTCGGCCAGCTCCCGGTGGACCGTTCCGGCGCGCGGGGGGCCGGCGAGGCCGCGATCAAGAGCGGCATCGAGGTCCTGAAGCGCGGCGAGCTGTTCGGCATCTACCCGGAGGGAACCCGCTCGCCCGACGGCCGCCTGTACCGGGGCAAGCCGGGCGGCCTCGCGCGCGTGGCGCTGGCCACGGGCGCCCCCGTCCTCCCCGTCGCCATGATCGACACCGAGAAGATCCAGCCGCCCGGGAAGATCGTCCCGAAGCTGATGCGGCCGGGCATCCGCATCGGCAAGCCCCTGGACTTCAGCCGCTACCAGGGCATGGAACACGACCGCTTCGTGCTCCGCGCGGTGACCGACGAGGTCATGTACGAGATCATGAAGCTGTCCGGCCAGGAGTACGTCGACATGTACGCGACCGCCATGAAGCGGCAGCTCGCGGAGGCGGCGAAGGCCGAGAAGGAGGCGGGCAAGGCGGCGAAGGCCGCGTTCGCCCGGGCCGAGCAGGACCAGGCGGACAAGGAACGCGCGGAGAACGAGCAGCCCTAGTCCCGCACGGGGGACAGGGCCGGGGTGGGGGACATGGCCAGGCGTGAGTCGGTCAGGAGGATGTCGGTCGAGCAGCCGCTGTGGCAGGCGCTCACCGCTTACCGGGTGCTCGCGACGGTGTACGCCATCGGCCTGTTCGCCACCGCGTACCACGAGTTCACGCGCCCCTGGCTGGCCGTCGCCTACTACGCCGTGCTGTCCGTGTGGACGCTGGCCACCCTCCGCAACGTCGCCGGCGCGGCCGGCTGCACCAAGCGCTTCCTCACCGCCGACCTGGCCATCGCCCTCACCGGCATCCTGCTCACCCCCCTCGCCGACACCCACGAGCGGATCACCGCGGGCGGCCCGACCCTGCCCTCGATATGGACCGCCGGGTCCGTGCTGGCCTTCGCGATCAAGGGCGGCTGGCGCTGGGCCGCCCTCGCCTCCACCCTCGTCGCCGCCGCCAACCTGATCGAGCGCGGCGCCCCGGCCCGCGACACCGTGCACAACGTCATCCTCGTCTGGGTGGCCGCCATCGCCATCGGGTACGTCGTCGAGGTCGCCCGCGCCTCCGAGCGCACCCTCGCCCGCGCCCTGGAGATCGAGGCCGCCACCCGGGAGCGGGAGCGCCTCGCCCGCGACATCCACGACAGCGTGCTCCAGGTGCTGGCCATGGTGCAGCGGCGCGGCGCCGTCATCGGCGGTGAGGCGGCCGAGCTGGGGCGGCTGGCCGGCGAGCAGGAGGTGGCGCTGCGCACGCTGGTCTCCAAAGGGGTGGTGCCCGCGCCCCGGGTGCCCGCCTCCCCGCTGCCCGCGTCCGGCGGCCCCGGGCACGCCGCCGGGCGGGCCGGCGCGGAGACCGGCGGGGACGGCCCCGTCGATCTGCGGGCCCTGCTCGCCCCGTACGCCGGTGCGCGCGTCAGCCTCGCCGAGCCCGGGGCGCCCGTCCCGCTGGCGCCGGACGCGGCCCGCGAGGTCGCCGCGGCCGTCGGCGCCGCCCTGGACAACGTCCGCCGGCACGCCGGGGAGCAGGCGCGCGCGTGGCTCCTGATCGAGGACGAACCGGACGAAGTGATCGTCACCGTGCGGGACGACGGGCCCGGCATCCCGGAGGGCCGGCTGGCGCAGGCCGAGGGCGAGGGGCGGCTGGGGGTGGCCCTGTCGATCCGCGGACGGCTGCGCGACCTCGGCGGCAGCGCGGAGCTGATCTCGGTGCCGGGGCAGGGCACGGAAGTGGAACTGAAGGTACCCAAGAACGCGAAGGACACACGGGGGAAGGCGGAGCGGTGATGACGCAGACCACGCCGGAAGGGCGGGACGCGATCAAGGTGATGGTGGTCGACGACCACCCGATGTGGCGCGACGCGGTCGCCCGCGACCTGTCCGAGTCCGGCTTCGAGGTCGTCGCCACCGCGGGCGACGGCGACCAGGCGGTGCGCCGCGCCCGGGCCGCCGCGCCGGACGTCCTGGTGCTCGACCTGAACCTGCCCGGCAAGCCCGGCGTCCAGGTCTGCAAGGAGGTCGTGGCCGCCGACCCGGCGGTCCGCGTCCTGGTGCTGTCGGCGAGCGGCGAGCACGCGGACGTGCTGGAGGCGGTGAAGTCGGGCGCCACCGGCTACCTGCTGAAGTCGGCCTCCACGGAGGAACTCCAGGACGCGGTGCGCCGCACCGCCGCCGGCGACCCGGTGTTCACCCCGGGCCTGGCCGGCCTGGTCCTCGGCGAGTACCGCCGGCTCGCCTCCGAACCGGCGCCCGCCCCGGACACCGACGGCCCCAAGGCGCCCCGGCTGACCGAGCGGGAGACCGAGGTGCTCCGCCTGGTCGCCAAGGGCCTGAGCTACAAGCAGATCGCCGAGCGCCTGGTCATCTCCCACCGCACGGTGCAGAACCATGTGCAGAACACCCTCGGCAAGCTCCAGCTCCACAACCGCGTCGAGCTGGTGCGGTACGCGATCGAGCGCGGACTCGACGACGCGTAGGCGCGCCTTACGCGGGACGGACGCGGGTCGTGCGCGGGACGGACGCGGTCCGGACTTCGAGACGTCTTCGCCTCCGGCCCGCGCACGGCCGCCGCTCCCGACCGGCGCCGCCGGGCCCCGGCCCGTATATTCGGCACCGTAGATCACCGGCAGAACGGGAGCGGTCGTGGAGATCCTCGCCTTCGGTGTGCAGGCCGACGAGAGGCCGCTGATCGAGCAGGCTTTCCGGGGGCGGCACGACGTGCGCTGCCTGGACGTCTTCCTCACCGAGGACACCGCCCCCATCGCGGCCGGCCACGAGATCATCTCGACCTCCGTCAACGCCGACCTCGGCCCGCGGGTCCTGGAGACCCTGGCCGCGGGCGGCACCCGCCTGGTCGCCCAGCGCTCCACCGGCTTCAACAACATCGACCTGAGGACGGCCGAACGCCTCGGCATGACGATCGCCCGGGTGTCGTACTACTCCCCGTACTCGGTCGCGGAGTTCGCCTGGACGCTCGCCATGGCCGTCAACCGCCGTGTCGTGCGGGCCTCCACCCGCACCCGCGACTTCGACTTCCGCCTCGACGGCCTGATGGGCCGTGACATGCACGGCCGCACCGCCGGTGTCCTCGGCACCGGCAAGATCGGCGAGGCGTTCACCCGGATCGCGCACGGCTTCGGCATGCGGCTGCTCGGCTGGGACGTCGCCGAGAACCCCGCCTGCATGGAACTGGGCATGCGCTACGTCCCCAAGGAGCAGCTCCTCGCCGAGTCCGACCTGGTCAGCCTGCACGTTCCGCTGATGCCGGAAACCCGGCACCTGATCGACGCGGACGCCCTGAAGGCCATGAAGGACGACGCGATCCTGGTGAACTCCAGCCGCGGCGGCCTCATCGACACCGCCGCCCTGGTCGGGGAGCTGCGCGCCGGCCGCTTCACGGGCGTGGGCCTCGACGTGTACGAGGCCGAGGCGGGCCTGTTCTTCCTCGACAAGTCCCTTCAGGCCATCGAGGACGACACCCTGGCCCGCCTCGTCACCTTCCCCAACGTCCTCGTCACCTCGCACCAGGCGTACTACACCGAGGACGCCGTCGGCCAGATCGTCGAGGCCACGGTGAAGAACGTCCTGGACTACCGGGCCGGCCGCCGCTCGGAGAACGTGCTGGTGCCGCGGAGCTGACGGAGCAGCTCCCGGACGACGGCGGCGCCGTTCAGCGTCAGCACCGACTCCGGGTGGAACTGCACCCCGGCGAACCCCGGCCCGCGCAGCGCGTGCACCTCGCCCGAGGCGCTCCGGCTCACCTCCACCCCGTGCGCGGCCAGCTCCGCCGCCGCCTCGTCGTCGCAGCGCGCCGTGAAGCTGTTGTAGAAGCCGACGGTCTCCGGCCGTCCGAACAGGTCGATCCGGGTCTGCGCCCCCTGGTACGGGACCTCCTTGCGGACGATCTCCAGCCCCAGCTCGGCCGCGATCAGCTCGTGCCCGAGGCAGACGCCGAGGACGCCGTGCGGGTGGTCCCGGACGACATCGGCGGTCAGCGCCCGCAGGAACCGCATCTTGGGGTCGGCCGCGTCGGAGGGGTCGCCCGGGCCGGGCCCCAGCACCACCGGCCCCGGGTGCGCGAGCACCGCCCGCCGCAGCCCCGGCTCGTCGTACCGGCGGACGGTCACCTCCAGCCCCGCCGAGCGCAGCACGTGCGCGAGCATCGCGGTGAAGGTGTCCTCCGCGTCGACGACCAGGGCGTGCCCCGCCAGCGCGTCCGTCCGCTCCTGCATCCGCAGCCAGAACGGAGCCAGGGAGGCCCGGCGCCCGTCCAGCGCCGCCCGCACGCGCGGGTCGTCGGCGAGCCGCGGCCGGACGGCCTCCCCACGGGACCGCCGCTCCACGACCCCCAGCGCGGCCAGCACCCCCGCCGCCTTCGCGTGGGTCTCGGCCACCTCGCCCGCCGGATCCGAGCCGCGTACCAGAGTGGCGCCGACCGGCACCCGCAGCCGCCCGTCCGCGCCGATCTCGGCGGTGCGGATGAGGATGGGGGAGTCGAGGGTCTGGGCGCCCCCGGAGTCCCGGCCGAGCAGCGCCAGCGCCCCCGCGTAGTAGCCGCGCCCCCCGCTTTCGTGCCGCTCTATGACCCGGCAGGCGTTCTGCACCGGCGAGCCGGTCACCGTCGCCGCGAACATCGTCTCCTTGAGCACCTCCCGCACGTCCAGCGAGGACCGGCCGCGCAGCTCGTACTCGGTGTGCGCCAGGTGCGCCATCTCCCTCAGCCGCGGCCCGACGACCACCCCGCCCATGTCGCCGACCGTGCACATCATCTTCAGCTCCTCGTCGACGACCATCGACAGCTCCTCGATCTCCTTGCCGTCGGCGAGGAAGCCGAGGAGGTGCTCGGGGGTGGGGCCGCCGGCGGGGTAGCGGTAGGTGCCGCTGATCGGGTTCATCACGACGGTGCCGCCGGACATCCGCACATGCACCTCGGGGCTCGCGCCCACCAGCGTGCGCTCCCCGGTGTGCACGACGAACGTCCAGTACGCGCCCCGCTCCCCCTCCAGCAGCCGCCGGAACAGCGCCAGCGCGTCCGCCCGCCCGAAGCCGGGGATCCGCCCCTCATAGGTCCGCCGGATCACGAAGTTGGCGCCCTCGCCGCGCCCGATCTCCTCCCGCAGCACGCGCCCGACGATCTCCGCGTACTCCTCGTCGGCCACGTCGAAGCCGCCGTCCTCGACGCGGACGCCGTGCGCGGGCAGCTCCCGGAGGGCGGTGGCGAGCGGGATCGCGTGCCGCTCCTCGGGGGTGAGCGCCAGCAGGGGGGTGCCGTCGTCGCGGACGTCGAAGCCGCGCTCGCGGATCTGCCGGAAGGGGACGAGGGCGAGGCTCTCGCCGGGGAGGTCGGCCAGCCGTCCGTACGCGGCCACGGGGCCGATCAGCAGCTCCACCACGTCGTGGTCATGGCCGGGGGTGCGGCGGCGGAGCAGGGCGAAGGGGCGGTCGTCGGGCACGAGCCGTGCCAGCTTCGAGTCCAGGTCCATGGGGTCCTCTTCCATCGATGTTCGGTGAGGAACGGCCCCGGTGCCGGACACACGGAAGGCCGCCCCTCGGGCGGCCTTCGCGAAGTCGGTGCGTACGCGCGATCAGTGGGCCGCCGAAGAAGCGGTCCACCACCAGTTCTGGTTCTGGGTCGAGTGCGCGTGCATGGAACGCAGGCTACACGAGATCACCGTGACGCGGCCCGGTTCCGCGTCGTCACGCGCACCCGTCTCACAGGCTGAGCGCGGCGATGGACCCCCGGGCCGACCGCGTAGGGTTGAGGCGTGACCGTGAACGCTGATTCCCGAAGTGTCGCCGCTCAGGCGACGTGGCGAAACCTGCCCGCGGCGCAGCAGCCCGAGTACCCGGATGCCGAGGCTCTGCGCGATGTGATCGCCGAGCTCGAGACGTATCCCCCCCTGGTATTCGCCGGCGAGTGCGACCAGCTGCGCGCGCGCATGGCGGCCGTCGCCAAGGGAGAGGCGTTTCTGCTCCAGGGCGGCGACTGCGCCGAGTCGTTCGACGCGGTGTCCGCCGAGCACATCCGGGCGAAGCTCAAGACGCTGCTCCAGATGGGCGCCGTCCTGACGTACGCCGCCTCCGTGCCCGTGGTGAAGGTGGGCCGGATCGCCGGCCAGTACTCCAAGCCGCGCTCCAAGCCGACCGAGACCCGCGACGGCGTGACCCTGCCGACCTACCGCGGCGACTCCGTCAACGGCTTCGACTTCACCGAAGAGGCCCGGATCCCGGACCCCGAGCGGCTCAAGCGCATGTACCACGCGTCGGCGTCCACGCTGAACCTGGTGCGCGCCTTCACCACCGGCGGCTACGCCGACCTGCGCCAGGTGCACGCCTGGAACCAGGACTTCGTGAAGTCCTCGCCGTCCGGCCAGCGCTACGAGCAGCTCGCCCGCGAGATCGACAACGCGCTGAACTTCATGCACGCCTGCGGGGCCGACCCGGAGGAGTTCAAGACCGTCGAGTTCTACGCGTCGCACGAGGCGCTGCTGCTCGACTACGAGTCCGCCCTGACCCGGGTCGACTCCCGCACCGGGCAGCTGTACGACGTCTCGGCGCACATGGTGTGGATCGGTGAGCGCACCCGCCAGCTGGACCACGCGCACATCGAGTTCGCGTCGAAGATCCGCAACCCGATCGGCATCAAGCTCGGCCCGACGACCACGGCCGAGGAGGCGCTCCAGTACATCGAGCGCCTGGACCCGGAGCGCGAGCCCGGCCGGCTGACCTTCATCGTCCGCATGGGCGCGGACAAGATCCGCGACAAGTTCCCCGAGCTGGTCGAGAAGGTCACCGCCTCCGGCGCCACCGTGGCCTGGGTGACCGACCCGATGCACGGCAACACCTTCGAGGCGGCCTCCGGCCACAAGACCCGCCGCTTCGACGACGTGCTCGACGAGGTCAAGGGCTTCTTCGAGGTCCACAAGGCGCTCGGCACCCACCCGGGCGGCATCCACGTCGAGCTGACCGGCGACGACGTCACCGAGTGCGTGGGCGGCGGCGACGAGATCTTCGTCGACGACCTGCACCAGCGCTACGAGACCGCCTGCGACCCGCGGCTGAACCGCAGCCAGTCCCTGGACCTGGCGTTCCTGGTGGCGGAGATGTACCGCGACCAGTGACGTTCCGTCCCTGGGGGGCCCGGTCGTCCTCGTGGGGCGCGGATCACACGATCCGCGCCCCACGTGGCTTTTGCGGTCCTTGCGTGACGGGTAAGGTTAGGTTTGCCTCACCGAGAAAGCGGGTGGTGGCACGACCCAGGAGTCCCGTCGGGAGGTGGACCGCGTGTTCGTTTGCAGCTGCTTCGGCGTGACCGAGGAACAGGTGAAGAAGCACGCGGAAGCCGGTGCGTGCACCCCTCGGCAGATCGCCTCGGCCTGCAAGGCGGGCACCGACTGCGGCGGCTGTGTGCGGCGCATCCAGGCCCTGCTGGGCCGCGGCGCCTGCCCGCGCCGGGAACTGGCCGACCAGGGCAAGTCGGCCCTCGCCCGGCTCACTCCGGCGGCCGGGCTGCCCGGCGCCGCCGCCTAGGAACCGCCCGGCCCGGCCTGGAGCGGCACTAGTGGGCCGAGTACGTGCCGGGACCCGAGGAATCCGGCTGGCTCTGCTCGATGACCGTCGACAGATAGAGCGACTCGCCGAGCTTCTCGATCAGGTCCAGCTGGGTGTCGAGGTAGTCGATGTGGTGCTCCTCGTCGGCGAGGATCGCCTCGAAGATGTTGGCGGACGTGACGTCGCCCTTGTTGCGCATCACCTCCACGCCGCGCCGCAGCCGGTCGATCGCCTCCATCTCGATCTGCCGGTCCGCCTGGAACATCTCCGTCACCGACTGGCCCACCCGGACGTGGAACAGCCGCTGGTAGTTGGGCAGGCCGTCCAGGAGCAGGATCCGGTCGGTGAGGAGCTCGGCGTGCCGCATCTCGTCGAAGGACTCGTCGCGCGTGTACTTCGCGAGTTTCGTCCACCCCTTGTGGTCCTGAAGCTTGGAGTGCAGGAAGTACTGGTTGATCGCGGTGAGCTCGGCGGTCAGTTGCTCGTTCAGCAGTTCGATGACCTCGGGGTCGCCCTGCATGGCGGGGTTTCCTTCCACGTCGAGAGAACGGGGGAGCTTGCCGCCGCATGATGACACCGCCGCAGAAGATCGTCCAGTAAGTGCTTACTTAGTAAGTAAGGGCATGCTTATTGGGAGTTGTCCGGTTTGGGGCGGTCTTGGCCAGGTGTATCGGTCCCTGGTCGGGTGCATCGGTCCCGGTCTGTCAGGATGGAGACATGGGTCAGCCGGTGGAGCGTGAATCTGGAGAAGCGGTACGGTCCGAGCTTCCGCCGGGGCAGCGCGTGCAGCGCGGCTGGCCGGTCACGCACTACGGGCCGGTGCCCCGGTTCCGGCCCGAGCGCTGGGAGTTCCGGGTCTTCGGCGCCACCGCCGACGGGGAGAAGCGCCGCTGGTCCCACGAGGAGTTCACGGCCCTGCCGTACGCCACCGTCGTGGCCGATCTGCACTGCGTCACGAAGTACAGCATGCTCGGGGCCGAGTGGGGCGGGATCCCGGCCCGCACCATCCTCGACATCGCCCCGCCCGCGCCCGCCGTCACCCATGTGATGGTGTGGGCGGAGTACGGGTTCAGCTCCAACCTCCGCCTGTCCGACTTCGCCTCGGAGCGCACGCTCTTCGCCACGCACAAGGACGGCGAGCTGCTGACCGCCGAGCACGGTTTCCCGCTGCGGCTGATCGTCCCCCATCTGTACGCCTGGAAAGGCCCCAAATGGGTCCGCGGCGTGGAGTACATGACCGCCGACCGCCGGGGCTTCTGGGAGGAGCGCGGCTACCACAACATCGGCGACCCCTGGAAGGAGCAGCGCTACTCCTACCAGGAGGAGCCCGGGGACGGCCCCGAGCTCTGATCTCCCGCGCGGGCGGGATCAGCGGTGGTACCGGTGCACCACCGCGTGGCCCTTGCCGCGGCCGATCATCCACTTGTTGACCGGGGTCGTGACGGCGAACGCGACCGCCAGGGCGAGGGCCAGGGCCACCCAGAACAGCGCCGAGTCGAGGTGGGCCTCCATCGCACCCGGCCACAGGACGAGCACGCCGTTGTCGACCAGTTCCATCACCGCGATGGACAGGGTGTCCGCGGCCAGCGCCACCCGGACGGCGGCGCGCAACCCCACGCCGGCCTTCAGGATCCCCCGCAGGGTGAGCGCGTAGCCGAAGAGGAAGGCGAGCGCGATCGCCAGGGCCATGGTCGGGACGTCGCCCCAGCCCAGCGCGGTGCCGATCACCATGCCGAGCACCTCGCCGATGGCGCACCCGGTCAGGCAGTGCAGGGTGGCCCGGACGGCCATGGCCCACCCGGCGTCCCCGCTCCCCTGGGCGTGCGCGTGCCCCTGGTGCCGGTGGTCGCGCGCGGCGTGTGCGTGGTGTGCGTCGTGCTGCATGACTGCCCCCGAGGCCGGATGACGGTTCCCGCGCTCAGGGGAACCATATACCCCCCAGGGGTATTCCGCCTTCCGTGTTCGGTTCACCCCTCGCGCAGCTTCTTCAGCCGCTCCACGTCCGCCGCGTGCCCCTCCTTGCCGCCCGGCGTCTCGATGACCAGCGGCACGCCGGCGGTGGCGGGGTGCGCCATCAGCGCCCGGAACGGGTCCTCGCCGATGTGGCCGGCGCCGATGTTCGCGTGCCGGTCCTTGTGGGCGCCCGCCACGTCCTTGGAGTCGTTGGCGTGGACCAGCTTCAGCCGTCCCTCGCCGACCGTCTCCACCAGCAGGTCCAGGGTCTGGTGCATGCCGGTGGGACCGGTCAGGTCGTGCCCGGCGGCGAAGATGTGGCAGGTGTCCAGGCACACGCCCAGCTTGGGGTGGGCGTCCAGCGCCTCGAAGTACGGTCCGAGGTCCCAGGTCCGCGAGCACAGCGAGGCGCCCTGGCCGGCCGTCGGTTCCAGGAGCAGATCGGGGTCGTCGTCATGGGTCAGCTCGTCCAGCAGCGGCAGCATGTGCTCCCGCACCTGCTCCAGCGCCACGGCCCGGTCCCGGCCGCCCGTCGCGCTGCCGGTGTGCACGACGACGCCGAGCGCGCCGATCTCCCGGCCCCGCCGCAGCGAGTGCCGCAGCGACTCCACCGACCGCTCCACCGTCGCCTCGGTGTGCGAACCGAAGTTGATCAGGTACGGCGCGTGTACGTAGGCGGGGATCGACTCGGCCGCGCACGCCGCGCGGAACGCCTCGTCCTGCCGCGGGTTCCCGGCCGGCGTGGCCCAGCCGCGCGGGTTGGCGACGAAGACCTGCACGGCCTCCGCCGCCAGGTCGCGGGCGTAGGGCAGACCCACGGAGTGCAGGCCCCCGGCGACCGGGACGTGGGCGCCGACCGGATTGCGGGTGCGGGGGGCGGCCGAGGAGGGACGGGAGAGGGGGGAGGGGACGGGCTGTTGACTCTTCACCCATTCAGGGTGGCATGAGTCCGGACCGTCCCCTTCCGGGTGCCTGCGGCGGGTGAGCCTGCGGTCAGCGGATCGTGACCGTGATCTCGGATCCCTTGGGCGCCGTGTCGCCGCCCTCCACGGACTGGCTCTTGACGGTGTCGCCGAACAGCCCCAGCAGGCCGCGGTCCTCCTCGACCTGGAAGCCGGCGCCCTCCAGCGCGCGCCGGGCGTCGTCGACGCCGTCCCCCACCACGTCCGGGACCTCGACCATCTCCGGGCCCTTGGACAGCGTCAGGGTCACGGTGTCGCCCTCGGCCGCCTGGCGCCCCGAGCCGGGCGACTGCCGGGCGACCTGGCCCTTGTCGTGCTCCGAGGTGACCTGGTCGGCCGAGACGCGCACCTTCAGGCCCGCCTCCTCCAGGGCGGTCTTCGCGTCGTCCAGATCCTCGCCCGTGACGTCGGGCACATCCACCGCACGGCCCTTGCTGACGGTGAGTGCCACCGCCGCGCCCGCGCGCATGCGGGTGCCCGTCGCCGGGTCGGTGGAGATCACGAAGCCCTTGGGGACGTCCTCGCTGAACGCCCGCGTGACCATGCCGGGCTCCAGGCCCTCCTGCCGCAGCACGGTGCGCGCCTTGTCCAGCCGGTAGCCCGCCAGGTCGGGCAGTTTCACGAACGCGGGGCCGTCGGAGATGGTGAGCGACACCGCGTCGTTGCCGCGGATCCGGGCGCCCGGCCCGGGGTCGGTGCTGATGACCGAGCCGCGCTCGACCGTGTCGCTGTGCGCGTGCCGGACCGCGCCGACGTCCAGGCCGGCCCGCTCCAGCCGGTCCCGGGCCTGCGCCTCGGTCTTCTCCAGCAGCGGCGGCACCTTGGTGAACTGGCCGGAGTTGATGTACCACACGCCCGCGCCGACGCCGAGCACCAGCAGCACGGCGGCGACGATCGCCAGCGGGCCGCGCCGGGCGGCGGGGCGGCGCGGCGCAACCGGCGCCGGGGGCTCCAGCCGGCTGGTGCGGTGGAGCCCGTCGTCCGGGCCCCGCGGGCCGGGCCGCTCCTCCCGGTCGTCCTCGTTGACGGGCAGCGGCCGGGGGACGGTCAGCGCGCGGGGGAGCACGCTCGTGCGGTCCTCGGCGTTGTCGTGCCCCGCGGCCAGCGCCTGCGGCGGCACCGCGTCCAGCTGCTCCTCGGTGAGCGCCCCGCGCGCCTCGCGGGTCAGCGCGAGCAGCGCCACGGCGTCGTGCGGCCGGATCTCCGGGGTGCGCGCGGTCGCCGACGCGACCAGCTCGTCCAGCTCGTACGGCAGCCCCGGCACGGCGGCCGACGGCGGGGGGACGTCCTCGTGGAGGTGCCGGTAGAGCACCTGGGCGGGGGAGTCGCCGTCGTGCGGCTTGGCGCCGGTGAGTATCTCGTACAGGACGACACCGCACGCGTACACGTCGACCCGGGGGTCGGCCGTGCCCTGCTCGATCTGCTCCGGCGCCAGGTAGGAGACGGTGCCGAGGACGGCCCCGGTGGTGTGCGTGACCGTGTCCACGGCGCGGACCAGCCCGAAGTCGGCCACCTTGACCCGGCCGTCGTCCCCTATCAGGACGTTCTCCGGTTTCATGTCCCGGTGCACGAACCCCGCGCGGTGTGCCGCGCCCAGCGCGGCCAGCACCGGCTCCAGGATGTCCAGGGCGGCCCGGGGCTGGAGCGCCCCGCGCTCGCGCAGCACGTCGCGCAGGGTGCAGCCGGAGACGTACTCCATGGCCAGATAGACGTACGCCCCGTCGGTGCCCTGGTCGAAGACCTGGACGACGTTGGGGTGGGCGAGGCGGGCCACCGACTTGGCCTCGCGGATGAACCGCTCGACGAAGGAGGCGTCGGCCGCGAGCGCCGGGTGCATCACCTTCAGCGCGAGCACACGGTCCAGGCGGGTGTCCACGGCCCGGTAGACCGTGGCCATCCCGCCGACCGCGATCCGCGCGTCGACGCGGTACCGGCCGTCGAGCAGTCGCCCGACCAGAGGGTCCTGAAGGGTCGTGTCCACGCAGGCGAGTCTACGAGCCGCCGCCGACACCGCTCACCGCCGAGACGTCGGCCGGGGTCCCGCGGCAGACCTGGGACCGCTTCCGGATCTGGGGACACTCCCTAGAACGCGGGCCGCTCCGGATCCAGCCGGGCCAGGCCCTCCGCCGGTGAGGACGCCTCGGCGAAGTGGCGCCGGGGGATGCGCCCGGCCCGCCGGGCCAGCCGGCCCGCCTCCACCGCGTGCCTCATCGCCTCCGCCATCAGCACCGGCTCCTGCGCCCGGGTCACCGCCGAGGCGAGCATCACACCCGCGCACCCCAGCTCCATCGCCAGCGCTGCGTCCGACGCCGTGCCCGCGCCCGCGTCCAGGATCACCGGCACGCGCGCGTGCTCCACGATCAGCTGGAAGTTGTGCGGATTGCGGATGCCGAGCCCGGAGCCGATCGGCGACCCGAGCGGCATGATGGCGGCGCACCCGACGTCCTCCAGCTTCCGTGCCAGCACGGGGTCGTCATTGGTGTACGGCAGCACCGTGAACCCGTCGTCGACCAGCGTCTCGGCCGCCTCCAGCAGCTCGACCGGGTCGGGCAGCAGGGTCCGCTCATCGGCGATGACCTCCAGCTTGACCAGGTCGGTGCCGAGGGCCTCGCGCGCGAGGCGGGCGGTCAGCACCGCCTCGCCGGCCGTGAAGCAGCCCGCCGTGTTCGGCAGCACGCGGATGCCGAGCTTCTCCAGCACCGACAGCACGGACCCGTGCACCGAGGGGTTCACGCGCCGCATCGCGACGGTGGTCAGCTCCGTCCCGGAGGCGACGAGCGCCCGCTCCAGCACGTCGAGGCTGGGCGCCCCGCCCGTGCCCATGATCAGGCGGGACGTGAAGGTCGTCCCGCCGATGACGAAGGGATCGTCGGCCATCGTTCAGCCTCCTTGGACGGCGGTGAGGACTTCGACGCGGTCACCCTCGGCCAGGGCCGTGTCCGGCCACTGCGCGCGCGGGACGACGGTTTCGTTCAGGGCGGCGGCCACTCCGGACGGCGCCTGGGTGAGGGTCCTCACCAGGGTGTCGAGGGCCGTGCCGGGAGCCACCTCGCGCGGCTCCCCGTTGACCAGGACGTTCATGCGGACTGCTCCGTGAGTGCGGGGGCGGGGGGGAAGGCGGTGAAGCGCCCGGGGGTGAAGGCGCGGGCCTCGGCGGGCAGCTCGCCGGTGGTCAGGACGTGCGCCATGACGTCGCCGGTGACCGGGGTGAGCAGCACGCCGTTGCGGTAGTGCCCGGTGGCCAGCAGCAGGCCCTCCAGCGCGGTCGGGCCGAGCAGCGGCGCGTTGTCCGGGGAGCCGGGGCGCAGGCCCGCGCGGGTCTCCGCCAGCGGCAGCTCGGTGATGCCGGGGACCAGTTCGTGGGCGTCGCGCAGCAGCTCGTACACGCCGCCGGCGGTCACCGTCGTGTCCCAGCCCATCTCCTCGCTGGTCGCCCCGACGACCAGTTCGCCGCTCTCCCGGGGCACCAGGTACAGGGCGTTGCCGCGCACCACGGCGCGCACGGTGCGGCTCAGCAGCGGCGCCCGCCCGTCCGGCATCGTCAGCCGCACCACCTGCCCCTTCACGGGCCGCACCGGCGGCAGGACGGCGTCCGGCACGCCCGCGAGCCGCCCGCTGAGGCTGCCCGCGGCCAGCACCGTCCGGCCGGCCCCGAGCGCCGTGCCGTCGGCGGTGACGACCCCGGTCGCCCGGTCCCGGACGACGGTGAGCCGGTCGGCCCACGTCCGGTGGAAGACCACGCCCGCCCGCTCGCAGGCGGCCACCAGGGCCGCGGCCAGGCGCCGCGGATCGATCTGGTGGTCGCCGTCCACCCTGAGCCCGCCGCGCACGCCGGGCGCGAGCATCGGCTCCAGGCGCCGGCACTCCCGCCCCGACAGCCACTCCGCCGTCAGCCCCGACTGGAGCTGGAAGGCGTGCAGCTCGCGCAGATGGGCGCGGTCGTCGGCGTCCAGGGCGACGGCGAGGGTGCCGCACCGGCGGTAGCCGAGGTCGTGACCGGTGGCCTCGGTGAGTTCGGCGGCGAACTCCGGGTAGCGGCGCGCGGAGGTGACGTTCAGGGCGAGCAGGGTCTGTTCGCCATAGTGCAGTTCCGTGACGGCGGCCAGCATCCCGGCCGCCACCTGGGCGGCCCCGCCGCCCGGCTCGGGGTCCACCAGGGCCGTGGCGAGCCCCCGCTGCGCGGCCCGCCAGGCCGTGACCAGGCCGATGATCCCGCCCCCGACGACAAGGACGTCTGAGGTGTCGGACGTGCGTGACATGGGCGTCCAGCCCCTCCCTTCGCCGGCATGACCCGGATCAGGTTCGTACGGTCGGAGGCCGCCAGCCTCCCTCTCAGCCCGGTGCGTCCGGGCTCCCGCGAGTGCTTTACGTTGGCCACCCTAGCCCTAGCCGCCGCATGTCTGTAAGGGAGCCTCCCCCCATGGCCCGTTCGCTGCACGGTCTCGTGCTCGCCCCCGTCGCCGACCAGGCGCCGGGCCAGGTGGGCACCCGCACCCGGTTCACTTACCACGAGAAGGACGGCGAGGTCTGGGCCGAGTACGCCGGCGGCGACGTCGTCCGCGGGTTCCTGGTGGGGACCCGCGAGGGCGACCGGCTCGACTTCCGGTACGTGCAGCTCAAGACCGACGGCGGCACGTCGTCGGGGCACTGCCTGGCGACGGTCGTGGACCTGCCCGACGGGCGGGTGCGGCTGGAGGAGACCTGGCAGTGGGAGTCGCGGGCGGGCAGCGGGACGAGCGTGGTGGAGCAGATCCCGGACCCAAAACGGTGACTGATGCCCCGTCAGGCGCCGGAGGTGACGCGGGTGTCTATGGTGATCGGGTGAGCGAGCAGAGGCGGGAAGCGGCGGAGACGGGCGAGCCGGGACGGACGGGAGCGTCCGCGCCGCGCCGCGTGGTCGTGGTGGGCGCCGGCATGGCGGGCGTGCAGACCGCCGCCGCCCTGCGCGAGCAGGGCTTCGCCGGCACCGTGACGCTGATCGGCGCCGAACCGCACCAGCCCTACGACCGGCCCCCGCTGTCCAAGGCGATCCTGCTCGGCACCGCCGAGCACTCCGCCTTCGACATCGACTTCGAGGCGCTCGGCATCGACCTCAGGCTGGGCTGCGAGGCGCTGGGCCTGCGCCCCGAGGCGCACGTCCTGGACACCTCCGCGGGGCCCGTGCCGTACGACGTCCTCGTCCTCGCCACCGGCGCCGAACCGGTCCGCCTGCCGGGCGCGGAGGGCGTGCCCGGCGTGCATCTGCTGCGCACCCTGGACGACGCCGAACGGCTGCGCCCGGTCCTCGCCCGGCAGCACGACGTCGTGGTCGTGGGGGCCGGCTGGATCGGCGCCGAGTTCGCCACGGCCGCGCGCGAGGCGGGCTGCGCGGTGACCGTCGTGGAGGCCGCCGGCCGCCCGCTGGCCGGAGCGCTGCCCGTCGAGGTGGCCGCGCCGATGGCGGCCTGGTACGCCGACGCCGGCGCCGAACTGCGCACCCACGCGCGCGTGGAGCGCGTCGAGCCGGGCGCGGTGGTCCTCGACGACGGCACCCGGCTGCCCGCGGGCGCCGTCGTCGTCGGCATCGGCGCCCGGCCCGCCACCGCCTGGCTGGCCGGCTCCGGCGTCGAGCTCGGCGCGCACGGCGAGGTCGTCGCCGACGACCGCCTGCGCACCGGCGTGCCGGACGTCTACGCCGTCGGCGACTGCGCCTCCTTCCCGTCGGCGCGGTACGGCACGCGTCTGACGGTCCACCACTGGGACAACGCCCTCCAGGGGCCGCGCACGGTCGCCGCCGACATCGTCACCGGGGCCGCGGCGGCCTACGACCCGGTGCCCTACTTCTGGTCCGAGCAGTTCGGCCGTTTCGTCCAGTACGCCGGCCACCACCCCGCGGCCGACACCACCCTGTGGCGCGGCGACCCGTCCGGACCCGCCTGGACGGTGTGCTGGCTGCGGGAGAACCGGCTGGCCGGCCTGCTGGCGGTGGGGCGCCCCCGGGACCTGGCCCAGGGCAGGCGGCTGATCGAGGCCGGCACGCCCATGGACCCAAAGCTGCTGGCGGATGCGGCCCGGCCGCTGAAGTCGGCCACCGCCTGAGGCCGGGAGACGGCCGGGGCGCCCCGTGCCGGTCCGGGCGGGGTCCGGTTTCCCACTGTCGGTGCCGGATGGCAGGCTGGAGGCGTGACCGAGATTGACGCAAAGATCGATGCCCTCGTCCCCGCCTGGCTCACCCTGCCGGACATCGCGGAGATGCTCGGGGTCGAGGTGACCCGCGTGCGCCAGCTGGTGAAGGACGGCCAGCTCATCGCCGTACGCCGCGGTGAGAACCGCGCGCTGCACGTCCCCGCGGACTTCATCGACGGGGACAAGGTCGTCAAGGGCCTGTCCGGGACCCTGACGCTCCTGCGGGACGACGGCTTCACGGTCGAAGAGATGCTGGAGTGGCTCTTCACGTCCGACCCGACCCTGCCCGGCACCCCCGCGCAGGCGCTGCGCGAGAATCGCGGCACGGAGGTGAAGCGCCGCGCCCAGGCGCTCGCCGTCTGACCGACCTACCGTCCGGCGTACGGGCCGCGGCCGGCCGGGGCCACGGCCCCGGCGCGGCGCGGCCCGTACGCCACCGACACCGGGGGGACACCCGCATGCCCGACAACGCCGCCACCGCCCGCGACCGGCTCGCCGACGCCCGGCTCTACCTCTGCACGGACGCCCGCACCCGCCAGGGCGACCTGCCCGAGTTCCTGGACGCGGTGCTGGCCGGCGGCGTCGACATCGTGCAGCTGCGCGACAAGGGCATGGAGGCGGGCGAGGAGCTGGAGCACCTGGAGGTCTTCGCCGACGCCTGCGCCCGGCACGGCAAGCTCCTCGCGGTCAACGACCGCGCCGACGTCGCCCACGCCGCCCGCGCCGACGTCCTCCACCTCGGCCAGGGCGACCTGCCCGTGCCCGCCGCCCGCGCCCTCCTCGGCGACGGCGTGCTCATAGGCCGCTCCACCCACGCCGAGTCCGAGGCCGCCGCGGCCGCCGTCCAGGAGGGCGTGGACTACTTCTGCACCGGCCCGTGCTGGCCGACCCCCACCAAGCCCGGCCGCCACGCGCCCGGCCTGGACCTGGTCCGCTATGCCGCCGCGCTCGGCACCGAGCGCCCCTGGTTCGCCATCGGCGGCATCGACCTGGGCAACCTCGACGAGGTCCTCCGGGCGGGCGCCCGGCGTGTCGTCGTGGTCCGCGCGATCACGGAGGCGGACGATCCGGGCGCGGCGGCGTCCGAGTTCGCCAAGCGGCTGCGGCAGGCGTAGCGACCGGGCCCGTGCGGCTGTCGGAGGCGGGCTGTCCGGGGCCGACTGTCCGGAGTGCTGTCCAAGGGGTGGACAAAAAAGGGGGCATAGCGGGTAAAAGACCCCCTCCGGTTGGGGGACCGACGCCCCCTGGCTAACCTGCCCGTATGGCCCTTGGAACCGCATCCACCAGGACTGATCGCGCACGGACCGTGCGCGACATCCTCGCCGCCGGCAAGACGACGTATTCGTTCGAGTTCTCGGCGCCCAAGACCCCCAAGGGCCAGAGGAACCTGTGGAGCGCGCTGCGCAGGGTCGAGGCGGTCGCCCCCGACTTCGTCTCCGTCACGTACGGGGCCGGCGGTTCCACCCGGGCGGGCACGGTCAAGGAGACCCAGCAGATCGTCGCCGACACCACCCTGACGCCGGTCGCCCACCTCACCGCCGTCAACCACTCCATCGCGGAGCTGCGCAACATCATCGGCCAGTACGCCGACGCCGGGATCCGCAACATGCTGGCCGTGCGGGGCGACCCGCCCGGCGACCCGATGGGCGAGTGGGTCCCGCACCCGCGGGGCCTGACCTACGCGGCCGAACTCGTCCGCCTCATCAAGGAGTCGGGCGACTTCTGCGTGGGCGTGGCGGCCTTCCCGGAGATGCACCCGCGCTCCGCCGACTGGGACGCGGACGTCGCGCACTTCGTCGACAAGTGCCGGGCCGGCGCCGACTACGCGATCACGCAGATGTTCTTCCAGCCCGAGTCCTATCTGCGACTGCGCGACAAGGTCGCCGCGGCCGGCTGCGAGACGCCGATCATCCCCGAGGTCATGCCGGTGACCAGCGTGAAGATGCTGGAGCGGCTGCCCAAGCTCAGCAACGCCTCCTTCCCGGACGAGCTGAAAGAGCGGATCCTCGCGGCACAGGACGATCCGGCGGCGGTACGCTCCATTGGCATCGACTTCGCCACGGAGTTCTGCGCGCGGCTGCTGGCCGAGGGAGTTCCCGGCCTGCACTTCATCACGCTCAACAACTCCACGGCGACGCTGGAGATCTACGAGAACCTGGGCCTGCACCACCCACCGCAGGACTAGACCGGCCGCACGGGCGTACGACACACTGCGAAGCGTCCACTGGGAGAGGGGCGTACATGGGCTGGACGGTCCTCTACATCGCGTTCGGCATCGTCGCGCTGTGGCTGCTCGGCGAGGTGCTGCTGCAGTACAAGGCGCGCCTGCGCTGGCGGCTGCTGGCCTTCGCCGGCTTCCTCGGCGTCGTGGTCGGGGTGCTGATCCCCTCCGTCGTCGTCATCGCGCTGGGCGCGGCGGCCTTCGCGGTCGGCCAGACCTTCGTCACCCTGTCGTTCCGCCGCGGCTTCGCCGCCGGCTGGGCGGTCTCCGCGCCGGGGCTCGCCCGCGACCGGCGCCGCCGCGCCGCGCAGACCCGCCAGGAGCCGGCCCTCCAGGTCTCCGGGCTGGAGGCGGCCGGGGCCGGCCACGGCGACGACGACGGCACCCGGGTCCAGGACCGAGTACCCTACGGCCACGACGACGACTACGACCGCGACGACGTCTTCACCCCCGCCCGCCCCGTCGCTCCCGCGGCCGCGGAGACCACCGCCGTCCACCAGCCGCAGCCCCTGCCGGACGACACCGGCTCGTACGGCCTGTACGGCGATCCCGGTCGCGACCAGGCCCCGCCCGCGCCGGCCGGCCCGGCCGCCGCCCAGCCCTACGCCTATGGCCACTCCGGCTACGGCGAGCACGGCTACGGCTACGACACCGCGGGCGGGGAGCAGTACGCCGCCTACTCCGACCCGCACATCGGCACCCACGCCTACGGCGGCCCCGCGTACGACACGGGCCACACCGGCCGGCAGAGCCACGCCGGGCAGGGCTACGGGCAGGACCCGTACGCCACCGGCGGCTACGGCCAGACGCCCCCGGGCGGCATATGGGTCCCGCAGCAGCGCACCACCGACGAGCCCTCCGGCGGAGAGCTCCCGCCGGAGCAGCAGCCCTACCCGTACCACGACGGCGGGCAGCCGCAGGGCCAGGGCCTCGACGAGCAGTACCGCTACTGAGCCGGCCGGGGCTTCGCCACCGGCGTCACCAGCCGCCCGGCCGGCCGCTCACTGGGAGCCCCGGAACCCGGGCCCTTCCACGATCAACCCGGCCACCAGCGCGCCCGACATGCCGGCGTGCGGCAGGCCGCCACCGGGGTGCGACCAGCCGCCCACGGTGAACAGGCCGCCCAGGCGCGTGCCGTTCGACGGGTGCAGCAGCCGGCCGCCGGCCGCCGCCAGCGCCGGCGGCGGCACCGCGCCCCGCGCGGCACCGGTCGCCTCCGCGATGTCGGCCGGGGTGCGCACCTCGTGCCACAGGAGACGGTCGCGCAGGCCGGGCAGCGCGCGTTCGGCGGCGGTGATCAGCTCCTCGGCGTGCTCCGGGCCCGCCGCGTCGGGCCGTGCGGGCACCACCGCGGTGAGGGTGACCGCCTCGTGCTCCGCGTCCGGGACCAGCCGCGGGTCGTCGGGCCGCAGGACGGTGACCGTCGGCCGCGCGGCCGCGCGCGGTGCCGCCCCGGACAGCGCCGCCAGCTCGGCCTCCCGGTCCGGCGCGTGCACCACGGTGCGGTGGGCCGTGCCCGCGGGGCGGGCGCCGCGCAGCGCCAGCAGCACCGTCAGCCGGCTCGCCGTCCCGCGCCGCGGCGGCACCTCGCCCGCGCCGCGCACCGCCGCCCCGCCCGCGAGGCGGTCCAGCACCTCGGGCGCGACACCGGCGACCACGTACTCCGCCTCGGCGACCGTCCCGTCGGCCAGTTCCACGCCCGTGACCTTGCCGTCCTTCTCGGTGATGCCGGTGACCTCGGCGCCGAAGCGGAAGCCCACCCGGCGCGCCAGGCACCGCTCGTGGACGGCGCGCGCCAGCTCCCGCAGCCCCCCGCGCACGTACCAGGTGCCGAAGGCGTGCTCCATGTACGGCAGCACGGCCGCGCTCGCCGGGGTGTCCCGGGGATCCAGGCCGTAGGCGAGCGCGTGGCTCTCCAGCAGGGCGGTCAGCCGGGCGTCGCGCAGCTCCCAGGCGCCGATCTCGGCGAGCGTGCCGGCCCGGCGGGTGCGCAGCAGCCGCTTGTGCGGGACCGCGGGGTAGGGCTCGCGCTCGGCCAGCACCCCCCAGTCGGGCCACAGCGGCTCCTCCAGCAGCGGCCGGCGCGTCCGGTCCCAGGCTTCGCGGGCCCGCACCAGGAAGTCGCCCCAGCGCTGCCCGGCACCCCGGCCGAGCGCCTCGTCCAGGGCGGCGACCACACCCGCGCGGGAGGCGTTGGGCACCGCGACCTCGGTGCCGTCGGCGAACAGGTGCCGGGACGACGGATCGACCTGCACCAGATCGACGCACTCCTCCAGCGGCTCCTTGCCGGTTTTGACGAACAGATCGCGCCAGACCGCGGGCAGGGGCAGCAGCCCGGGGCCGGTGTCGAAGGCGAAGCCATCCCGCTCGAAGCGGCGCAGCGCCCCGCCGTACGTCCGCGTCCGCTCGTACACCGTCACCCGGTGGCCCGCCACGGCCAGCCGGGCGGCGGCCGCCATCGCGCCCATCCCGGCGCCGATCACCGCAATCCGTGCCATGTCCGGGACTTTATCGGCCGCCGCCGGCCGCCCCGCCCGAGGGGCCGGTTCCCCTCCGCCGCGGTGCCCGGGCGGCGGGGGCCGGCGGGGGAGTACCGGCACGGAGGGGTCCGCGCCAGAGGGCGGCGCGGCGCTGTGGGCAGGAGTGCGCAGGGCTGAGTATCCGTACCTAGCGCGCGAGATGAGTACCCGTGCGGATAGGCCGCGACCTGCGGAAACGAGAGAGTGGGGGACACGGACGGGGGCACGGCCGCGGCACCGGCGACACGGGGCGCCGGAACGCGGCGGCCCCCGGGTCCGCTCCTTCCGCCGGCGCGGCCGGCGGGAGCGAGGCACGGGGGAACCCGGGGCGACCGAAACGGGGGGTCTCGCGGGGGAACGTACGGGGGACACGGGGGAGCACGAGGGAGCGCCGGTCCGGCGGTGGCCCGCGGGGGACGCGGCCACACCGGGCCGGCGCTTCCGCGCGCGCCGCCGCCTTCAGGGTCTTTCGTCCGGATCGGGCCGGACCCCGCGAGCCCGGCGTGATCCGAACGAGAGGCCCTGCTAGGGGCGGCGGCCGCTCACCCGTCCCTGGAGCAGCCGTGACAGGGCCGCGTGCACGTCGTCCAGGGAGCGCTCCGGCTGGAACGACTTCCAGTCCAGCGCGGCCACCAGGACCATGCCGACCAGCGCCGCGGCGGTCAGCGGCACGTCGATCTCCGCGCTGAACTCGCCCCCGCGCACACCGTCGCGCAGCACGTCCTCGACGACCGCGACGGCCTGCTGCCGGACCACCATCAGCGTGGACTGCCAGGCCCGGTTGGTCCGCCACAGCTCGGCCACGTAGAGCTGGGTGAAGGCCGGATAGCGGTCGATGAACACCAGGCCCGCGCGGATCATCGCGTCCAGGGCGTCGACCTTGCCGCCGCCCCGGCGGGCCGTCTCCTCGGCCGCCTCCCGCAGGGAGGCGGTGAGCAGTCCCACGCCGTGCCGCAGCAGCTCCTCGAAGAGGACGGACTTGCTGGCGAAGTTGTAGTAGACCGTGCCCTTCGCGACCCCGGCCCGTTCGGCGATCTCGTCGACGGTGGTCGCGGAGAAGCCCTGCTCGGCGATGAGGGTGACGGCCGCCTCGTAGAGCTTCTGCCGGGTGGCCTCGCGGCGGCCGCCGCCGTGCGAGGTGGTGCTGCTGCTTTCCATGGCCCCGATTGTCACAGCAACCGTCCCGGGGCCGTCACCGCAGGGTTCACAGGCTCAGCTCCGGGTGCAGCCGGTCCAGGGTCCACACCTGCCGGCGGCGGGCCGACAGCGCGGTCAGCGCCAGGGCGGCCGCGGTGAAGAAGGCGAGCACCGCGCACGCCCGCCACACCGGTTCCAGGCCGCCGCCCGTGATGAGCCGTCTGAGCGCCTCGACGACGTGGCTCATCGGCAGGAACGGGTGCAGGACGTTGAAGAAGCCCGGACTGGTCTGCACGGGATACGTACCGCCGGCGGAGGTCAGCTGGAGCATCAGCAGCGCGAGGACCAGGATGCGGCCCGCCGCCCCGAAGCGCGCGTTGAGCCACTGCACGATCGCCGCGAAGCACGCCGTCACCAGGAACAGGAAGCCCACCGTCCCGGCCGCGCGGGCCATCTCCAGACCGACCGCCCAGTGCAGCACCGACATCAGGGCCACCGTCTGCAAGGCTCCGATCGCGACCACCGGCAGCCAGCCCGCCAGCGCGATCCGCCACGCCGATGCGCCCGCGGCGAGCGCGCGCCGGTTCATCGGCGCGATCAGCATGTACGCCACCATCGCGCCCACCCACAGGGACAGCGGGATGAAGTACGGGGCGAAACCGGTGCCGTAGTTGGGGGCCTTGTGCAGGTCCTGGGAGACGAGCCGGACCGGGTCCGCCATCACGCCGGTGCGCGCGTCGCGCTCGTTCTCGTCGTAGTCGGGGATCCGCCCGGCGCCGTCGTGCAGCCCGCCGGCGAGCTTTCGCGAGCCGTCGGCCAGCCGGTACATGCCGCCGCTCAGGTCGTCGGCGCCCGTCTTCAGGTCACCGACGCCCCGGTCCAGGTCGGCCGCGCCGCCGCTGGCCGTGCCGAGCCCCCGGCGCAGCTTCCCGGCGCCCTCGGCGACCTTGGCGGCGCCCGCGTCCAGCTCGTGGATCCTCGCCACGGCGGCGTCGAGGTCCTCGGACAGGCGCGGGCCGCGGTCGGCCAGGGCCCGGGCCTGCTTCTGGAGGATGGCCAGGTGCCGGTCGAGGTCGTCCAGGCCGGCCTCGCGGCCGGTGACCAGCGTGTCGATGTCGTCGGCGACGGCCGCCACGCGGGCGGCGGCGTCCTCGGCCTTCTCCAGGTCCGAGCAGGCGGGGTCGGGCAGCGCCGGGTCCGCGCAGCGCGCCGTGCGGGCGGCGGCGAGGGCCGCGGCGTCCGCGCGGGCGTCCTCGGCGGCGGTGTGCGCCCTGTCCGCCAGGGCACCGAGGTCGCCGCGGAGCGCCCCCGAGGCGTCGGCGACGAACCGGACGGTCTCCCCGATGGCCTTCTCGTTGTCCTTCAGGAAGGGGCCCACCTCGCCGGCGACGCCGTCGGCCTTGGCGGCGAGGGCCCGGGTGCCCTCCGCGACCCGCCGGGCGCCGTCCTCCAGGTCGTCCGCGCCCTGGTGGAGCCCGGCCAGCCCCCGGGCCAGCTCGCCACTGCCGTCCTTGGCGTCCTTCAGGCCGCGGGCGAGGTCCCGGGAGCCCCGCTCCGCCTTCCCGATGCCGCCCTTGAGCGTGTCGGCGCCCTCGGCCGCCTCGACGGTCTCGCCGTGGATGTCGGAGAAGGAGAGGAAGATCCGGTCCAGGAACGACCGCGAGGCCTTGGCGGACGCCGCCTGGCGCACCTCGCCGAAGACCGTCCGCGAGATCTGCCCGACGATGTAGTTGTTCGCGTCGTTCGTACGGACCTGGAGGGCCCCCGTCTCCGGGGAGTCGCCCGAGCCGGAGGCGACGCGCTCGCTGAAGTCGGCGGGCAGGGTGAGCGACAGGTAGTACCTGCCGTCCTCCAGGCCCTCGCGGGCCTCGGCGGCGCTCACCTCGTGCCAGTCGAAGGTCTCGCTGTCGCGCAGCCCCTCGACGATGTCGTCGCCCGCCGTGATCCGCTCACCGCCGGCGGTCGCCCCCTCGTCCTCGTTCACGAGCGCCACGGGGATGCGGTCCAGCCGGCCGTACGGGTCCCAGAAGGACCACAGGTACAGCGCGCCGTACAGCAGGGGCAGCACCAGCAGGGCCACCAGGGCGGCACGCGGCAGCCGGCCGCGCCCGAAGCGCCTCAGCTCAAGCGCGGCCAGTCTCGGCGAGCGCATCGGCCTCCTCCTTCCGCTCGTCGTGCCGGTCGCCGCCGGTGGACACGGTGAGGGCGCCCTCGGGGGCCTGGCTGCACACGGCGAGGACCGTGACGCCGGAGGCGGCCAGGGCCCCGAGCAGCCCCCAGAACTCCTGCCGCTCGGCGTCGGAGAGCTTCAGGTCGGCGTCGTCGATGCCGAGCAGCCGCGGCCCGCCGATCAGTGCCAGGGCGACGGACAGGCGCAGCGCTTCCAGGCGCTCCAGATCCCGTACGGCGGTACGCGGGCCCTTGGGCAGCGCCTCCCGGTCCAGCCCGGCGGCGGCCAGCGCGGCGCCGATCCGCAGCCGGCTCTCCGCCGCCCGCGCGCCGCGGGGCCGCAGCAGTGCGCGCGGCGAGCCGCCGAACCGGCGCTCCAGCAGCGCGCGCTCGCGCAGGTGCTCCTCGACGGTCAGGGCCGGATCGAGGTCGGTGACGCCCGGAACGTGTGCCAGGGCGCTGAGCCGGCGCACGGCCGCCATCCGGCGCGGCAGCGCCGCCCCGCCCACGGCGGCGGTGCCTTCGGTGGGCCTCATCCGCCCCGTCAGCGTGAGCAGCAACGACGTACGGCCCGACCCCGACGGCCCCTCGAGAGCGATCAGCGAGCCGGGCTCCGCCTCGATGCCGATCCTCCGGAACACCCATGCGCGCGGGCCCTTGAGCCCCAGTCCCCGCGCGGTGACGCCGGCTCCTCCCACCGCATCCCCCTGCATCCTGGCCGATTTGAACTGACTGGTCAGTGCAAAAACTATCCCGAACCTCGGATCGCGGCAAAAGCCCAGGTCAGAACGGATTGTCAGTGGCATACCTCACGATGGGTACATACGGCCACAGTGCCGTCACGCAGACGACAGGAGGTTCGTCATGGCCAACCCCTCCGCAGCCGCCGCCCGTCGGCGCCGCGCCCTCGGCCCTGCACCCTCACTGACCGGACCGGCGAGCGACGTGCACCCCGTGCTCCGGCGGACCACGGCCCCGCCCGCCGCCCTGGACCTGCTCGCCAAGGCCCGCGCCGGCCTGGAGGAGGCCACCGCCCTGGAAACGCCCAACGAGCGGTACGCGACGGCCCACCTCGCCGCCCTGCGCACCGCCGCCGCCGTCCTGGCCGCGCGCGGGCGGCCGGAGACCACGCCCCGGGCCCGGGCCCGCATCCGCAGCGCCTGGGAGGTGCTGCCGGAGATCGCGCCCGAGCTCTCCGAGTGGAGCGCCCTGTTCGCCTCGGGCGCCGGGCGCCGCGCCCGGGCCGAGGCCGGTATCGAGGGCGCGGCCGGCAGGCGCGACGCCGACGACCTGATACGGGACGCGGCGATGTTCCTGCGCCTGGTGGAGCGGATGCTGGACCTCCAGCCGGTCCTGCCCCAGCCGCGCCCGGACCCGGACGGGGCCGAGGAAGGCGGCCCCGGCGGCGGCCTGCCGGACGCGGGCTGACCGCCGGGCGCCGCCGCCCGTCGGCCCGGCCGCCCGGCCCGGCCGACGGCGCGAGCCCTCGTCAGGGGCTCCGCCACGGGGCGCGTCACGGGCCGTCGCCGCCGGTCACCGGCGCGCAGCGAGCGCACCGGGGTGACCGCGCGGGGCGGCGGAGGCAATAGGGTGGGGACGCCGGAAAAGCAGCCTTCCTTCCCGCAGCCGGGCCGGAAGGCACCCCGTTCGCTCCGCCGCAGACGAGGCGGTGCCGCGCCGAGGAGTCAAACTGCCGTGTCGGACCCGATGCGCCCCCGCGCTTCCCTCCGTACCGCCGTGGTCTGGGAGGTCCTCCAGGACGCCCTCGACCGCCGGGTCAAGGCGACGGGTCGCCAGGCGCTCGACGTCCTCGACACCGGAGGCGGCAGCGGCAAGTTCGCCGTGCCCGTGGCCCGCCTCGGCCACCACGTCACCGTCGTCGACCCCAGCCCCAACGCGCTGTTCGCCCTGGAGCGCCGCGCCGCCGAGGCCGGAGTCGCCGACCGTGTGCGGGGCGTCCAGGGAGACGCCCACGGCCTCTTCGACGTCGCCGAGCGCGGCGGCTACGACGCGGTGCTGTGCCACGGCGTCCTGGAGTACGTCGACGACCCGGCCGAGGGCGTGCGCAACGCGGTGGCCGCCCTGCGCGCCGAGGGCGTGCTGAGCCTGCTCGCCGCCGGACTGGGCGGTGCGGTGCTGGCGCGGGCCCTCGCCGGCCACTTCACCGAGGCCAAGCAGGCCCTGGAGGACCCGAACGGCCGCTGGGGCTCGGGTGACCCGATGCCGCGCCGTTTCACCGCCGAACAGCTCACCGGCCTGGTCGAGGGCGCGGGCCTGCGGGTCGGCGCCGTGCACGGGGTGCGGGTCTTCGCCGACCTGGTCCCCGGCGTGCTGGTGGACACCGAGCCCGGGGCCCTGGACGCGCTGCTGAAGCTGGAGGCCGCGGCGGCCGAGCTCCCGGCGTTCCACTCCGTGGCCACGCAGCTCCACGTGCTCGGTGAGACGCGGGCGACTGCCGGGGCCGGCGGGGCCTGAGGCACCGGTGAGCCGCACCGCTGATCAGCGGTGCGGCTGCGGATGGAGTACGCCACAGGCCCCCCGAATGGGGGGCCGGCGCCGTATGATCGAGGGAGACCGCCCGGCATGACGGGCCGGTCGCTGGGGAATGGAAGTCTCAGCGAGCCGGGACGTCCGTGACGGATCCCGGTTGGCCAATTGGCGCAGAGGGGCGGGTTTCACGGGGGCGATTCCCTGCCTATCCTGAAGAGACCCCCCAGGGTCGCCCCGGCGACTGCACGATGAGGAGGACTCCGTGCCGCTCTCGGAGCACGAGCAGCGCATGCTCGAGCAGATGGAGCGAGCGCTGTACGCCGAAGATCCCAAGTTCGCGTCGGCGCTTGAGGGAAGCGGGCTGCGTACGTACACCCGGCGGCGGGTCTACCAGGCGGTCGCGGGCTTCCTCGTAGGTATTGCGCTCCTCATGGCCGGAATGGTCGCCAAGCAGGTCTGGCTCAGTGTGGTGGGCTTCCTCGTCATGCTGGGCTGCGCGGTCCTCGCCGTGACCGGCTGGCGCAAGGCCCCCAAGCCGGGCGAGCAGCAGCCGGCGGCCGGCGGCCCGCACGCCCGCCGTCAGGCACGGCAGCGGCGCTCCATGATGGACCGCATCGAAGAGCGCTGGCAGCGGCGCCGCGACGAACAGGGCCATTGACCGGCGGGCGACGGCCCGCCGACGACGCCCACCGGGCATAAGCGAAGACACGGGTGAGGGGGCGGCCACCGAAAGGGTGGCCGCCCCCTCACCCATGCGTGTCCGGCGCCGTGCCGAAGGGCCGGGGCGGGCCGCCCCGGCGGCTCCGGCGAGCGGTGAGAGACGCCCCGCGACGCGGGCGCGCATCCGGAGAACGCGGGCTGGGCCGGGATCATCCGGCCCGGGGCGGCGTGGCGGGCTCCGGTCCCCGGGCTCCGGTCCCCGGGCCCCCGGCGACGGCCCCGGGTCCCAGGGAGCCGGGCGGCGGCACCACTCGCCGCCCGGGCCATCCCACCCCCGGCCGCAGCCACACCGCCGGCCGCCCGGTCCGCCGTTCAGCCCCTGCCGCCGGGACGTCCGGTCGGCCGTTCAGCCCCTGCCGCCGGGACGTCCGGTCGCGTGCGGCCCGGCAGCGGGGCCGACCGCCCGGCCGTTCAGCCCCGCTGCCGCGACAGCTTGCGCAGGGCCGGGCGTACGGCGGCGGCGCGCGCCCTCGCACCGGACCACCAGGCCGTCACCGCCCAGACCATCCGCACCGCCGAACGCGGGGCGAACCGCGCCCGCAGCCGTGCGCCCCGGCCGACCGACCCCCGCAGCCCGGCGGTCACCCGGCGCACGTCGTCCGCCAGACCCGCCGCCGGACGGGGCCGCGGGGCGTAGAGGACCTGTTCCACGGCGTCCGCCACCCGGTGCGCCGCGGCCTCGGCCCGCGTGTCCAGACGCCCCAGCCGGGCGATCCGGGCCGCGGCCTGGCGCGGGGTCTGCGACTCGTCCGGGGCGATCCCGAAGTCCCACGCCGCGTCGGTCAGTTCCTGCCAGGCCGCCAGGGTGCGCGGTGCCACGTCGGCGCCGGTGCGGCCGGGCGCCCCCAGCCGCACCCTTCGCATCCGCTGCCGCCACAGCAGCGGTGCCAGCGGGAGCACCAGCACGGCGAGTGCGCCGAGGACCCACGCCGGTACCACGTACCACGCCCGGCCGTCGTTCGCCTCGGCCGGTGCCGCCTGCGGCGACTGGCCGGTGCACCCCTCCACCTTCTTCTGCTGCGCCGTGCAGCCCTCGCTCGACGACGGCGCGGCCGAGGGCGCCGCCGACGCCTCCCGGGACGGCCGCGCGATGTCCGGGACCGTGGCACCGGGCGCGTCCGGCACGGTGTAGGACGGCATCGTGCCGCGGGTGGGAGTGGGCTCGAAGCGGGTCCAGCCCACGCCCTCGAAGTACAGCTCGGGCCAGGCGTGCGCGTCGCGGAGCGTCACCGACACCGAGCCGTCCGCCATCGGAGAGCCCGGCGCGAAGCCCACCGCGACGCGCGCCGGGATGCCCAAGGAGCGGGCCATCGCCGCCATCACGAAGGAGAAGTGGATGCAGAAGCCCTCTTTGTCCCGCAGGAAGCGGGCGATCGCCTGCGAACCGCTGCCGACCTGCACCCGGGTGTCGTACTGGAAACCGCCGGTGAGCGCGAAGTACTCCTGGAGCCTGACCGCCCGGTCGTAGTCGCCGACCGCCCCCGCGGTGATGTCGCGGGCGGTGCGGGACACCACCGCCGGAAGCGAGTCGGGCAGCTCGGTGTACTCGCGCGCCAGCGCCGCCGGCGGTCGGGGAGCCCCGGCGAGCTGCTCCGCCGTCGGCTGCACGTCCAGGCTGTCGACCTCGTACGTCAGGCCCCGGGTGTTCTGGCCGTGATCGCCGACCAGGGTCATGCCGACGGGCTCGTAGCGCCAGTTGCCGACGACCCGCACCCCGCTCGGCGGATACGGCATCGGCAGCCAGTCCTGGCCGTACCAGTCCGCGGCGGCGATCGTCGTCCGGACCCGCGCGCGCCGGATGTCGGGCCCGAGACCGGGCGGAGCGGGGAAGGCGCCGTCCGGCACCTCGGTGATCTGCCGCCGGGACGGCTTCCAGGTGGTGCCGTCGAAGTCGTCCAGCGACACGATCCGCAGGTACAGGTGGGAGAGGTCGCCGGAATCGGTGTTCACCGACAGCACCTGGCGGTCCTCGTCCACGTTGAGACTGTCGCGCAGCGAGACCAGCGGGTTCACCGCGGAGATCGTGCCGCCGTCGCCGGAGCCGGAGCCGATGCCCGTACCGGCGCCGTCGAGCAGGCCGCCGTCCATCGAGGGCAGGGCGAGCGGCACCACCAGGGCGATGCCCAGCACCACCACGCCGATGCGCCGCCCGGTGCGGACCGGGGCGAGGGCACCGCCCGGTCCACCGCCCCCGGCGCGCGGCGTCCCGCCGAAGACCCGCCCCCACTGGGCGAGCCGCTCCCGCCCCTCGGCCAGCAGCAGCATCAGATAGCCGGCCGCCGCGAGCAGGAACCACAGCCAGTCGGCGCCGCCGTCGGACAGCCCCGCGGCCACCGAGTACAGCGCCAGCAGCGGCAGCCCGGCCGGCGCCGCGGCGCGCAACGTCACCGCGAGCGTGTCCACCAGCAGCCCGATCACCAGGACCCCGCCGACCAGCATCAGCCGGATGCCGTCGGACTCCAGCGGCGCGGGGATCGCGTACCGCGCGATGTCGTCGGCGCCCTGGTGCAGCAGATCGCCGAAGTGGCCGAAGGCCCGGGGGCCGGGCACCAGCCAGAGCAGGGCCTGCTCGCGGGCGAACGCCACCGTCAGCAGCACCAGCAGGGCCAGGCCCTCGGCGGCCACGGTCAGCGGCCGGGCCAGCGGCACCCGCCGGCACACCGCACCCACCCCGCACTGGATCGCCAGCAGGACGGCGGCCTGGAGGATCCACGTGGAAGGGTCGACCAGCGGCAGCAGCGCGCAGGCCGCCATCAGCGTGGCCGCCCACGCGCACCACGCCAGTCGTCCCCGCCCGCCCATCACGCGCCCTCCCCGCCGCCGGCCGCGGCGACCCCGGTGCGCTCCCGGTCCGCCCGGCGCCACAACTCGTCCAAGGAAGCGCCCCGCTCCACCGTGAGCGCCGTCCATCCCGCCTCGCGCAGCGACCGCAGGCCCGGACCGCCCCGGCCCGGCGGGCCGGGCACACCGGCCGGTTCCCGCAGCCAGGTCTCGCTGTCCAGCACGAACGCGACCGCGCCGCCGCTGCGCTGCCGCATCCGGGCGGCCACCGCGGCCTGCTCCTCGTCGAGGTCGCCGAAGAACGCCACGAGCAGCCCCTCGCCGCCGCCGCGCAGCACGTCGTAGGCCCGGGACAGTCCGGAGCCGTCGGAGTGGCCGACCACCGCGAGGGTGTCCATCATCAGCCCGGCCGCGTCCGCCGTCTGCTGGCTCGCCCCCGCGAACCCGTCGGCGCCCTCGCCGGGCACCACGCTGCCGGTGTCCGTGAGCAGCCGCACCGAGAAGCCCCGCTCCAGCATGTGCACGAGCACGGAGGCCGCGCCCGCCACCGCCCACTCGAAGGCCGAGTCCGGGCCCGCGCCCTCATAGGCGCCACCCCGGGTGTCGAGCAGCACCGTGCAGCGGGCGCGCTGCGGCTGCTCCTCCCGGCGCACCATGAGCTCGCCGTGGCGGGCGGTGGAGCGCCAGTGCACACGCCGCAGGTCGTCGCCGTAGCGGTACCCGCGCGGGATCACGTCGTCCTCGCCCGCCAGCGCCAGGGAACGCTGCCGTCCGTCGCCGTACCCCTTGGCCTCGCCGCCCATGCGGACCGGCGGCAGCGGCTCCACGCGCGGGGTCACGGTCAGGGTGTCGTACGCCGAGAAGGACCGGGTCAGCTCGCACATCCCGAACGGGTCGGACAGGCGCAGCTGGAGGGGGCCCAGCGGGTAGCGGCCGCGCAGATCGGAGCGGACCCGGTAGGACACCTCGCGCCGGCCGCCCGCCTCGACCCGGTCCAGTACGAAACGGGGACGCGGGCCGAGCACGTAGGGCACCCGGTCCTGGAGCATGAGCAGGCCGGTGGGCAGCCGCGAGACGTTCTCGACGCGCAGCCGGACCCGGGCCTCCCCGGTGGCGGGAACCCGCTCGGGGGAGAGCCGGCGGCTGCCCGCCACCCGGTGGCGGGTGCGGTACAGCACCGTCGCGCACACCAGGGGCAGCGCCGCCAGCAGCAGCCCGACGCGGAGCAGGTCGCTCTGGCCCAGGACGTAGGCGCAGACGGCGGCGGCGACGCCGGCCGCGAGGAAGGAGCGCCCCCGGGTGGTCAGGCCGGCCAGGGCGGTGCGAACGCCGCCCCGGGCGCCCGGGTCCCCCTCCGCCTGTCGCGTCCCCCCGGCGGTCATCACACCCTCCGCGGCGGTTGCCCGTACGCCGGGGTGGCGTGGCCCGGTCCGTGGCCGCCCGGCTGCCGGGGCGCCGCGGGCACCGGGGTCCGCTGGACGATCTCCTGCACGACCTGCTCGGCGGTCCGTCGGTTGAGCTGGGCCTGGGCGGTGGGCAGCAGGCGGTGGGCCAGGACGGCGACGGCGAGGGCCTGCACGTCGTCCGGCAGCGCGTACTCCCGGCCGCTCAGGGCGGCGGCCGCCTTCGCCGCGCGCAGCAGATGCAGGGTGGCGCGCGGGGAGGCACCGAGTCTGAGGTCGGGGTGGGCACGCGTGGCGGCGACCAGGTCCACGGCGTAGCGGCGGACCGGCTCGGCGACGTGGACGGCGCGGACCGCCTCGATCAGCTTCACGATCTCGTGCGCGTGCGCCACCGGCTGGAGGTCGTCCAGCGGACTCACCCCGCCGTGCACGTCGAGCATCCGCAGCTCGGCGTCCGCGCTGGGATAGCCGATGGAGACACGCGCCATGAAGCGGTCCCGCTGGGCCTCCGGCAGCGGATAGGTGCCCTCCATCTCGACCGGGTTCTGCGTCGCCACCACCATGAAGGGGCTGGGCAGCTCGTAGGTCTTGCCGTCGATGGTGACCTGCCGCTCCTCCATCGACTCCAGCAGCGCGGACTGCGTCTTGGGCGAGGCGCGGTTGATCTCGTCGCCGATCACCACCTGCGCGAAGATCGCGCCCGGCTTGAACTCGAAGTCCCGGCGCTGCTGGTCCCAGATGGACACGCCGGTGATGTCCGACGGCAGCAGGTCGGGCGTGAACTGGATGCGCCGCACCGAGCAGTCGATCGACCGCGCCAGCGCCTTGGCGAGCATCGTCTTGCCGACCCCGGGGACGTCCTCGATCAGCAGATGGCCCTCGGCGAGCAGGACGGTCAGCGAGAGCCGTACGACCTCGGGCTTGCCCTCGATCACGCCCTCCACCGAGCCGCGCACGCGCTCGACCACGGAGGTCAGATCGTCCCCCGCACCCGCGTACGCCCGGTCGGGGACGCCCCCATGGCTCGCACGATCCTCATAGGTCGTCACCCGGCCCTCCTCGGCCCTTCCCGCGCTCGTCAAGGAGCGGGGATACCCCAGCTTTCCGGACCGGTGCGCGACGCTGCGGACCGGCCCGCCCCGAAGACACGGACGCCACGCGGGAACGGTTCCGCGCGACGCCGCTCCCCGCATTCTTGCTGCCGTTACCGATTCGTGTCACTCGCCTGTGGACAACTGGCCGCGATATGTCGGGCCTTGGGAACCTTTGCGGCGCTCGTGACGCGGGACGTCCGGGGCGGGCGGAAGGGTCAGGCCGGGTCGATCTCCCGCAGCAGGCCCGTCTTCACGTCGTAGACGAAGCCGCGCACGTCGTCGGTGTGCGGCAGGAACGGCGAGGTGCGCACCCGCTCCAGGCACTGCCGCACGTCCTGCTCGACGTCCTTGAAGCACCCCACCTCCCAGGTGGGGCGCTCGCCGAGCTCGTTCTCCAGCTCGGTGCGGAAGTCCTCGGTCAGGGTCTCCATGCCGCAGCCCGTGTGGTGGACGAGGACCACGCTGCGGGTGCCCAGCTTGCGCTGGCTGATCGTCAGGGAGCGGATCACGTCGTCGGTGACGACACCGCCCGCGTTGCGGATGACATGGCAGTCTCCGTTGTTCAGGCCGAGCGCGGCGGTCACGTCCAGGCGCGCGTCCATGCACGCCACGACGGCGGTCCGCAGGGCGGGCCGGGAGTCCAGGCCGGCGTCGGCGAAGGAGGCGGCGTACCGCGCGTTGGCCTCCACGAAACGGTCGGTGGCAGAGGCGCCGCCCATGGCGGCCCCGGACCCGGCGGGAACGGATGCAGAGTTCGTCATAACCATGACCGTACTGGTCAGGTGTCCCGCGGGTCGCGGAGGGGGGACAAACGGAGGACGGGCGTGCGGCGGGGCCGCGACGGCGGGCGCGGGTGGCGGCCGTCAGCGGGACGCACGGCCCGTTCCTCCCCACGAGTGGCACGGATTCACCCGCGCGAGTGGTGTTCCCGGACGTGCCGCGGCCCGCCCGCGGCTTCGGCGACGCGCAGGCCGGTTGATTGACCAGGCGACACGGTGGACTAAAGTGGCGCGAAGCGGGAGGCGAGGCTCTCCCCGCTGGACTGAATTCCACGGAGACCCCGGCGGCGCTGCCGGAGACCTCCCCACGTGCGCGGCGCGTACGTACGGCTCGGCCTCCTTCCGCTCCCGGTCGGCTGACGCTTCCGGCGCCGGCGGCCGTCTCCACCGCACGAGCGGGCGGGGACCCGGCGGTGCGTACCGCTCGCCGGATCTGAGAGGCCCCCTTGAGCCAGAGTCGACACGTCCCGGTGATGCTCCAGCGGTGCCTGGACCTGCTGGCGCCCGCCCTGACGGAGCCGGGAGCCGTGGTCGTCGACTGCACGCTGGGCCTCGGCGGACACAGTGAGGCACTGCTGAAGCGCTTCCCCGAGGCCCGGCTCGTCGCCCTGGACCGCGACAAGGAGGCCCTGCGCCTGTCCGGCGAGCGCCTCGCGCCGTACGGGGAGCGCGCCACCCTCGTGCACGCCGTGTACGACGAGCTCCCCGAGGTGCTGGAACGGCTCGGCATCGCGCGCGTGCAGGGCGTCCTGTTCGACCTGGGCGTCTCCTCCATGCAGCTCGACGAGGCCGGCCGCGGCTTCGCCTACGCGCAGGACGCCCCGCTCGACATGCGCATGGACCAGACCAGCGGCATCAGCGCCGCCGAGGTCCTCAACACCTACCCCCCGGGCGAGCTGGTGCGGATCCTGCGGGCCTACGGCGAGGAGAAGCAGGCCAAGCGGATCGTCGCCGCGATCGTGCGCGAGCGCGAGAAGGAGCCCTTCAGCAACAGCGCCCGGCTGGTGGAACTGATCCGCGACGCGCTGCCGCAGGCCGCCAAGCGGCACGGCGGCAACCCGGCCAAGCGCACCTTCCAGGCGCTGCGCATCGAGGTCAACGGCGAGCTGTCCGTCCTCCAGCGGGCGATCCCGGCCGCCGTGAAGGCGCTCGGCGTGGGCGGGCGGATCGCCGTGCTGTCCTACCACTCGCTGGAGGACCGCCTGGTCAAGCAGGTCTTCGCGGCCGGGGCCGCCAACACCGCCCCGCCCGGGCTGCCGGTCGTCCCCGAGCGTTACGCGCCCCGGCTCAAGCTGCTCACCCGCGGTGCCGAACTTCCCACCGAGGAGGAGATCGCCGAGAACCGGCGGGCGGCGCCGGCCCGGCTGCGCGCGGCCCAGCGCGTCAGGGAGGACGTCGAGTGAGGCAGGTGAGGCCGGGCCGCGGGCGCGGCCCGGGGGCCGAGGGGGAGAGCGAGTGAACAGGAAACCCGAACTGAAGGGCCGGGCCGCCCGGCTGGCCCGGCTCCTCCCGCCGGGCGGCGGGCAGGCCGCCCGTACGCCCTTCGTGGTGCTCGTCGTCCTGCTCCTGGGCGGCGGCCTCATCGGGCTGCTGGTGCTGAACTCCGCCCTGAGCGAGGGCTCCTTCCAGCTGGACGACCTGAAGGAGGAGACCAAGAGCCTCACCGACGAGGAGCAGTCCCTCCAGCGGGACATCGACGGCTACTCCGCCCCCCAGGCCCTGCTGCGCCGCGCCCGCGAGCTCGGCATGGTCCCCGGCGGCGACCCCGCCTTCCTCCAGCCGGACGGCACCGTCAAGGGCGTACCCAGCCCCGCCCCCGCGGCGGCGCCCCCGCTCGTCCTCGCCCCCCAGGCCCTCACCGCGCGGGCACCGGCCGCCATGCCCACGCCCCCCACGACTCCCGGCAGGTGACGGAAGTGTCCGACAGGGAAGCGCCGCGCCGCCGCGTGCCCGGACCCGCCCGCCCGGTCCGCCCCGGGGCCCAGCGCCGACCCGGCCCCGGCGCCCGCCCGGCCGGCCGGCCGGCCCCGCCCCGCAAGGCCGCCCCGCCCGCCCTGAGACTGGGCAGTCCGCGCCCCCGGCTGCGCATGATCGGGGTGGCCCTCACCCTCGTCCTGGCCGCCTTCGTGCTGCGGCTGCTCCAGGTGCAGGCCGTCGACGCGAGCACCTACGCGGCCAAGGCCCAGCAGAACCGGTACGTCGTCCACACCCTGCCCGCCGAGCGCGGCGGCATCACCGACCGCAACGGCGTGGCCCTCGCCTCCACCGTGGACTCCTACGACATCACCGCCGACCCCACGATGTTCACGCGCGAGCAGCTCAAGGTCGGCGACGGACCGGAGCAGGCCGCGGCCCTCCTCGCCCCGATCCTCGGGGAGGACCAGGAGGCGCTGGCCGCCAAGCTCCGCCCGGAGAACAAGGAGCTGCGCTACGTCCGGCTCGCCCGCGGCAAGACCCCCGAGGTCTGGAACCAGATCAAGGACCTGAAGACCGCGCTCGGCAAGAAGGCCGAGCGGGACGAGTCCGCCGTCAACGTCCTCGCCGGCGTCTTCGCCGACCCCAGCAGCAAGCGCGTCTACCCCAACGGCGACCTCGCCGCCGGCATCCTGGGCTGGGTCAACTCCGAGGGGGAGGGCAGCGGCGGCCTGGAGCGGAAGCTGGACAAGACGCTGGCCGGCGAGGACGGCGAGATCCGCTACGCCCAGTCCGGCGGCCGGCAGGTGCCCACCATCGGCGCCAACGAGAAGCCCGCCGTGCCCGGCAGCGACGTCGAGCTCACCATCGACCGCGACATCCAGTGGGCCGCTCAGCACGCCATCACCGAGCAGGTGAAGGAGTCCGGGGCGGACGGCGGTTACGTCATCGTCCAGGACACCCGCACCGGCGAGATCCTCGCCATGGCCAACTCGCCCGGCTTCGACCCGAACAACCTCGCGGACGCCGATCCGGCCGCGCTCGGCAACGCGGCCCTCCAGGACGCCTACGAGCCCGGCTCCACCGCCAAGGTGATGTCGATGGCGGCCGTACTGGAGGAGAACGCGGCCACGCCGATGACCCATGTCGTCGTGCCCAACCGGCTGCACCGCGGCGACCGGCTGTTTAAGGACGACGTCGACCACCCGACCTGGCACCTCACGCTCAACGGCGTGCTCGCCAAGTCGAGCAACATCGGCACCATCCTGGCCACCGGGCAGCTCGGCGAGACCCAGCGGGAGGCCAACCAGGTCCTCTACTCCTACCTGCGCAAATTCGGCCTCGGCAGCTACAGCGGGCTCGGCTTCCCCGGCGAGACCAAGGGCATCCTCGCCCCGCCCGGCCAGTGGTCGACCTCGCAGCAGTACACCATTCCCTTCGGCCAGGGCGTGTCCATCAACGCGATGCAGGCGGCCTCCGTCTACTCGACCATCGCCAACGGCGGCGTCCGCGTCGCACCCACGCTCGTACGCGGCACCAAGGGCCCCGACGGGCGCTTCACCCCCGCTCCCGAGCCGGAGAAG
Organism: Streptomyces sp. NPDC052020; assembly: GCF_040680575.1. Taxonomy (NCBI): domain Bacteria; kingdom Bacillati; phylum Actinomycetota; class Actinomycetes; order Kitasatosporales; family Streptomycetaceae; genus Streptomyces; species Streptomyces sp. NPDC052020. The sequence continues at coordinate 173,532 of NZ_JBFAWY010000008.1, forward strand.
ACACGGGTGATCAGCGAGAAGACGGCGAAGACCCTCTCCCGCATGCTGGAGTCCGTCGTCGACGACGAGGAGGGCACCGGCACCAAGGCGCGCATCCCCGGCTACCGGGTGGCGGGCAAGACGGGCACCGCCAACCGCGTGGATCCGGCCACCGGCAAGTACCGCGGCTACACCTCGTCGTTCGCCGGGTTCGCGCCCGCCGACAAGCCCCGCGTCACCGTCTACTGCGCCATCCAGAACGCCACCAAGGGCAGCTACTTCGGTGGCCAGATCTGCGGCCCCATCTACAAGCAGGTGATGGAGTTCGCCCTGAAGACCCTCCAGGTCCCGCCCACCGGGGCCGAGCCCGCGAACCTCCCGGTCACCTTCACGCCCTGACCAGTACCGAGCCACCAGGAACCACCCCGTGACGACGATCACCCCCGATTCCGGGAACCAGGAAGCCCCCCGCCCCTCACTTCGCCCGGAAGCGGGTGCGCCCGGTACGCTCACCGCCGTGCCACACGCTGATCAGTCCCACATCACCCAGAAGGGCCAACCCGTGACATATCCGGGACCGCCCCGGCCGGTGCAGGTCTCCGCCACACCCCTCGCGGAACTCGCCGATCAGCTGGGTGCCACCGCGCCGGAGAAGACCGCCGAGGTCACGGGCATCACCCACGACTCGCGCGCGGTCCGCCCCGGCGACCTGTACGCCGCCCTGCCCGGGGCCCGCGCCCACGGCGCCGACTTCGTCACCCAGGCCGCCGGCCTCGGCGCCGCCGCCGTGCTCACCGACCCGTCCGGCGCCGAGCGCGCCGCCGCCACCGGGCTGCCGGTGCTCGTGGTCGGCGACCCGCGCGGGCGCATGGGCGAGCTCGCGGCCACGATCTACGGCCACCCGGGCCGCGATCTGCTCCAGATCGGCATCACCGGCACCTCCGGCAAGACCACCACCGCCTACCTCGTCGAGGGCGGCCTGCGGACGGCGAAGTCCACCGGACTGATCGGCACGGTCGAGATGCGCATCGGTGACGAGCGCATCAAGTCCGAGCGCACCACACCCGAGGCCACCGACCTCCAGGCCCTCTTCGCGGTCATGCGCGAACGCGGCACCGAGGCGGTCGCCATGGAGGTCTCCAGCCACGCCCTCGTGCTCGGCCGCGTCGACGGCTGCGTCTTCGACGTCGCCGTCTTCACCAACCTCAGCCCGGAGCACATGGAGTTCCACTCCGGCATGGAGGACTACTTCCGGGCCAAGGCGCAGCTGTTCACCCCGCGGCGCAGCAGGCTCGGCGTGGTCAACGCCGACGACGAGTACGGCCGCCGGCTCGCCAAGGAGGCGACCGTCCCGGTCGTCACCTACTCCGCCGAGGGCCACCCGGACGCCGACTGGCGGGCCGAGGACGTGCGGGTCGGGCCGCTGGACTCGACGTTCACCGCGACCGGCCCGAAGGGCGAGCGGATCGCCGCCCGCTCACCGCTGGCCGGCCCCTTCAACGTGGCCAACACCCTCGCCGCGATCGCCGCCCTCGCCGCCGCCGGCCTCGACCCGCAGGCCGCCGCCGACGGCGTGGCCGCCGTGCCGGGTGTGCCGGGCCGGCTGGAGCGCGTGGACGCCGGGCAGCCCTACCTCGCGGTCGTCGACTACGCCCACAAGACCGACGCCGTCGAGTCGGTGCTGCGCGCCCTGCGCAAGGTCACCGAGGGCCGGCTGCACGTCGTCCTCGGCTGCGGCGGCGACCGGGACACCACCAAGCGGGCCCCGATGGGCGCCGCCGCGGCCCGGCTCGCCGACACCGCCGTACTGACCTCCGACAACCCCCGCTCCGAGGACCCCCTCGCCATCCTCGCCACCATGCTCCAGGGAGCGGCCTCGGTCCCCGCGCACGAGCGCGGCGAGGTCCAGGTCTTCGAGGACCGGGCCGCCGCCATCGCCGCCGCCGTCGCCCGCGCGCAGCCGGGCGACACCGTGCTGGTGGCGGGCAAGGGCCACGAGCAGGGCCAGGACATCGCCGGGGTGGTCCGTCCCTTCGACGACCGCCAGGTGCTTCGCGAAGCAATCCAGAAAACCCAGGGATGAACTTGTGATCGCCCTCTCTCTCGCCGAGATCGCAGAAGTCGTCGGCGGGCAGACGCACGACATACCGGATCCGTCCGTCCAGGTCACCGGGCCGGTCGTCCGGGACTCCCGTGAGGTGGAGCCCGGCAGCCTCTTCGTCGCCTTCGCCGGCGAGCGCGTGGACGGCCACGACTTCGCGCAGGCCGTCGTCGGGGCGGGAGCGGTGGCCGTGCTCGGCACCCGCCCCGTCGGCGTGCCCGCGGTCGTCGTGGACGACGTCCAGACCGCCCTCGGCGCCCTGGCCCGCCACGTCGTCCGCCGCCTGGGCGCCACCCTCGTGGCGCTCACCGGTTCCGCGGGCAAGACCAGCACCAAGGACCTGATCGCCCAGGTCCTCGGGCGCAAGGCGCCGACGGTGTTCACGCCCGGCTCGCTCAACAACGAGATCGGGCTGCCGCTGACCGCGCTGAGCGCCACCGACGAGACGCGGTTCCTCGTCCTGGAGATGGGCGCGCGCGGCATCGGCCACATCCGGTACCTGACCGAACTCACCCCCCCGAAGATCGGCCTCGTCCTCAACGTCGGCTCCGCCCACATCGGCGAGTTCGGCGGCCGCGAGCAGATCGCCCAGGCCAAGGGCGAGCTGGTCGAGGCGCTGCCGGAGGATGGTGCGGCCATCCTCAACGCGGACGACCCCTACGTTCGCGCCATGGCCTCCCGTACGAAGGCGAAGGTGGTCCTTTTCGGAGAGTCCGGCGAAGCGGACGTGTCCGCCGAGAACGTGCGACTCACGGACAGCGGACAGCCTTCCTTCAGGCTTCACACACCCTCCGGTGCAAGCGATGTGACCATGCGCCTGTACGGTGAGCATCACGTGTCGAACGCGCTCGCCGCGGCCGCCGTCGCCCACGAGCTGGGCATGTCCGCAGACGAGATCGCCCTCGCGCTCTCCGAGGCGGGCTCCCTCTCCCGCTGGCGGATGGAGGTCACCGAGCGCCCGGACGGCGTGACGATCGTCAACGACGCCTACAACGCGAACCCCGAGTCCATGCGGGCCGCCCTGCGCGCGCTGGCAGCCATGGCCAAGGGACGCCGTACGTGGGCGGTGCTCGGCAAGATGGCCGAGCTCGGGGACGAGGCGCTCGCCGAGCACGACGCGGTCGGACGGCTCGCCGTCCGGCTCAACGTCAGCAAGCTCGTCGCGGTCGGCGGCAGGGAAGCCGCCTGGCTGCAACTGGGCGCATATAACGAGGGTTCGTGGGGTGAGGAGTCGGTGCACGTGTCCGACGCACAGGCGGCGGTCGACCTGTTGCGCAGCGAGTTGCGCCCGGGAGACGTCGTACTCGTGAAGGCGTCCCGTTCGGTCGGGCTCGAGAAGGTGGCCGAGGCGCTGCTCGAGACCGGTGCCGAGGGTGAGGTCGCAGCCCGATGATGAATCAGATCCTGTTCGCGGGTGTCATCGGACTGTTCCTGACCCTGGTGGGCACCCCGCTGCTGATCAAGCTGCTCGCGCGCAAGGGGTACGGCCAGTACATCCGTGACGACGGCCCGCGCGAGCACGCCAGCAAGCGCGGTACGCCGACCATGGGCGGCATCGCCTTCATCCTGGCCACGGTCGCCGCCTACTTCCTCAGCAAGGTGATCAGCGGCGAGCCGCCGAGGTACTCCGGGGTGCTGGTGCTCGGCCTGATGGTCGGCATGGGCCTGGTCGGCTTCCTCGACGACTACATCAAGATCGTCAAGCGGCGCTCGCTGGGCCTGCGGGCCAAGGCGAAGATGGCCGGCCAGCTCATCGTCGGCATCGCCTTCGCGGTGCTCTCGCTCCAGTTCGCGGACTCCCGCGGCAACACGCCCGCCTCCACCAAGCTGTCGTTCATCACGGACTTCGGCTGGACCATCGGCCCGGTGCTGTTCGTGGTCTGGGCGCTGTTCATGATCCTGGCGATGTCGAACGGCGTGAACCTCACCGACGGCCTGGACGGCCTGGCCACCGGCGCCTCCGTCCTCGTCTTCGGCGCCTACACCTTCATCGGCGTGTGGCAGTTCCAGGAGTCGTGCGCCAACGCCATGACGCTGACCAACCCGGGCGCCTGCTACGAGGTGCGCGACCCGCTCGACCTCGCCGTGGTCTCCTCCGCCCTGATGGGCGCCTGCCTCGGCTTCCTGTGGTGGAACACCTCCCCGGCCAAGATCTTCATGGGCGACACCGGTTCGCTCGCGCTCGGCGGTGTGCTCGCGGGCCTCGCGATCTGCTCCCGCACCGAGCTGCTGCTCGCCATCCTGGGCGGCCTGTTCGTCCTGATCACCATGTCCGTGGTGATCCAGGTCGGCTCCTTCCGCCTCACCGGAAAGCGGGTCTTCCGGATGGCGCCGCTCCAGCACCACTTCGAACTCAAGGGCTGGTCCGAAGTCCTGGTGGTGGTCCGCTTCTGGATCATCCAGGGCATCTGTGTGATCGTCGGACTGGGCCTCTTCTACGCGGGATGGGCGGCCGACAAGTGACCGAATGGCAGGGAAAGCACGTCACCGTCGCCGGACTCGGCGTCTCCGGGGTCCCGGCGGCCAAGGTCCTGCTCGGCCTCGGCGCGCACGTCACGGTCGTCAACGACGGCGACGACGAGCGGGCGCGGGCCCAGGCGGCCGAACTGGAGGCCCTCGGGATCACCGTGCGCCTCGGCGACGGGGACACCCTGCCCGAGGCCACCGAGCTGATCGTCACCGCACCCGGCTGGAAGCCGGACAAGCCCCTGTTCACGGCGGCCGAGCGGGCCGGGGTCCCGGTCTGGGGCGACGTCGAGCTGGCCTGGCGGCTGCGCGGCCGGGACGGCAGGGAAGCGGCCCCGTGGCTCGCCGTCACGGGCACCAACGGCAAGACGACGACCGTCCAGATGCTCGCCTCCATCCTGAAGGCTGCGGGCCTGCGCACGGCCGCCGTCGGCAACATCGGCGTCTCGCTGCTGGACGCGGTGACCGGCGAGGAGCACTACGACGTCCTGGCCGTGGAGCTGTCCAGCTACCAGCTCCACTGGGCGCCCTCCGTGCGCGCCCACTCGGCCGCCGTGCTCAACCTCGCCCCCGACCACCTCGACTGGCACGGCTCCATGGAGGCGTACGCGCGCGACAAGGGCCGCATCTACGAGGGCAACCGCGTCGCCTGCGTCTACAACGCCGCCGACAAGGCCACCGAGGACCTGGTGCGCGAGGCCGACGTCGAGGAGGGCTGCCGGGCCGTCGGCTTCACGCTCGGCACCCCGGCACCCTCCCAACTCGGGGTCGTGGACGGCATCCTGGTCGACCGCGCCTTCGTGGCGGACCGGCACAAGAACGCCCAGGAGCTCGCCGAGGTCGGCGACGTGAACCCGCCGGCTCCGCACAACATCGCCAACGCCCTCGCCGCGGCGGCCCTCGCGCGGGCCTTCGGGGTACCCGCCACCGCCGTCCGGGACGGCCTGAGGGCCTTCCGGCCCGACGCCCACCGCATCGCGCACGTGGCGGACGTGGACGGCGTGGCGTACGTCGACGACTCCAAGGCCACCAACACCCACGCCGCGGGGGCCTCCTTGGCGGCGTACGAGTCGATCGTCTGGATCGCGGGCGGCCTCGCCAAGGGAGCCACCTTCGACGAGCTGGTCGCGGACGCGGCCAAGCGGCTGCGCGGAGTCGTGCTGATCGGCGCCGACCGCGCCCTGATCCGCGAAGCCCTGGCGCGACACGCCCCGGAAGTACCCGTCGTCGACCTCGACCGGACCGACACTGGGGCGATGCTCCAGGCGGTCCGGGAGGCGCGTCGGCTCGCCCGGCCCGGCGACACGGTACTGCTGGCCCCGGCCTGCGCATCCATGGACATGTTCACCAACTACAACAAGCGCGGTGACGCGTTCGCACAGGCCGTTCGCGAACTCGGCGCCTGACCCGGCCGCCTGCGCCGGGCGACCTTGGGAGGGACGCGTGGGACCGTCGAGGCCGACGTACGACGGAGGTTGCGATGCCCGGTAGCCGTACCGGGCGTCCGCCCGTGCGGCGGGCGGCCGAACGGCCCGCCGCCCCGGGTCCGGCGCGCGAGAACCCGCTCCTGCGCCTGCACGCCCGCGCCCGCCGCGCCTGGGACCGGCCGCTGACGGCGTACTACCTGATCCTCGGCGGCAGCGCGCTGATCACCGTGCTCGGCCTGGTGATGGTCTACTCGGCCTCGCAGATCACGGCGCTGCAACTGTCCCTGCCGGGCTCGTACTTCTTCCGCAAGCAGTTCCTGGCGGCCCTGATCGGGGGCGCCTTGCTGCTGGCCGCCTCCCGGATGCCGGTGAAGCTGCACCGGGCGCTGGCCTACCCGATCCTGGCCGGTGCCGTCTTCCTGATGGCCCTGGTGCAGGTGCCCGGCATAGGGATGTCGGTCAACGGCAACCAGAACTGGATCTCCATCGGCGGGCCCTTCCAGCTCCAGCCCAGCGAGTTCGGCAAGCTGGCGCTGGTGCTGTGGGGCGCCGACCTGCTCGCCCGCAAACAGGACAGGCGGCTGCTCGCGCAGTGGAAGCACATGCTGGTGCCGCTCGTGCCGGCCGCCTTCATGCTGCTGGGGCTGATCATGCTCGGCGGCGACATGGGCACGGCGATCATCCTCACGGCGATCCTGTTCGGTCTGCTGTGGCTCGCGGGGGCGCCCACCCGGCTCTTCGCCGGCGTGCTGTCCATCGCCGCGCTGCTCGGTGTGATCCTCATCAAGACCAGCGCCAACCGCATGGCCCGGCTCGCCTGCATCGGCGCCACCGACCCCGGCCCCAACGACACCTGCTGGCAGGCCGTGCACGGCATCTACGCCCTCGCCTCGGGCGGCCTGTTCGGATCCGGACTCGGCGCCAGTGTGGAAAAATGGGGCCAACTCCCTGAAGCGCACACCGACTTCATCTTCGCCGTCACCGGTGAGGAACTGGGCCTGGCGGGGACGCTGTCGGTGCTCGCCCTCTTCGCGGCTCTAGGCTATGCGGGTATCCGCGTGGCCGGACGCACGGAGGACCCCTTCGTGAGGTATGCCGCGGGAGGCGTGACCACCTGGATCACGGCCCAGGCCGTGATCAACATCGGTGCGGTGCTCGGTCTGCTGCCGATCGCCGGTGTCCCCCTCCCGCTGTTCTCCTACGGGGGATCCGCCCTGCTGCCGACCATGTTCGCCATCGGGCTGCTGATCGCCTTCGCACGCGACGAGCCCGCTGCGCGGGCGGCGCTTGCGATGCGGCAACCCCGCTTTGGTAAAAAGCGGGGGGCCAGGGGTCCTCGGGGACCCCGGAGATGGAACACGATGCGACGGCGCACCTCGGCGGTGCGCACGTCCGGAGAGCGGTGAATTTCGGTGCATGTCGTCCTCGCCGGTGGAGGCACCGCCGGCCACATCGAGCCCGCGCTCGCCCTCGCGGACGCCCTGCGCAGGCAGGACCCGACGGTGGGGATCACGGCCCTGGGCACGGAACGCGGCCTGGAGACCCGGCTCGTGCCCGAGCGGGGCTATGAGCTGGCGCTGATCCCGGCCGTGCCGCTGCCCCGCAAGCCCACCCCCGAGCTGATCACCGTCCCGGGCCGGCTGCGCGGCACCATCAAGGCGGCCGAGCAGATCCTGGAGCGCACCAAGGCGGACGTCGTGGTCGGCTTCGGCGGCTACGTCGCCCTGCCCGGCTACCTCGCGGCCAAGCGGCTCGGCGTCCCGATCGTCATCCACGAGGCCAACGCCCGCCCCGGCCTCGCCAACAAGATCGGCTCCCGGTACGCGGCCCAGGTCGCCGTCTCGACCCCCGACAGCAAGCTGCGCGGCGCCCGCTACATCGGCATCCCGCTGCGCCGCACCATCGCGACCCTGGACCGGGCGGCGGTGCGCCCCGAGGCCCGCGCGGCCTTCGGCCTCGACCCCAATCTGCCCACCCTGCTGGTGTCGGGCGGCTCACAGGGCGCCCGCCGCCTGAACGAGGTCGTCCAGCAGGTCGCGCCCTGGCTCCAGCAGGCCGGGATCCAGATCCTGCACGCGGTCGGCCCGAAGAACGAACTGCCGCAGGTCCACCAGATGCCGGGCATGCCCCCGTACATCCCGGTAAGTTACCTGGACCGGATGGACCTCGCGTACGCCGCGGCCGACATGATGCTCTGCCGCGCGGGCGCGATGACCGTCGCCGAACTCTCCGCCGTCGGGCTCCCGGCCGCCTACGTCCCGCTGCCCATCGGCAACGGCGAGCAGCGGCTCAACGCCCAGCCGGTGGTCAAGGCCGGCGGCGGCCTGCTGGTCGACGACGCGGACCTCACCCCCGAGTGGGTGCAGCAGAACGTCCTGCCCGTGCTCGCCGACCCGCACCGGCTGTACGAGATGTCCCGCGCGGCGAGCGAGTTCGGCCGCCGGGACGCCGACGAGCTGCTCGTCGGCATGGTGTACGAGGCGATCGCCGCCAGTCGCGCACACCGCTAGGCACGGATGACGGAGGGCAGGGAGCGTGGCCGGAACGACCACCGCCGCACGCGGTGAACGCCAGCAGGGCTCGTCCGGCCCGCCCCGCCCGCGGCGCCCGCGGGCCCCACGCCCTCGTACGCTCGTCATCCTGGCCGCCGCCGCGCTGCTGGCCGCCCTCGGGACCGGCTGGATCCTGTACGGCTCCGACTGGCTGCGCGTGCACGACGTCTCGGTGACCGGCACCCGCGTCCTGACGCCCGATCAGGTGCGCGAGGCCGCCGACGTCCCCGTGGGGGAGCCGCTGATGTCCGTCGACACCGAGGCGATCGAGGCCCGGCTGCTGAGCAGAACGCCCCGGATCGACACGGTTGCCGTGGACCGTTCCTGGCCGGACGGAATCGAACTGAAAGTGACGGAACGTACTCCGGTTCTTCTGGTGCGAAAGGGCCGGAACTTCATGGAAGTGGATGACGAGGGCGTCCGGTTCGCCATGGTTTCCCGCGCCCCGAAAGGCGTACCCCTGCTGGAATTGGCGCTCTCCCGCCGGGGTTCGTCCGCGGCCAGCCTGCGCCGCTTCGGCGAGGACCGGCTGGTGCGCGAGGCGGTGCGGGTCGCCGGCCGCATTCCGGCCGCGGTGGCCCGGGACGCACGGGTCGTCAAGGTCCGTTCGTACGACGACATCTCGCTCGAGTTGCGCGGCGGCCGGACGGTCGCCTGGGGGAGCGGCGAGAAGGGCGCGGAGAAGGCGCGGGTGCTGACCGCGCTGATGAAAGCCGAGCCCGGCGCGCACCACTTCGACGTGAGCGTTCCCACGGCCCCGGCGTCAGCGGGGAGTTGACGCGCATCGGCGCAGGCCAGCACCCTGGGTGGGCACCGCTACGGCTGATCACATAGGGTGAAAAGAAAAACGGGAGGTTCGGCGTGTTCGTTGAACGCGCGCCACTTGTCGACTTAGTGTCCTGTTCAGAAGACTCCAGGGAACAGACACACTGGTAACCCTAAACTTCAGGTTTAGGGTTCGGGTCGGCGATACGGACCGTCCCATTCGGCATCAGTCGTCGGGTCGCGGGGCGCAGCGCGTCCCGGTGATCCGGCGACACGTAACTCGAGGCGAGAGGCCTTCGACGTGGCAGCACCGCAGAACTACCTCGCAGTCATCAAAGTCATCGGTGTCGGCGGCGGTGGTGTCAATGCCATCAACCGGATGATCGAGGTCGGTCTCAAGGGCGTCGAGTTCATCGCCATCAACACCGACGCGCAAGCTCTGTTGATGAGCGACGCCGACGTCAAGCTGGACGTCGGCCGTGAACTCACCCGCGGACTCGGCGCCGGAGCCAACCCGGCCGTCGGCCGCAAGGCCGCCGAGGACCACCGCGAGGAGATCGAGGAGGTCCTCAAGGGGGCCGACATGGTCTTCGTGACAGCCGGTGAAGGCGGCGGCACCGGCACCGGCGGCGCGCCCGTCGTGGCCAACATCGCACGCTCGCTCGGTGCCCTCACCATCGGTGTGGTCACCCGCCCGTTCACCTTCGAGGGACGGCGCCGCGCGAACCAGGCCGAGGACGGCATCGCCGAGCTCCGCGAAGAGGTCGACACCCTCATCGTCATCCCCAACGACCGGCTGCTGTCCATCTCGGACCGCCAGGTCAGCGTGCTCGACGCGTTCAAGTCCGCCGACCAGGTGCTGCTGTCCGGTGTGCAGGGCATCACCGACCTCATCACCACCCCGGGCCTGATCAACCTGGACTTCGCCGACGTGAAGTCGGTCATGTCCGAGGCCGGCTCGGCCCTCATGGGCATCGGCTCGGCACGCGGCGACGACCGCGCGGTGGCCGCGGCCGAGATGGCGATCTCCTCGCCGCTGCTGGAGGCGTCCATCGACGGCGCCCGGGGGGTGCTGCTCTCCATCTCCGGCGGCTCCGACCTCGGCCTGTTCGAGATCAACGAGGCCGCCCAGCTGGTCAGCGAGGCCGCCCACCCCGAGGCCAACATCATCTTCGGCGCCGTCATCGACGACGCCCTCGGCGACGAGGTGCGGGTCACCGTGATCGCCGCCGGCTTCGACGGCGGCCAGCCGCCGGCCCGCCGGGACAACGTCCTCGGCTCGGCCTCGGCCCCGGCCTCCCCGGCGCCCAAGCGCGAGGAGCCCGCGCCGGCCCGGCAGCCCGAGAGCCGCCCGGCCTTCGGCTCGCTCGGCAGCGTCAAGCCGAAGGAGGAGCCCGAGCCCGCCGCCCCCGAGCCGGTGAGCGACCTGCCGCCGGTCACCCCGCCGCCCCCGGTCCCCTCGTCGCGGACCTACACGGACAGCGCGGCCGAGGAGCTGGACGTGCCGGACTTCCTCAAGTGATAGGACAGCGCGACACCGTGAACGGCGCGCACTTCGCCTTCACCGACCGGTGGGGCGGGGTGAGCGCCGTTCCGTACGAGGAGCTCAATCTCGGCGGCGCGGTCGGCGACGACCCCGCCGCGGTGAACGCCAACCGCGAACTGGCCGCCAAGTCCCTCGGTCTCGACCCGGCCCGCGTGGTCTGGATGAACCAGGTGCACGGCGCCGACGTCGCCGTGGTGGACGGCCCCTGGGGCGAGGACCCGGCGCCGCGGGTGGACGCGCTCGTCACCGCCGAACGGGGTCTGGCCCTCGCGGTCCTCACCGCCGACTGCGTGCCCCTCCTGCTCGCCGACCCCGTCGCCGGGGTCGCCGCCGCGGCCCACGCGGGCCGGCCCGGGATGGCCGCCGGGGTCGTCCCGGCCGCCGTCCGGGCCATGACCGGACTCGGTGCCGACCCCGCCCGGATCGTCGCCCGCACCGGACCCGCCGTGTGCGGCCGGTGCTATGAGGTGCCCGAGGCGATGCGCGCCGAGGTGGCCGCCGTCGAGCCGGCGGCGTACGCCGAGACGAGCTGGAACACACCGGCGGTCGATGTGAGCGCCGGAGTGCACGCACAGCTTGAGCGCCTCGGGGTGCGCGACCGCGCGCAGTCGTCGGTATGCACGCTGGAGTCGCACGACCACTTCTCGTACCGCCGCGACCGCATCACCGGGCGGCTCGCGGGCTATGTCTGGCTGGACTGATAGGGCATGACGGACCGTAAGGACGAACTCGCCGGAAACCTGGCGAAGGTGGAGGAGCGTATCGCCGCCGCGTGTGCGGCCGCCGGACGCCCCCGCGAGGAGGTGACCCTGATCGTGGTCACCAAGACCTATCCCGCCGACGACGTGCGGATCCTCGCCGAACTCGGCGTCCGCCACGTCGCCGAGAACCGCGACCAGGACGCGGCCCCCAAGGCCGCCGCATGTGCGGACCTGCCCCTTACCTGGCACTTTGTCGGCCAGTTGCAGACCAATAAGGTGCGTTCCGTGGTCGGCTACGCGCATCACGTGCAGTCGATCGATCGTGCCAAGCTCGTCACGGTTCTCTCGAAGGAGGCCGTGCGGGCCGGGCGCGAGGTGGGGTGCCTCATCCAGGTCGCTCTGGACGCCGGCGAGAGCGGACGCGGGGAGCGCGGGGGTGTGGCCCCCCAGGGAATCGAAGAGCTGGCCGATCTTGTCGCCCGGTCGCCTGGTCTGCGTCTGGACGGACTGATGACCGTCGCCCCGCTCACCGGCGAGTACGCCGGGCGTCAACAGGCTGCCTTCGAACGGCTCATGGATTTGTCGACCGACCTGCGCCGGGCCCATCCGGCTGCGAACATGGTCTCCGCAGGGATGAGCGCGGACCTCGAACAGGCCGTGGCCGCCGGAGCGACACATGTACGCGTCGGTACCGCGGTGCTCGGAGTCCGCCCTAGGCTCGGGTAACGTCGCCAAGAAGTCGGACCACAGCAGAAAATATGGTCAGTGCCGTCGAAAGGCGGACGCAACGACCACGTGGATCGCGGGCACTTGGCAGTCGTCAGCAGATCCACCACAGAGCGGAGGACTCAGAGCATGGCCGGCGCGATGCGCAAGATGGCGGTCTACCTCGGCCTCGTGGAGGACGATGGGTACGACGGCCGGGGGTTCGACCCCGACGACGACTTCGAGCCCGAACTGGACCCGGAGCCCGAGCGGGACCACCGGCGGCACGACCCGTCACATCAGTCGCACGGCTCACACCAGCCCCAAAGGGACGAAGAGGTACGAGTCGTACAGCCGCCCGCGCCGCGCGAGCCGGTCTCCCGGGCCACTTCGCTCCCCGCGGAATCCGGACGCCCGGCACGCATCGCACCCGTGGCATCCATCACACAAGAACGCGCGAGCCTGGAGAAGAACGCACCGGTGATCATGCCCAAGGTCGTGTCGGAACGAGAGCCTTACCGGATCACCACGCTTCACCCGCGGACCTACAACGAGGCCCGTACCATCGGGGAACACTTCCGTGAGGGCACCCCGGTGATCATGAATCTGACTGAGATGGATGACACAGACGCCAAGCGGCTGGTCGACTTCGCGGCCGGTCTGGTGTTTGGTCTTCACGGCAGTATCGAGCGGGTGACGCAGAAGGTGTTCCTGTTGTCGCCTGCTAACGTCGATGTCACGGCGGAGGACAAGGCCCGCATCGCAGAGGGCGGGTTCTTCAACCAGAGCTGAGACGCATTACCGGTGAGAGCAAGGATCCGAGGTTGGATCAGGGGAGAGGGAAGCACAGGTCATGAGCGTGGTCCTGGATGTCGTCTACATCGCGCTGATGTGCTTCCTCATTGTGCTCATCTTCCGGTTGGTCATGGACTACGTCTTCCAGTTCGCCCGCTCGTGGCAACCCGGCAAGGCGATGGTGGTCGTTCTGGAGGCCACCTACACTGTCACCGATCCACCGCTGAAGCTTCTGCGGCGGTTCATTCCGCCGCTGCGTCTCGGGGGCGTGGCGCTCGACCTGTCCTTCTTCGTACTGATGATCATCGTCTACATCCTGATCTCGATCGTGAGCCGGCTGTGAGCGATGTGAACTACGGTCTTGCCGAATGCCGACGACTACGTTGAGGTGAAGAGATGCCGTTGACCCCCGAGGACGTGCGGAACAAGCAGTTCACGACCGTCCGCCTCCGAGAAGGCTATGACGAGGACGAGGTCGATGCCTTCCTCGACGAGGTCGAAGCCGAACTGACCCGCCTGCTCCGCGAGAACGAGGACCTGCGCGCCAAGCTGGCCGCGGCCACGCGGGCCGCCGCGCAGAACCAGCAGAACATGCGCAAGCCCCCGGAGCAGCAGCAGGATCAGCAGCAGGGCATGCCCCAGCAGGGCATGCGAGGTCCCGGCGCTCCGGTGCCCGCCGGCATATCGGGCCCGCCGCAGCAGCAGATGGGCGGTCCCGGCCCCATGGGTGGCCCGCCCCAGCTGCCGAGCGGTGCCCCGCAGCTGCCCGCCGGTCCCGGCGGTCAGGGTGGCCCGCAGGGTCCCGGCCCCATGGGCCAGGGTCCTGGTCCGATGGGTCAGGGTGGCCCGATGCAGGGCCAGATGGGTCCCGGCCCGATGGGCGGGCCCATGGGCGGTCCCGGTCCGATGGGCCAGGGTCCCGGCGGCGACAGCGCGGCGCGCGTCCTGTCGCTGGCCCAGCAGACCGCCGACCAGGCGATCGCCGAGGCGCGTTCCGAGGCCAACAAGATCGTCGGCGAGGCGCGCAGCCGTGCCGAGGGTCTGGAGCGTGACGCTCGTGCCAAGGCCGACGCCCTGGAGCGGGACGCGCAGGAGAAGCACCGCGTCGCGATGGGCTCCCTGGAGTCCGCTCGCGCCACGCTGGAGCGCAAGGTCGAGGACCTGCGCGGCTTCGAGCGCGAGTACCGTACGCGGCTGAAGTCCTACCTGGAGTCGCAGCTGCGTCAGCTGGAGACCCAGGCCGACGACTCGCTCGCCCCGCCGCGCACGCCCGCCACGGCCTCCCTCCCGCCGTCCCCGGCGCCTTCCATGGCTCCGGCCGGCGCGAGCGCCCCGTCCTACGGCGGCGGCAACCAGTCGATGGGCAGCGGTCCGGGCTCCTCGTCCGGCCCGTCCTACGGCGGACAGCAGCAGATGTCCCCGGCGATGACCCAGCCGATGGCGCCGGTGCGTCCGCAGGGTCCGTCCCCGATGGGCCAGGCGCCCTCGCCGATGCGCGGGTTCCTCATCGACGAGGACGACAACTGACGGCCCCGGCGGCCATGGGCACGCCGTAGACGTCGGCAGCGTTCACTGGGCGAGGCCCCGGATCCACGGATCCGGGGCCTCGCCCTTTCGCCTGCCCGCCCCCGTACGGCCCGGGGCCCGCGCGCCGGACAGCGGTGAGGGTCCGGTCCCGCCTGCCGGGGCGGGGCCGGACCCTCGTGCCGTGGGGTGTGCGCTGACGCCTCGCGCCTTGTGCCTTACGCCTTGCGCAGGCGGAATGTCAGGCTCAGACCCTCGTCGGTGAAGGAGTCACCGTAGGTGCCGTCCGCCTCGCCCTGGGCGAAGTCCGTGGCGAGGACCTCGTCGGCGATCAGGGCGGAGTGCTCGGTCAGGGCGGCGATGACCGCCGGGTCCGTGGCGGTCCAGCGCAGGGCGATGCGGTCGGCGACGTCCAGGCCGCTGTTCTTGCGGGCCTCCTGGATCAGGCGGATCGCGTCACGGGCGAGGCCCGCGCGGCGCAGCTCCTCGGTGATCTCCAGGTCCAGGGCCACCGTGGCGCCGGAGTCGGAGGCGACCGACCAGCCCTCGCGCGGGGTCTCGGTGATGATCACCTCATCGGGGGCGAGAGTGATCGTCTCGCCGTCGACCTCCACCGAGGCGGTGCCCTCGCGCAGGGCGAGGGAGAGGGCCGCGGCGTCCGCGTTCGCGATCGCCTTGGCCACGTCCTGGACGCGCTTGCCGAATCGCTTGCCGAGCGCGCGGAAGTTGGCCTTGGCGGTGGTGTCGACCAGGGAGCCGCCGACCTCGCTCAGCGACGCCAGCGACTCGACGTTCAGCTCCTCGGTGATCTGCGTGTGCAGCTCGCGGTCGAGGGACTCGAAGCCGGTCGCCGCGATCAGCGCCCGCTTCAGCGGCTGGCGGGTCTTGACGCCCGACTCCGCGCGGGTGGCCCGGCCCAGCTCGACGAGCCGGCGGACCAGCACCATCTGCCGCGACAGCTCCGGGTCGATGGCGTCGAGGTCGGCCTGGGGCCAGGAGGAGAGGTGGACGGACTCCGGCGCGCCGGGGGTGACCGGCACGATCAGGTCCTGCCAGACCCGTTCGGTGATGAACGGGGTGAGCGGGGCCATCAGCTTCGTGACCGTCTCGACGACCTCGTGCAGGGTGCGCAGCGCGGCCTTGTCGCCCTGCCAGAACCGGCGGCGGGAGCGGCGTACGTACCAGTTGGACAGGTCGTCGACGAAGGCGGACAGCAGCTTGCCGGCGCGCTGGGTGTCGTAGCCCTCCAGGGCCTGGGTGACCTGGTCGGTCAGCGCGTGCAGCTCGGACAGCAGCCAGCGGTCCAGCAGCGGGCGGCCGGCCGGGGCCGGGTCGGCCTCGGAGGGGGCCCAGCCGGAGGTGCGGGCGTACAGGGCCTGGAAGGCGACCGTGTTCCAGTAGGTGAGGAGCGTCTTGCGGACGACCTCCTGGATGGTGCCGTGGCCGACGCGGCGGGCCGCCCAGGGGGAGCCGCCGGCCGCCATGAACCAGCGGACGGCGTCGGCGCCGTGCTGGTCCATCAGCGGGATCGGCTGGAGGATGTTGCCCAGGTGCTTGGACATCTTGCGGCCGTCCTCGGCCAGGATGTGGCCGAGGCAGACGACGTTCTCGTAGGAGGACTTGTCGAAGACGAGGGTGCCGACCGCCATGAGGGTGTAGAACCAGCCGCGGGTCTGGTCGATGGCCTCGGAGATGAACTGCGCCGGGTAGCGGGACTCGAACAGCTCCTTGTTCTTGTACGGGTAGCCCCACTGCGCGAACGGCATCGAGCCCGAGTCGTACCAGGCGTCGATGACCTCCGGCACGCGCACCGCTTCCAGGGAGCAGCCCTCGTGGGTGCAGGTGAAGGTGACGTCGTCGATGTAGGGGCGGTGGGGGTCGAGGCCGGACTGGTCGGTGCCGGTGAGCTCGGTGAGCTCGGCGCGGGAGCCGACGCAGGTGAGGTGGCCCTCCTCGCAGCGCCAGATCGGCAGGGGGGTGCCCCAGTAGCGGTTGCGGGACAGCGCCCAGTCGATGTTGTTGCTCAGCCAGTCGCCGAACCGGCCGTGCTTGACCGTGTCCGGGAACCAGTTGGTCTTCTCGTTCTCCGCCAGGAGGCGGTCCTTGATGGCCGTGGTGCGGATGTACCAGGACGGCTGCGCGTAGTACAGGAGCGCGGTGTGGCAGCGCCAGCAGTGCGGGTAGCTGTGCTCGTACGGGAGGTGCTTGAAGAGCAGCCCGCGCTCGTGGAGGTCCTCGGTGAGCTTCTCGTCGGCCTTCTTGAAGAAGACGCCGCCGACCAGGGGGAGGTCCGCGTCGAAGGTGCCGTCCTGGCGGATCGGGTTCACCAGCGGCAGGCCGTAGGAGCGGCAGACCTTCAGGTCGTCCTCACCGAAGGCGGGGGACTGGTGGACCAGACCCGTACCGTCCTCGGTGGTGACGTAGTCGGCGTTGACCACGAAGTGGGCCTCGGAAGGGAACTCCACCAGCTCGAACGGGCGCTGGTAGGTCCAGCGCTCCATCTCGGCGCCGGTGAAGGTCTGGCCGGTGGTCTCCCAGCCCTCGCCGAGGGCCTTGGCGACCAGCGCCTCGGCGACGACGAGCTTCTCCTCGCCGTTGGTGGCGACGACGTAGGTGACCTCGGGGTGCGCGGCGACCGCGGTGTTGGAGACCAGGGTCCAGGGGGTGGTCGTCCACACGAGCAGCGCGGCCTCGCCGGCCAGCGGGCCGGAGGTGAGGGGGAAGCGGACGTAGACCGAGGGGTCGACGACCGTCTCGTAGCCCTGGGCCAGCTCGTGGTCGGACAGGCCGGTGCCGCAACGGGGGCACCAGGGGGCGACGCGGTGGTCCTGGACCAGCAGGCCCTTGGCGAAGATCTCCTTCAGCGACCACCAGACCGACTCGACGTACTCCGGGTCCATGGTCCGGTAGGCGTCGTCGAGGTCGACCCAGTAGCCCATGCGGGTGGTCAGCTCGGCGAAGGCGTCGGTGTGGCGGGTCACCGACTCGCGGCACTTGGCGTTGAACTCGGCGATGCCGTACGCCTCGATGTCCTGCTTGCCGGAGAAGCCCAGCTCCTTCTCCACCGCGAGCTCCACGGGCAGGCCGTGGCAGTCCCAGCCGGCCTTGCGGGCCACGTGGTAGCCGCGCATGGTGCGGAAGCGGGGGAAGACGTCCTTGAAGACGCGGGCCTCGATGTGGTGGGCGCCCGGCATGCCGTTGGCGGTGGGCGGCCCCTCGTAGAACACCCATTCGGGGCGGCCTGCGGACTGCTCCAGGCTCTTGGCGAAGATCTTCTGCTCGCGCCAGAAGTCGAGCACCGCGTGCTCGAGCGCGGGCAGGTCGACCTGGGCGGGTACCTGGCGGTACTGCGGCGGCGTATTCAACGGGCTTCCTCCGGCGGACGTGCTGCCTTCCGTCGGAGGGACGAGAACCTTGCTGTCGCCGCTGACTGCGGCGGGCTCCCGCGGTACCACCCTCCTTGGCTCCCCGGTACGGCGTGCGCCGCGCGCACTCCGGTGAGCCCCCTCGTTTGGCTCGCGATGCCGGTTCTACTCGCCGCGCCGGTCCGGTGCGGCTTTCTTCCGGCGGCTCCGGGGTGATCTTCACGGCGCGCTCGCCCCCGGGCTCACACCGTCCCCGGGTCGCTCTGGGCTGCCGACGCCGCTACTCGTCCCCATCCACGCTTTTCGCTCCGCCCAGTGTACGGCGCCGCGCGGGCGGCGGCCGACCGGTTTTGGCGCCGGGTGGCGCCGGCGCGCGCCGCGGCCTGTCATGCCCCGAATGGAGCGGTACGGCGTTCGCGGTCCCGGGAGGTCTCCCGCGGCGGCATACCCGGCCTCGAGCTGGGCACAACGCATGCAGGTCCGCCGAGCGGCGGGTGCGAGGCGGGCGGATCGGGCGGTATGCCCCGTTGCCGCGGGACTGAAGTCGATTTATCGTCCCAGCACGATTCACGAGCAAGATCACAATATGTGAGGGGGCCGCGGCCATGGTGGTGAAGAAGACCGCCGTAGAGCAGTCGAGGTCCGGTACGCCCACGGGTTCCTCCGGCGACGCGGCCCCCGTGCCCGCGGAGGCGCGCGGGAGGAAGGCGGTCGCCAGGAAGGGAGCGGTCGGGAAGGCGGCCGGCGACGACGCCGGCGTGGCGCGGGCGCCCGCGAGGAAGGCGGCCGTGAAGAAGGCGGCCGTGAAGAGGGCGGTCGCCAAGACGACGGCGGGGGAGGCATCCGCCGGGAAGACGCCGGTCGGGCGGAAGACGGCCGCCGGGAAGGCCGCCGTCTCCGGAGAGCCGCCCGGGAAGGCCGCGGCCGTGACCGGGGCGGCCCGGGCGAAGGGCACCGGTACCACCGGCACGAGGGGTGCCTCCCGTACCACCGGTACCAGCGGTGCCTCGGGTACCACCGGTACCAGGGGTGCCTCCCGTACCACGGGTACCAGGGGTACCTCCTGTACCACCGGCACCTCGGGTACCTCCCGCACCGCCGGGAGCCGCCTCGCCGGTGCGGACGGTGCCGAGGACGGTCCGCGGGAGGGCACCGGGGCGACGAGCGGCGCCGCGGCTGCGGGCGGGGAGGGCACCGCCACCGAGAGCGGCACCGGGCCGGACGGCGCCGCGAAGGGCGCCGCGAAGGGCGGCGCCCGCAGGAAGAGCACGGCCAAGAAGGCGGGTGCGGCTCAGGCCGCCGAGCAGACGGGAGCCACGACGGTGGTTGCGAAGAAGACCCCTGGCACGGCCACGGCGGCGAAGACGGCCGTTCCCAAGGCGCGCGTCGCCGCGGCGGACCCCGGCGAGCTCGCGGTACGTCCCGGGGAGGACCCCTGGACCCCGGAAGAGGTCGAGGAGGCCCGCGGCGAGCTGCAATCGGAGGAGGCGCGGCTGCGCGCCGAGATCACCTCGTCCGAGCAGTCGCTGGCGGGCCTGATGCGCGACTCCGGGGACGGCGCGGGCGACGACCAGGCGGACACCGGCACCAAGAACATCACGCGTGAGCACGAGCTGGCGCTGGCCGCCAACGCGCGCGAGATGCTCACCCAGACCGAGCGGGCCCTGGAGCGCCTGGACGCGGGGACCTACGGGCTGTGCGAGAACTGCGGGAACCCGATCGGCAAGGCCCGGATGCAGGCGTTCCCGCGGGCCACCCTGTGCGTGGAGTGCAAGCAGAAGCAGGAGCGCCGGTACTGATCGGCCGCCGTGCCCGTCCTGAGCACGTGGGGCGCGGAAGGCGTGCCGTACCCTCGTCCTCAGTCAGGCACCTAGGTTGAGGGACTCACGTGGCAGAGGCGGAGCGCATCATCGGTACGCCGGACATCCCGGACGGGTCGCGGGCCGGGCGGGAGCGGCCGGACGAGGCGGCCGCGCCGGGCGAGCGGTCCGGTGCCGGGACGGAGCGGACCCCGGCCGGCGGGCCCGCCGCCGGTACCGAGGGCGCCGGCGGCGCCGATGAGGCGGCCGGGTCCGAGGCGGGCCGCCCGGCGGAGCCGGAGTCCCGAGCCGGCGAGGCCGGGGGCGGCGCGGCCGGCGGTCCCCGGGGCAAGCGCCGGATCGCCGTGCTGTTCGCCGTCGCCGCGTTCGCCTACGCCCTCGACCTGATCAGCAAGATGATCGTGGTCGCCAAGCTGGAGCACCACGAACCCATCGAGATCGTCGGGGACTGGCTGAGGTTCGAGGCGATCCGCAACGCGGGCGCGGCCTTCGGCTTCGGCGAGGCCTTCACCGTGATCTTCACGGTGATCGCGGCGGTGGTCATCGTGGTGATCGCCCGGCTGGCCCGCAAGCTCTACAGCCTGCCGTGGGCGATCGCGCTCGGCCTGCTGCTCGGCGGGGCGCTGGGCAACCTGACCGACCGGATCTTCCGCTCGCCCGGCGTCTTCGAGGGCGCGGTCGTGGACTTCATCGCGCCCAAGCACTTCGCCGTCTTCAACCTCGCCGACTCGGCGATCGTGTGCGGCGGCATCCTGATCGTGCTGCTGTCGTTCCGGGGGCTCGACCCGGACGGGACCGTCCACAAGGACTGAGCGCCGTACGGGGCTGTCGGACCCGTCCGGCATACTCGACGGGTGAGCACGATTCCCGAGATCCGTACCCTGCCCGTGCCCGACGGCCTGGAGGGCGAGCGCGTCGACGCCGCCATCTCCCGCATGTTCGGCTTCTCCCGTACCAAGGCCGCCGAGCTGGCGGCGGCGGGGAAGGTCACGGTCGACGGGTCGGTGGTCGGCAAGTCGGAGCGGGTGCGCGGCGGGGCCTGGCTGGAGGTCGAGATGCCGCAGGCGCCCGCGCCCGTGCAGGTGGTCGCCGAGCCGGTCGAGGGCATGGAGATCGTGCACGACGACGACGACGTGGTCGTGATCGTCAAGCCGGTCGGGGTCGCCGCCCACCCGTCGCCCGGCTGGACCGGCCCCACGGTCATCGGCGGGCTCGCCGCGGCCGGCTACCGCGTCTCCACCTCCGGCGCCGCCGAGCGCCAGGGCATCGTGCACCGCCTCGACGTGGGCACCTCCGGCCTGATGGTGGTCGCCAAGTCGGAGCGCGCCTACACCTCGCTCAAGCGCCAGTTCAAGGAGCGCACGGTCGACAAGCGCTACCACACGCTCGTCCAGGGCCATCCCGACCCGACCAGCGGCACCATCGACGCCCCCATCGGCCGCCACCCGCAGCACGACTACAAGTGGGCGGTCACCGCCGACGGCAAGCCGTCCGTCACGCACTACGACCTGATCGAGGCGTTCCGGGCGGCCTCCCTGCTCGACGTGAAGCTGGAGACGGGACGCACCCACCAGATCCGCGTCCACATGGCCGCCCACCGGCACCCCTGCGTCGGCGACCTGACCTACGGCGCCGACCCGACGCTCGCCAAGCGCCTGCGCCTGACCCGCCAGTGGCTGCACGCCGTACGGCTCGGCTTCGAGCACCCCGGCAGCGGAGAGTGGGCCGAGTTCACCAGCGACTACCCGGAGGATCTCCAGATGGCCCTGGACCAGGTCCGCGAGGAGACCTGGGCATGAGCGCCGGGCCGTACACGGTGCGCGTCGCCGGGGACCCCGCCGACCTCCAGGCGTGCTTCGCGGTGCGCAAGGAGGTCTTCGTCGCCGAGCAGAAGGTCCCCGAGGACATCGAGTACGACGCCTACGACGCCGGCGCGGTCCACGTCCTGGCGGTCCGCGAGGACGGCGAGCCGCTCGGCACCGGGCGGCTGCTACACGGCGACGCCGCCGCGGCCAAGACCGGCGACGGGCCCGCCGTCGGCTCCCTCGGCCGGCTCGCCGTGACCCGGGCCGCCCGCGGACTGGGCGTCGGGGCGGCGCTGGTGCGGGCGCTCGAGGAGGCGGCCCGCGCGCGGGGGCTCACGGCGGTCGACCTGCACGCGCAGACGCACGCGCTGGGCTTCTACGAGCGGCTCGGCTACACGGCGTACGGGCCCGAGTTCCCGGACGCCGGGATACCGCACCGCGCCATGCGGCGCGCCCTGTGACCCACCGCGTCCGGGAACCGGTGTGATCCGTCCCACCCGGCGCGCCGCGGGACTCGGCGGGCGGAAGGGGCTGGCCGGCGCGGTGACGTGGCAGGCTTGAAGCCGGCCGTGTGAACGTCTAGATCGCCGGAGCGCTGACCGTGGATCAGTTGGCCCTGTTGTTCCTGCTGTTGCTCGGGGCCCTGCTGAGCGTCCCGGTCGGGGACCGCCTCGGGCTGCCGGCACCGGTGCTGATGACGGTCCTCGGCATCGTCCTGGCCCTGGTCGACTTCGTCCCCAACGTCGACATCCCGCCCGACCTCATCCTGCCCCTGCTGCTGCCGCCCCTGCTGTACGCGGCCGTGCGGCGCACCTCCTGGCGGCAGTTCGCGGCCAACAAACGGCCGATCTTCCTGCTCGCGGTCGCGCTGGTCTTCCTCACGATGACCTGCGTGGCCGCGACCGCCCACGCGATCGTGCCGGGGCTGCCGATCGCCGCCGCCTTCGCCCTGGGCGCGCTGGTGGCGCCGCCCGACCCGGTGGCGGCGACCGCCGTGGCCGGACAGCTGGGGCTGCCGCGCCGGCTCGTCTCCATCCTGGAGGGCGAGGGCCTGTTCAACGACGTGACGGCCATCGTCCTGTACCACGTGGCCATCGCCGCCGCCGTCGGCGGCACCTTCTCACCGTGGCGGGCGGGCCTGGACCTGGTGCTGTCCGCGGTCGTCGCCGTCGCCGTGGGCCTCGCCCTGGGCTGGGGCGCGAGCAAGCTGCTGGACCTGCTGGGCGACGCCACCCTCCAGATCGGCCTGACGCTGCTGGTGCCGTACGTCAGCTACGTCCTGGCCGAGGAACTGCACGGCTCCGGGGTGCTCGCCGTCCTCACCGCGGCGATGTTCCTCGCCGAGTACGCGGCCGACGCCGACGACGTGCTGACCCGGCTGGCCGGGCACACCGTGTGGGACGTCGTCGACACGCTCGTCACCGGGGTCGCCTTCGGGCTCATCGGCCTGGAGCTGCACAACGCCATCCACACGGCGTCCGGGCGCTGGGGCGAGCTGCTCGGCTGGTCCGCCGCGGTCGTCGCCGTCGTCGTCCTGGTCCGGCTGCTGTGGCTGCTGCCGGCGACCTGGCTGACCAAGCGGCTGCACGCCCGGCGGGACCAGGACGAGGACATCCCGACGAGCTGGCGGGAGACCGTCGTCATGTGGTGGTCGGGGATGCGGGGGGTGGCCTCGGTCGCGCTGGCGCTGGCCATTCCGCTGAAGACGGACGACGGCAGCCCCTTCCCCAACCGCGACGAGATCATCTTCATCGCCTTCGGGGTGATCATGGTGACGCTGCTCGTCCAGGGGCTCACCCTGCCGTGGCTGGTGGGCCGGCTCGGAGTACGGGCCGACACCGAGCGGGAGAAGGCGTTCGAGAAGGAGCTGGCGCTGCGGGCGGCGCGGGCGGCGAAGCGGCGGCTGAAGGAGATCGAGGCGGTCGAGGAACTGCCGGAGGAACTCTCCGAGCAGATGCTGCGGCGCGCCTTCGACATCGGGGTGCGGATCAGTCCAGACATCGGGGACGAGGAGCGGCGCGAGGCGCAGCAGCAGCGGGTGCGGAGGCTGAAGCGGATCCGGCGGATCCAGGGCGAGCTGCTGAGCGCCGCGCGCCACGAGGTGCTCGCGGCGCGCAGCGAACCCGGCGCCGATCCGGAGATCGTGGACCGGGTGCTGCGGCATCTGGACGTCCGCAGCCTGCGCTGACCCCGGCGCGCCCGCGCTCCCGTACGCCCGCGGTGGTGCGCCCGCGCGCGGGCGGTGACCGGCGTGCCGTGCCGGGGAGCGCGGCCGGGTGCCGCGGCCGCCCCGGGGACTCAGCGGCCGTGCCGCGACTGCTCGGGAAGACGGCGCGCGGCCCCGTCGGGCGCGGGCCGGCGCGGGCCGTCGTGTCCCGGCGCCGGGACCGCGTCCCCGACGGCGACGCGGGGCAGGGCGTAGGGGTGCGCCTCGGCCAGCCAGCGGATGATCTGCTCGCGGACCGTGACCCGGACCGTCCAGATGTCGTCCGCGTCCTTCGCCGTCACCAGGGCCCGCACCTGCATGGTGGTCGGCGTGCTGTCGGTGACCGTCAGGTCGTAGGCGCGCCCGTCCCAGGCGGGGCACGCGCGCAGGATGTCGCGGAGCTTGTCGCGCATCGCGTCCAGCGGCGCGCAGTGGTCCAGGTGCCAGTAGACGATGCCCGTCATCTGCGGCGTGCCGCGCGACCAGTTCTCGAACGGCTTCGAGGTGAAGTACGACACCGGCATGGTGATCCGGCGCTCGTCCCAGGTGCGCACGGTCAGGAACGTCAGCGTGATCTCCTCGACGGTGCCCCACTCGCCGTCCACCACCACCGTGTCGCCGATGCGCACCATGTCGCCGAAGGCGATCTGCAACCCCGCGAACAGGTTGCCCAGCGTCGACTGGGCGGCGATGCCGGCGACGATGCCGAGGACACCGGCGGAGGCGAGCAGGGAGGCGCCCGCCGTGCGCATGTCCGGGAAGGTCAGCAGCATCGAGGCCCCCGCCACCACCCCGACGACCGCGGAGACCACCCGCATGATCAGCGACACCTGGGTGCGCACCCGCCGCACCCGCGCGGGGTCCCGCGCGGCCCGGGCGTTGGCATAACGCGTGTAGGACGTCTCCACGATCGCCGAGGCGATCCTGATGACCAGCCAGGCGGCCGAGCCGATCAGCACCAGCGTCAGCGTCCGGCCGATACCGGTCCGGTGCGAGGGGAACAGTCCCGCCTCGACGTAGGACCCTCTCAGCAGCGCGGTGCACAGGACGAGCTGGTAGGGGATCCGGCCCCGGCGCAGCAGTCCCCACAGCGGCGTGTGGCGGTTGCGTTCGTCGGCCTTGCGCAGCAGCAGGTCGGTGGCCCAGCCGATGACGAGCGTCAGGACGACCGAGCCGCCGACCACGATCAGCGGGCGGAGTATGTTCTCCATGCCCACGAACGTAACCGGCGACGCGGGAGATCGAACATGTGACTTCCCGGCACTCGCGGGTAGGGACGCGGCCAGGTGCTGTCGGACCCGGCTGGCACCATGGCCTCATGAACATCATGCTCTTTCACTCGTCCCATGGCCTCACCCCCGCGGTGCGCTCGGCCGCGGACCGGCTGCGCGGCGCCGGGCACCAGGTCTGGACGCCGGACCTCTTCGAGGGACGCACGTTCGACACGGCCGAGGAGGGCATGGCGTTCCAGGACGAGACCGGCAAGGACGAGCTGCTGAAGCGGGCCGTGCTGGCCGCCGCTCCCTACTCGGAGCGCCAACTGGTCTACGCGGGGTTCTCGCTGGGCGCCTCCATCGCCCAGACCCTCGCCCTCGGCGACGACAAGGCGCGCGGGCTGCTGCTCCTGCACGGCACCTCCGACCTCGCTCCGAACGCCTCGGCGGACGGGCTGCCGGTCCAGCTGCACGTGGCGGAGCCGGACCCGTTCGAGCCGGACGACTGGCTGAGCGCCTGGTATCTCCAGATGGGCCGGGCCGGAGCCGACGTGGAGGTGTACCGGTACGCCGGGGCCGGACACCTCTACACCGACCCCGCCCTGCCGGACTACGACGAGGAGGCCGCCGAGGCCACCTGGCGGGTGGCGCTCGGCTTCCTCGCCTCCCTGGAGGACGAGACTCCTCAGACCGGGTCGTAGACCCGCTCGGCCTTCTGGGTGCCGCTGCGGGTGCGGTACGAACGCGCCCAGGTGGCGGTGGCGTCCGCCCGCGTACGGTCGGACAGGACGTAGTAGTCCATCTGCGCGCGTTCGGCCGTGACGTCCAGGACGCCGTACCCGTGGCGGTCGGTGTCGACCCAGTGGACATGCCGGTTGGCGGCGCGGATCAGCGGCGCGGCGACCGCGGAGACCGTGCCCTCGCGGACCTTCACGAGGTCGTCGAGGTTGTCGGAGGTCACCGAGGTGACGACGAACTCCGTGGCGGCCGAGGCGGACAGCGGGTAGGTCCCGGCGTCGTAGGGCACGTCGTTGGCCCACGCCATGTGGATGTCGCCGGTCAGGAAGACGGTGTTGCGGATGGCGTGGGTCCGCAGGTGGTCCAGGAGTTCGCGGCGGTCGTCGGTGTAGCCGTCCCACTGGTCGGGGTTGAGGGCGAGGCCCTCCCGGGGCAGGCCGAGCAGCTCGGCGAGCGGGCGCAGCAGGTCGGCGGTGAGCGAGCCGATGGCGAACGGCGCGATCATCACCGAGTTGCCGACCAGCCGCCAGGTGGTGTCGGACGTGCGCAGCCCGGTCTTGAGCCAGTCCAGCTGGGCGCGGCCGGTGAGGGTGCGGTCCGGGTCGTCGGCCTCGCCGTCGCCGATCCCGGTCTGCCGCGTGCGGAAGGACCGCAGGTCCAGCAGGGAGAGGTCGGCGAGTCTGCCGAAGCGCAGCCGGCGGTAGGTCGTGCCGGCGATCGCCGGGCGGACCGGCATCCACTCGAAGTAGGCCCGCTTGGCGGCGGCCTGACGCGCGGACCAGGCGCCCTCGGCGCCCTCGGTGTGGTTCTCCGCCCCGCCCGACCAGGCGTTGTCGGCGAACTCGTGGTCGTCCCATATCGCGATGACCGGCGCGGCGGCGTGCAGCGCCTGGAGGTCGGGGTCGGTCTTGTGGCGCCCGTGCCGCACGCGGTAGTCGGCGAGCGTGCGGATCTCGTGGGCGGGCGCGTGCGGGCGGACGACGGTGCCGCGGGTGCCGTACTCCCCGGTGCCGTACTCGTAGAGGTAGTCGCCCAGGTGCAGCCAGGCGTCCAGGTCGCCGCGGGCCGCGAGGTGACGGTAGGCGGCGAAGTGGCCGGCCTCCCAGTTGGCGCAGGACACCACACCGAAGCGCAGGCCCGCGACGGCCGCGTCGGGCGCCGGGGCCGTGCGGGTGCGGGCGGAGGGGGAGACGGCGGCGCCGGAGGAGAAGCGGAACCAGTAGTCGGTGGCGGGCTCCAGGCCGCGGACGTCCGCCTTGACGGTGTGGTCGGAGGCGGCGGTCGCGGTGACGGAGCCCTTGGCGGCGATGTCCGTGAAGGCCCGGTCCCGCGCGAGGACCCACTCCACCTCCGTGTCCGGGCCGGCGCCGGAGCCCGGCACGGCCTCGGGCACGGGCGTCACCCGGGTCCACAGCAGGATGCCGTCGGGCAGCGGGTCGCCGGAGGCGACCCCGTGCAGGAAGGCGGGCGCGGCGGCCGCGGCGCCGGCCGGCACGGCGGCGGTGAGCGGCCCGGCGAGGACCGCGCCGGCGGTCGCGGCCTTGACCACCGTGCGGCGGCTCGGGGCGGAGGGGCGGGCGGGCTCGGCGGGCGACGGGACGAGGGCGTCGGCGCGCTCGGCGGACGCCGGCCGGCCGGAGCCGGATGATCTGTGTCGACTGGTCACGGGCGATCAGATTACTGATCGGTACGAAACAGAGCGGGCGAACTCGTGAAGTTCGCCCGCTCTTCAGCGCCGGTTCGCCGGCCGGAGGCTCACGCCTTGAGGGCCGCGTCGATCACCTTGCTGAACTCGTCCGCCGTCATGGGGGCGTTGCCGCCGGCGCCGGTGAGCTTCTTGCCGTCCATCACCAGGCTCGGCGTGCCGGTGACGCCGTCCTTGTTGTTGTTGAACGTCTGGGACATGGCCACCGCCCAGGCGTCGTACGTCCCCTTCTCCACGGCGTCGCGGAACTTCGCGTTGCCCTTCAGGGCGGGGACGCTGTCGGCGATCTCGATGAGGTAGTCGTCGTCCTTGAACTTGTCGTCGCTCTCCGAGGGGTGCCACTTGGCCGAGTACAGGGCGGTCTTGTAGTCGAGGAACGCCTCGGGGCTCACGTTCAGGGCGGCGCCCAGGGCGCTCATCGCGTTCTTCGAGCCCTCGCCGTGCGAGCCGGTCTCGAACTTGCCGTCCTTCTCGGTGTCGCCGTCGAGGAACGTGCCGCCGATGAACTGGAGCTTGTACTTGCCGGCCTCGACGTCCTTGTCGACGGTGGGGCCGACGGCCTGCTCGAAGGCGGCGCAGACCGGGCAGCGCGGGTCCTCGTAGATCTTGAGGGTCTTCTTGGCGCCGCTCTTGCCGACCGTGACGGTCGTACCGTCCTTGCCGGAGGTGTGGGCCGGGGCGACGACCTTGGCGTCCGCGACCGACTCCCAGTGCGAGGGCTTGTTGGCCTGCACGACGGCGTAGCCGATGCCGCCGGCTATCGCCAGGACGGCGACGATGGAGCCGGCGACGACGATCTGCCGCTTGGCCTTGTCGCGCTTGGCCTGGCGCTCGCGCTCCTCGCGCAGGCGCTCACGGGCCGCCATCTTCGCCGCCTGGCTGTTCCGCTTGCTCATGGTGGTGATCTCCATGGGGACGCGCACACGGGGGTGTGCGGAAGACTTGGGGGGACTGCTGGTGCTCGGGTGGTTCAGGCGAAGGCGGCCGAGCACGGTGGTCCGCGCCGTCCCATGCAGTGGGCGAGGATCCGGTCACGGGCGGTGGCGGTGCGCCGGGCCGGGCGCGCCGGCCGGTGCGGTGCCGGGGCCCGCCCCGCGGTCACCGCCGCCACGGCCAGCAGCAGCGGCCGGAACGTGGTCGCGGCCACCGCCCGCAGCAGCTGGGCCAGTGCTCGCTCGCCGCGGCGCAGCCAGGCCGCGGCGAGCAGGCCGACGCCGACGTGGGCGCCGAGCAGCAGCCAGGCGGTGGCGGCGTCGGCGTGGGTGAGGGCGACGGCGATCCGGTCGGTGTCCGCGCCGGTCACCCGGGTCAGCGGGGCGGCGACACCGGCGCCGACGCCGGTGCCGTCGCCGCACAGCACATGCAGGCCGACGGAGCGCAGCGGGCCGGTGACCGGGCCGCCCGCCCGGCCGTAACACAGGTGCTGGCCGGTGGTGAAGACCGTGTCGGCGGCCAGCTCCAGGGGGATCAGCAGGGCCGCGATCCGCCCGAAGGAGCGCTCGCGGCCCGCCAGGGCGTAGGCCGGGACGAACACGGCGGCGGCGATCGCGGCCACCGTGTTCAGCGGCAGCGGGACCTGCGACAGCAGCACGTGCGACGCGGTGCTGAGCATCACGACGAGTGCCGTGAACAGCGCCGCGCGCACGGCTCTGAGGTGGGTCCCGGATATGTCCATAGCGAAAGGAGAGTCTGTCACGGAGGCCGGTAAGAGACCCCTAAAGGGGTGCTGTGAGAGCCGACGGTTACAGACCCGGAATCCGGCCGTTGCGGAACAGGTCGACGAAGATCTGGTGGTCGGCGCGGGCGCGGGCGCCGTAGTCGTGGGCGAAGTCGATCAGCAGCGGGGCGAAGCCCTCCTCGTCGGCGGCGATCGCCGCGTCGATGGCCCGCTCCGTGGAGAACGGCACCAGGGACTCGCCGGACTGGTCGTCCGCCGCCGCGTGCATGGCGGCCGTGGCCCGGCCCAGGTCGGCGACGACCTCGGCGATCTCCTCCGGGTCGTCGATGTCGCCCCAGTCCAGGTCGACGGCGTACGGCGAGATCTCGGCGACGAGCTGGCCCGCGCCGTCCAGCTCGGTCCAGCCCAGCCACGGGTCGGCGTGGGCCTGGAGGGCGCGCTGGGAGATCACCGTGCGGTGGCCCTCGTGCCGGAAGTAGTCGCGGATCGCCGGGTCGGTGATGTGCCGGGAGACGGCCGGGGTCTGGGCCTGCTTGATGTAGATCACCACATCGTTCTCCAGGGCGTCGCTGTTGCCCTCCAGCAGGATGTTGTACGACGGCAGTCCGGCCGACCCGATGCCGATGCCCCGGCGGCCGACCACGTCCTTCACCCGGTAGGAGTCCGGGCGGGTCAGGGACGACTCCGGAAGCGTCTCCAGATAACCGTCGAAGGCCGCCAGCACCTTGTAGCGGGTGGCGGCGTCCAGCTCGATGGAGCCGCCGCCCGGCGCGAACCGGCGTTCGAAGTCGCGGATTTCCGTCATCGACTCCAGCAGCCCGAAGCGGGTCAGCGCACGGGCGTCGCGCAGCGCGTCCAGCAGCGGGCCCGACGCCGTGTCCAGCGTGAACGGCGGCACCTCGTCGCTCTTGGCGCCGGTCGCCAGGGCGTGGATCCGCTCGCGGTACGCGCCCGCGTACACCCCCACCAGCTCGGTGATCTGCTCGTCGCTGAGCGCCTTGGCGTACCCGATCAGGGCGACGGAGGCCGCGAAGCGCTTCAGATCCCAGGTGAAGGGGCCGACGTACGCCTCGTCGAAGTCGTTGACGTTGAAGATCAGGCGGCCGGTGGAGTCCATGTACGTGCCGAAGTTCTCCGCGTGCAGGTCGCCGTGGATCCACACCCGGGAGGTGCGTTCGTCGAGGTACGGGCCGTGACCGGCCGTGCCGCCCTCCCGCCCGGAGCCCTCCCGGTCCAGGTCGTGGTAGAAGAGGCACGCCGTGCCGCGGTAGAAGGCGAAGGCGGAGGCCGCCATCTTCCGGAACTTCACCCGGAACGCGGCCGGGTCGGCGGCCAGGAGCTCGCCGAAGGCGGTGTCGAAGACGGCGAGGATCTCCTCGCCGCGGTGCTCCTCGTCGAGCTGCGGTACCGGCATCGCTGGGTGCCTCCTGGTGCGGTGGTGCGTGACCTGTGGGGCGGACGTTTTCGCAGGTGCGCGGCGGCTTGCGGCGCGCGCGGCGGCGAACGCCCCGCCCGGACCAACGTCCGGCGGCCCGTCCGAGTGCCCGGCGCCCCGTGTCGACGGTACGCGGGTGAGCCCGCCGCTGTCGGTCCCGGGGCATAGACTTCGACGCTGACCCCCAGACTGTCCGCAGCCTGTCGCCCAGCGTTTCCCCAGGAGGCCGCACGTGTCGAAGCCGCCGTTCACGCACCTGCACGTCCACACCCAGTACTCGCTGCTGGACGGTGCCGCGCGGCTGAAGGACATGTTCGACGCGTGCAACGAGATGGGCATGACGCACATCGCCATGTCCGACCACGGCAACCTGCACGGTGCGTACGATTTCTTCCACTCCGCGCAGAAGGCCGGGATCACTCCGATCATCGGGATCGAGGCGTATGTCGCGCCGGAGTCGCGCCGCAACAAGCGCAAGATCCTCTGGGGCCAGCCGCACCAGAAGCGGGACGACGTCTCCGGTTCCGGCGGTTACACGCACAAGACCATCTGGGCGGTCGACAGCACGGGCCTGCACAACCTCTTCCGCCTCTCCTCGGACGCCTACGCCGAGGGCTGGCTCCAGAAGTGGCCCCGGATGGACAAGGAGACCATCGCCCAGTGGTCCACCGGGCTCGTCGCCTCCACCGGCTGCCCCTCCGGCGAGGTGCAGACCCGGCTGCGCCTGGGCCACTTCGACGAGGCCCTGAAGGCGGCCGCCGACTACCAGGACATCTTCGGCAAGGACCGCTACTTCCTGGAGCTGATGGACCACGGCATCGAGATCGAGCGCCGGGTCCGCGACGGCCTGCTGGAGATCGGCAAGAAGCTCGGCATCCCCCCGCTGGTCACCAACGACTCGCACTACACCTACGCGCACGAGGCGCAGGCGCACGACGCCCTGCTGTGCATCCAGACCGGCAAGAACCTCTCCGACCCCGACCGCTTCAAGTTCGACGGCACCGGCTACTACCTGAAGTCGACGGAGGAGATGTACGCCATCGACTCCTCCGACGCCTGGCAGGAGGGCTGCGCCAACACGCGGCTGATCGCCGAGATGGTCGACACCACCGGCATGTTCGAGAAGCGCGACCTCATGCCGAAGTTCGACATCCCGGAGGGCTACACCGAGGTCACCTGGTTCCAGGAGGAGGTCCGCCGCGGCATGGAGCGCCGCTACCCGGGCGGCATCCCCGAGGACCGCATGAAGCAGGCCCAGTACGAGATGGACGTCATCATCTCGATGGGCTTCCCCGGCTACTTCCTCGTGGTCGCCGACTTCATCATGTGGGCCAAGAAGCAGGGCATCGCCGTCGGCCCCGGCCGCGGCTCCGCGGCCGGCTCGATCGTCGCCTACGCGCTCGGCATCACCGACCTCGACCCGATCCCGCACGGCCTGATCTTCGAGCGGTTCCTCAACCCCGAGCGCATCTCGATGCCCGATGTCGACATCGACTTCGACGAGCGCCGGCGCGCCGAGGTGATCCGGTACGTGACCGAGAAGTACGGCGCCGACAAGGTCGCCCAGATCGGCACCTACGGCACCATCAAGGCCAAGAACGCGATCAAGGACTCCGCGCGCGTGCTGGGCTACCCGTACGCGATGGGCGACCGCATCACCAAGGCCATGCCCGCCGACGTCCTCGGCAAGGGCATCCCGCTGTCCGGCATCACCGACCCCAGCCACCCCCGGTACACGGAGGCGGGCGAGGTCCGCTCGATGTACGAGAACGAGCCGGACGTGAAGAAGGTCATCGACACCGCGCGCGGCGTCGAGGGCCTGGTGCGGCAGATGGGCGTGCACGCCGCCGGCGTGATCATGTCCAGCGAGCCGATCGTCGACCACGTCCCGGTCTGGGTCAGGCACACCGACGGCGTCACCATCACGCAGTGGGACTACCCGAGCTGCGAGTCGCTCGGCCTGCTGAAGATGGACTTCCTGGGCCTGCGCAACCTCACGATCATGGACGACGCCGTCAAGATGGTGAAGGCGAACAAGGGGATCGACATCGATCTCCTCAGCCTCCCGCTCGACGACCCGACCACCTTCGAACTGCTCCAGCGCGGCGACACCCTCGGCGTCTTCCAGTTCGACGGCGGCCCCATGCGCTCCCTGCTGCGCATGATGAAGCCCGACAACTTCGAGGACATCTCCGCCGTCTCGGCCCTGTACCGGCCGGGACCGATGGGCATGAACTCGCACATCAACTACGCCCTGCGCAAGAACGGCCAGCAGGAGATCACGCCGATCCACCCGGAGCTGGAGGAGCCGCTCAAGGAGGTCCTGGACGTCACCTACGGCCTGATCGTCTACCAGGAGCAGGTGCAGAAGGCCGCCCAGATCATCGCCGGCTACTCGCTCGGCGAGGCCGACATCCTCCGCCGCGTCATGGGCAAGAAGAAGCCCGAGGAACTGGCGAAGAACTTCGTCCTCTTCCAGGAGGGCGCCCGCAAGAAGGGCTACAGCGACGAGGCCATCCAGGCGCTGTGGGACGTGCTGGTCCCCTTCGCCGGCTACGCGTTCAACAAGGCGCACTCCGCCGCGTACGGCCTGGTGTCGTACTGGACGGCGTACCTGAAGGCGAACCACCCCGCCGAGTACATGGCCGCGCTGCTCACCTCCGTCAAGGACGACAAGGACAAGTCGGCCGTCTACCTCAACGAGTGCCGCCGCATGGGCATCAAGGTGCTCCCGCCCAACGTCAACGAGTCCGAGGCGAACTTCGCCGCGCAGGGCGACGACGTGATCCTCTTCGGCCTGTCCGCGGTGCGCAACGTCGGCACCAACGTGGTCGAGTCGATCATCCGGTGCCGCAAGGCCAAGGGGAAGTACACCTCCTTCCCCGACTACCTCGACAAGGTCGAGGCGGTCGTCTGCAACAAGCGCACCACCGAATCGCTGATCAAGGCCGGCGCCTTCGACTCGATGGGCCACACCCGCAAGGGCCTCATGGCGCAGTACGAGCCCATGATCGACAATGTGGTCGCGGTCAAGCGCAAGGAGGCCGAGGGGCAGTTCGACCTCTTCGGCGGCATGGGCGAGGAGGACAGCGGCGAGCCCGGTTTCGGGCTGGACGTGGAGTTCTCCGCCGACGAGTGGGACAAGACCTATCTGCTCGCCCAGGAGCGGGAGATGCTCGGTCTGTACGTCTCCGACCACCCGCTGTTCGGCCTGGAGCACATCCTGTCCGACAAGGCCGACGCGGGCATCTCCCAGCTCACCGGCGGCGACTTCGGCGACGGCGCGGTGGTCACCATCGGCGGCATCATCTCCGGCCTCCAGCGCAAGATGACCAAGCAGGGCAACGCCTGGGCCATCGCCACCGTGGAGGACCTCGCCGGCTCCATCGAGTGCATGTTCTTCCCGGCGACCTACCAGCTGGTGTCCACCCAACTCGTCGAGGACGCCGTCGTGTTCGTCAAGGGCCGCCTGGACAAGCGCGAGGACGTGCCCCGGCTGGTCGCGATGGAGCTGATGGTCCCCGACCTGTCCAACGCGGGCACCAACGCGCCCGTCGTCCTGACCATCCCGGCCACCCGCGTCACCCCGCCCATGGTCAGCCGCCTCGGCGAGATCCTCACCCACCACAAGGGCGACAGCGAGGTCCGGATCAAGCTCCAGGGCCCGACGAAGACGACGGTGCTGCGCCTGGACCGGCACCGGGTCAAGCCCGACCCGGCCCTCTTCGGCGACTTGAAGGTGCTGCTCGGCCCGTCCTGCCTGGCCGGCTAGCCGGCCGCCGGAGCGCGGGAGGCACAAGACGCGGGAAACACGAGGGGCGCACCCGGCGGCGGGTGCGCCCCTCATGTCTTGCGGGCGGGCCGGCAGCGGCCGGCCACGACCCGGTTACCGGACTCAGTTGTGACCGAAGCGCTTCTGCCTGCCCTTGCGGGCGGTTATCTCGCCGGGCGTCGCCTGCGAGGTGCGCTGCTCGTCCTGCGGCTCCAGCGTGGCCGTCTGGGACGACTGAGAGGCGCGCTCCGCCCGCGGCTGCTTACGGTCACGGTTCTTGTTCTTGGCCATGGTGATGCCTCCTGTGGGGGATCTAGGGGCCAGGGCCGGGACCAGATTCACATAGGCGTACAAAGAACGCATGTCGGGCAATTACCGTCTGTGACAGGGCTCGTCGGTCGGTGAAGCGCCGAAACGCCACGCCGATGATCGAGTTCGGGCCGTTAACCCCGGCGTGGTCGGGCAGACTCGAAGCAAGCCCGAAGCAAACCTCCCGGAAAGAGGGTGGATCGCGTGGACCGCTGCATCGTCCTGGTGGACGCCGGGTATCTGCTGGGGGCCGCCGCCAGTCTCCTCGCCGGTGAGCCCTCGCGGTCCCGCATCACCGTCGACCACGCCGCCCTCATCCAGGGGCTGCGCGAACGCGCCGAGTCCGACACGCGGCAGCCCCTGCTGCGCATCTACTGGTTCGACGGCGCCCCCGACCGCGTCCCGCAGCCCGAGCACCGCCGGCTGCGCGTGATGCCCCGGGTCACCGTCCGGCTCGGCGCGCTGACCCGCAGCGACGGCCGCTGGGCGCAGAAGGGCGTGGACGCGGCCATGCACGCCGAGCTGACCGAGCTGGCCCGCAACCGCGCCTGCTCCGACATCGTGCTGGTGACCGGCGACGGCGATCTGCTGCCGGGCATGATGGCGGCCAAGGAGCACGGCGTCGCCGTCCATCTGTGGGCCGTGCAGGCCGCCGACGGCGACTACAACCAGTCCGAGGACCTGGTCGCCGAGGCCGACGAGCGGCGCGTACTGGACCGTACCTGGATCACCAAGGCCGTACGCGCCAAGGAGCTCACCGGCGTGTGCGCGCCGCCGCCCGCGCCCCGCCCGGAGATCGCCGCCATCCTCTCCGCACCCCTGCCGGAGTCCGCGCTGCCCGCCCCCGCGGAGCGGTCCGCCGAGGAGCCGCCGCACCCGACGGCGTCCACCGCCGCGCGCAACGGCGGCGCCGAGCGCGCACCGGCCGCCAAGGGCGTGCCCACCCCCAAGGACCTCGCCGCCCTGCGGGCCCCCGGTCCCCAGCCCGCCGCCGCCCCGCATCCCGCCTCCGCCACCCTGCGCTGGTCCTCCGACAAGGGGTGGGTCGACCGTCCGGTCTCCGAGCCCCCCGAGGCCGTCTCGATGCCGACGCTCGCGCAGCTCACCACCGCCGAGCAGCGGTGGGCCGACCGCGAGGAGGACATCACCACGGTCGGCGGCGACCCCTACGAGGTGGGGCAGGTCTTCGCCCGCCGCTGGGTGGAGCGCCTCGGCGACCAGAGCCATCTGCAGAAGCTGTCGGGCATGTACCCCCGCATCCCGCACCGCGTCGACGGCGAGCTGCTGCGCTACGCCGCCCGCTTCGGGCTGCTCGCCCACAAGGACGACCAGATCGACGAACGCGACCGGTACGCGATCCGGGCCGGGTTCTGGCGGGAGATCGACCAGCGGACGGCGGTGGAGCGCGCCCCGGCCGGGGAGTGAGCGCCGCGCCCGCCCCGCCTCGTCCGCCGGTCCGGCCCCGGCGCCTTTCCGCGCCCGGCCGCCGTCCGCCGCGGGAGGGGAAGGGTTGCGCCGAGTTGACGCTTATGGGGCCACCCGGGAGCGTGGCCGGGACGCCGACCCCGTAGGCTCCTGCTTTGTGAGTACGCGCGTGGCACAGACATACCGGCACCGTGCTGATGTCGTGTGCGCGGTGCGCGGACTGACCAAGACCTACCCCGCCGTGCGCGGCCGGCGCGGCACCCCCGCGACACCCGAGGTGCGGGCCACCGACGACGTCCGGCTGGAGATCCGGCGCGGCGAGATCTTCGGGCTGCTCGGCCCGAACGGCGCCGGCAAGTCCACCCTGGTGCGGCAGCTGACCGGACTGATGCGGCCCGACGCCGGCACCGTGCGGATCCTCGGCCACGACATCGTGCGGCACCCGGAGCGGGCCTCGCGGATCCTCGCCTACCTCGGGCAGGAGTCCACCGCCCTGGACGAGCTGACCGTGTCGCTGGCCGCCGAGACCACCGGGCGGCTGCGCGGTCTGGACGCCCGGCGGGCCCGCGACGAGCGCGACGCCGTCCTGGAGGAGCTGGGTCTCACCCCGATCGCCGGGCGCCCGCTGAAGAGGCTCTCCGGCGGGCAGCGGCGCCTGGCCTGCTTCGCCGCCGCGCTGGTGGGGGAGCGCCCGCTGCTCGTCCTCGACGAGCCGACCACCGGCATGGACCCGGTGGCGCGGCGGGCGGTGTGGGCCGCCGTCGACCGGCGCCGGGCCGAGCGCGGCACCACCGTGCTGCTCGTCACCCACAACGTCATCGAGGCCGAGACCGTCCTGGACCGGGTCGCGGTCCTGGACCGCGGCCGCGTCATCGCCTGCGACACGCCTGCCGGGCTGAAGGAGCAGGTCGCCGGCGAGGTCCGCGTCGACCTGGTGTGGCGCGAGACGGCCCCCCTCCACGTCCCCGAGGTCGCCGCGCTGCGGGACCGCGCCGCCGAGTCCGGGCGCCGCTGGACGCTCAGGCTCGCGCCCGAGGAGGCCCGTACGGTCGTCGCCACCGTCACCGGCGGGGCCGCCTTCGCCGCCCTGGACGACTTCACCCTCGCCACCCCGAGCCTGGAGGACGTGTACCTGGCGCTGGGCGGCGCCGCCCGGCAGGGGCTGGTGAAGGCGTGAGCACGCGGGCCGCCGCCGCCCCGCCCACCGGCCGGGGCGACGTCACCCGGAGCCCCGGCGGGGCCTTGACGACCTCAGGGACCTCACCTGCCTCGGGGAAGACCTCAGTGACCTCAGCGAAGAGGAGCAGCACGACGTGAGTGTCGTACCCGCCGATGTCCTGCCGGGCGGTGCCGTGGCCGCCGAGGAGCCTCCCGCACCGGCGGCCGAGCTCGGGCCGAAGGCGCGGGTGTGGCCCTCCCTGGTGGCGGTCTACCGGGCGCAGCTCTCCCGCGCGCGCGTGGCGCGGATCCCGCTGCTGTTCGTGGCGACCTTCCAGTCGATCGGGATCATGATCCTCATGCGCGGCGTGGTCGACGGCGGCGGCGAGGCGCGGGCCGTGGTCGCCGGGTCGTCGGTGCTCGTGGTGGCGTTCGTCGCGCTGAACCTGCTCGCGCAGTACTTCGGCCAGCTGCGCGCCAGCGGCGGCCTCGACCACTACGCGACGCTGCCGGTGCCGCCGGCCGCCGTGGTGCTGGGCGCCGCCGGCGCGTACGCCTCCTTCACCGTGCCGGGGACCGTGGTGACCGCCGTCTTCGGGTGCGTGCTGTTCGGGCTGCCGCTGGCGCATCTGTGGGTGCTCGCGGCCGTGATCCCGCTGGCCGGTGCCGCGCTCGCCGGGCTCGGGGCCGCCCTCGGCCTGCTCGCGCCGCGCCCGGAGCTGGCCACGCTGCTCGGGCAGCTGGGCATGTCCGCGGCGCTGCTGCTGGGGGTGCTGCCGGCGGAGCGGATGCCGGAGGCGGTGCGCCTGGCCCGGGACCTGCTGCCGTCGACGTACGGCGTGGAGGCGTTCGCGAGGACCTTCGCGGACGGGCCGGAGTGGGCCTTCGTCCTCGGTGACCTCGCCGTGTGCGGGGCGGTCGGCGTGGTCTCGCTGGCCGTCGCCACCTGGGCCTATCGCAGGGCGGCCGTCCGGTGACGCACCGCGCGGACGGGCCTGGCACGATGTCAGGGTGACCGCACCGCTGACTCCGCCCCCGCCCCCGCACGACGATTCGTCGCACCGGCAGACGCCGCCGTCCGCCGGCGCGCACACGTGGGGCGGCGCGTACGGACAGGACGGCCCCGGGATGAAGACCGAAGTGCGCGAGGCCGTGGTGACGGCCGTCGGGGTGACGGTCGCCGGGGTGCTGCTCGGGGTGGTGTGGTGGTGGCTGGCGCCGCGCGTGCCCCTGGTCGGGGACGCCGTCGACGGCACCTGGGTCGTCTACCTCAAGGACACCGAGGGCGAGCAGGCCATCGGCGTCGACGGAACGTTCACGCTGCTGGCGCTGGCCTTCGGCGCGGTCAGCGCGGCGGTCGTCTTCCTGCTGCGGCGGCGCGGCGGCGTGCCGCTGGTGGTCGCGCTCGGCGTCGGGGGCCTGCTCGGCTCTCTGCTGGCGTGGCGGACCGGGGTGTGGCTCGGTCCCGGACAGGACGTGATCGCCCAGGCCAAGGAGGCCGGCAAGGGCGTGACGTTCCAGGCGCCGCTGAGGCTCGGCGCGAAGGGGGCGCTGCTGGCCTGGCCCCTGGCCGCGCTGCTGGTCCACCTGGGGCTGACGGCGCTGTTCGGGCCGCGGGACCCGGAACCGTACCCGCAGGGTCCCCTCCCGCAGGGCGGCCCGTACCCGCAGGGCCCCTACGACGGGCCGCGCGACCCGTACGGGAAGTCTCCCGGGGCGTGAGCCCCGGCGCGCGGCGCCGGGCCCCGCGCGCACGCCGCTCCCGCGCGCCGGACGTCAGCGGGCGGGAGCCGCCCGGCGAGCGGTCACACGCGCCCCACGGGCGCGAGAACGGCGTCCGTGAGCCGGGCGAGGTCGCCGGGCGCGAGCTCCACCTCCAGGCCGCGGCGGCCGGCGGAGACGCAGATCGTGCCGTGCGCCGCGGCCGAGGCGTCCAGCACCGTCGGGAGCTTCTTGCGCTGGCCGAGGGGGGAGATGCCGCCGCGGACGTAGCCGGTGGCGCGTTCCGCGAGCGCCGGGTCGGCCATCGCCGCGCGCTTGCCGCCCACCGCCGCCGCCAGCGCCTTCAGGTCCAGCTGGCCCGCCACCGGGACCACCGCCACCGTCAGGGCCCCGTCGACGTCGGCCACCAGCGTCTTGAACACCCGGTCGGGGGAGACGCCCATCGCCTCCGCCGCCTCCTCGCCGTAGGAGGGGTGGGAGGGGTCGTGGTCGTAGGAGTGGACCGTGTACGGCACTCCCGCCGCGGTGAGCGCCACCGTCGCGGGCGTTCCGCCGGCCCGCCGGCCGCCGCCCTGGTGCGCACGCGCTTCGCGCGCCCCGTCCCGCTTCTTCGCCTTCTTCGCCATCCGGCCTGTTCCCGTACTCGTCGCGTCGGTACGTCGGTTGGGTACGTCGATTCGGTACGTCAGTTGAGACTCGTCGGGCCGCGCGTCAGCTCCGACGCCGGCAACGACGGCAGCGTACGGATGATGGCCGTCTCCGCGCGAAGGAGTTTCAGCTCGTCGCGCAGCCGGGACGCGGTGTCCGGGGCCTGGAGCAGCCGCTGCTTGGTGGGCGTGTCCAGCACCATCGCGGCGGCCACCAGATAGGAGACCACGCCCGGCTCGTCCGGCAGGTCCGCGCCGGTCGCCAGCGACCGCTCCCGCGCCCCCGCCAGCCGCTTCTGGTACTGGCGGAAGGCCCGCAGCACCCCCTCGGCCAGCGCCCCCGCCTCGTCGCCGGGTTCCTCGGCGAGCGGTTCCAGCTCGGCCGTCAGGAAGGGCCCCGAGGCGTCCACCGACAGCAGCCGGACCCGGGTCGTCCCGGTCGCCAGCACCTCGAAGGTGCCGTCGGGACGCTCCCGGATGGTGGCCGCGTCCGCCACGCAGCCCACTTTGTGGAACGCCTTGGCCGGATCGGGGCCGAACCCGGCGGCGGCGCCCCGCTCGGGCAGCGCCGTCGGATCGGGCAGGCCGGGCGCGCTGGGCGCCACCTCGTGGCCGTCCCGGATCGCCACGACGGCGAACCGGCGCGGCTCGTCCTCGGACGTCTTCAGCAGCTCGCGCATCATGGCGCGATAACGCGCCTCGAAGACGCTCAGCGGGAGGACGAGCCCCGGGAACAGGACCGAGTTCAGGGGGAACAGGGGGAGCCGGACGGTGGTCACGACGCAGAAGCCTAATGGTCGGCGGAGCGGACACGGCGGCCGTGCCCGTATCGGGGGCGGCCGGAACGCGCCGGCACCGGCGCGCGGGCCACCGCCGCGCGCACGTCGCGGCGCACGTCCAGAAAGCGGCCGAGCGGATCGTCCGCCTCCCGGTCCCAGGGGAAGGACGTCGCGTACGGGCCGGTCAGCCGCAGTTGCTCCAGGGCGTCCGCCCGGCGTCCCAGGCGCACCAGCACGTACGCCAGCAGGTTGCGCAGCTCCGCGGGCCACGGGTCGGCGGCCGGATAGGCGGACGAGAGCGCGATCGCGAGATCGGCCGCCGCGTGCAGCCGGGCCCGCTCCACCCCCCGCCCGCCGCCCGCGGCCAGGCACGCGAACGCGGCCCGCAGCGGCAGCGCCCGCACCAGGGCCCCCTCGGGCGCGTCCTGCGCGGCGGTCTCGGCGAAGTCCAGGCACGCGCGGTGCGCGCCGGGCGAGGTGGCGGCCAGGTATTCCAGTGCCGCGACATGGCTGCCGTAGTGGTGCGGGCAGCGGCGGACGGCCTCGCCCCACAGCCGCTCGAACTCGGCCGGCTTGGTGCCCCGGCCCAGCGCGCCGTCCAGCGCGATCCGCCAGGGCACCGGGTCGCGCCCGCCGCGGTCG
Organism: Streptomyces sp. NPDC052020; assembly: GCF_040680575.1. Lineage (NCBI taxonomy): Bacteria > Bacillati > Actinomycetota > Actinomycetes > Kitasatosporales > Streptomycetaceae > Streptomyces > Streptomyces sp. NPDC052020. The sequence goes on from NZ_JBFAWY010000008.1 coordinate 214,513, forward strand.
GCGGCCGCCGCGATCGCCGGGGCCGCCTGGCGCAGCAGCTCCGCGCGGGCCGGCGACTCCCAGCAGCGGTCCACCGCGAGGCGGGCCCCGACCAGCAGGGCGTCCGGGTCGTGCGGGGCGGCGGCGTACCAGGCCCGCAGCCACTCCGGGCGCGAGCGGGCGATGGCCGCCAGCCGGGCCGCGTACCGGTCGCGGTGCTCCCACTCGGCGCTCGCGCGGGTGGCGGCGAGCAGCTCGGCCGCGGGCGCGTACCCGCCGTGCGCCGCCGCGATCAGGGCCGGGGCGAGGCGGTCGTCGGGCACGTCGAGGAGCACCTCGTCCTCGGCGGGCGGTCCGGCGGCCAGGCGCGGCGGCTTCCCGCTCACCCGCGCCCTACTCAGGAGCATGCGCAGCAGAGCCATGGTGCCGACCATTGAAAGTGCGCAGGTCAGCAGCGCGCCAGCGCTCCGGTGGAACTCATGGAAAGTTGTACGGAGTTCAGTCAAGGAAGGGCAAAGAGGTGGGTGCCCGCGTCACTTCCGCACCGGCGGTCTCCCCGGAGGGCCGCCGCCGGCCGCACCTCAGCCGCGGCGCAGCAGCCGGGTCGCCCCCGCCGCCACCGTCGTCGCCAGGACCCAGCCCAGCAGGACCATCGCCGCCGCCAGCCACTGCCAGCCGCCGCTCAGCTGCCAGGCGCCGGCCTGGCCGAGCTCGATCACCGGCAGCAGCAGGTCGAGGGCGAACAGGGCCGGATCCCACGCCGGATGCTCACCCCGCTTCACGGGCGGGTGCCCCGCGTGCGCGAACGCGACCGAGCCCGCCGCCCACAGCACCGCCATCCACACCGCGGCCCGGCCCGGCCGGTAGCCGTAGGCAACCGTCCAGTCCTGCGCGTACCCCCACAGCTTGGGGGCGAGCGGCAGGCTCTCGCGGCGCCGGCGCTGCTTGGCGAGCAGCACCTCCCGGGCGTCCTCGTCCTCGCCGCCGGACCGCAGCACGGCCGCGAGCCGTTCGTAGGGCTCCGGGTTGTACTCGGCGGTCGCGGCGGCCACCCAGTCCAGCCGCTCCGCCAGCGGGAACGGGCCGCGCGGCACCAGGTTCTCGTAGCAGAAGCCGCCCATGTGCAGCCGTCCCGGGCCCGGCCAGCTGTCCGCCCGGTCCATCAGGTTGACCACCCGCGCCCCCGACAGCACCACCCGGCCGCGCGCCGGGCGCTCGCCGAGGAACCGCAGCTCGGGCGTCTGCACCCGGCGCAGCGACAGCTCCTGCTCGTCGGTGAGGGTGAAGCGGGCCCGCTCGAAGTCGAGCGCGTCGCCGAACCGGCCGTCGTCCAGCCGCATCCCGCCCTCGCACTCGAACCGCTGCACCCGGATGCCCTCCACCGGCGTCATCCCGCTGAGCAGGGGGCCGCCGACGCCCGTGACGCCCGCCGGGGTCATGTAGAGGGTGCGCTCGACGGACAGCTGGGGGGCGTTCAGCGCGAGCCGCGCCGAGGGGTTGCTCAGGCGGGCGCCCCGCAGGCTCAGCGAGACCCCGACGGTGGCGCCGCGCAGGCTCAGCTCGCCGTCCGACTCCAGCATCTCGGCCTGGAGGTCCTGCCCGACGCTCAGCCCGTCCCCGGCGATCGACCGGCCGCTGCGGTCCCGGTGCACGATCGCCTGGTTGAGCAGCAGATCCGTGCCTATCTGGGCGTCGGTGAGCCGGATGCCGTGCCGGAAGCGGCAGCGCGGCAGATGCAGATCGCCCTCGGTCTGCACCCGGGCCGCCTCCAGGCGCGGCACCGAGCAGTCCACCAGCCGGACGGTGGTGAAGCGGGCCTCGGGCAGCAGGACCTCCCGCTCGAAGCGGCAGCCCCGCATCTCGACGTACGGCACGACCGTGCCGCCCGCCAGGTCCAGCGCGTCGACGACCTGGACACCGACGAGCTTGAGCGAGGAGACCCGGCCGGTCAGCGCGGGCGGCCCGTCCAGCAGCAGCCAGCACACGATCCGGGCCCGCACGGTCCGCTCCGGGCCCCAGGGATGCGCTCCGTGCGGATCGTCGGCCAGCGCGTCCCCGCTGCTGAGGTCGTACACGCTGCCGTTGCGGAAGGCCTGCCACATGCCGGCCTCCGCGGCGGTCAGGTCGTCCGGCAGGTCCCCGGGGCTGAGCCCGGCACCCTCGGTCACGGTGCTTCCCTTCGTCACCCGCTGCTCGCGAGTCGGTTCCCGATACAACCGTTCATGCCCGCTGTGTCACCGCTCGAACACCCAACGTGAGAAGGATCTGTCGTACCGGAAACCGAGGGGGCCCGTGCGGGTGGTGTGCACCACGTTCCGTATCAGTCACTGATACGTGCGGACGGTGCCGGACGCGGGTCTGAGAGAATTGGTTGCGTGATCTCCCGAATCGATCTGCGCGGCGACGCCCTTCCCGAGGGCCCCGCCCTGCGCGACCTGCTGCCCCGAGCCGACTTCGACGTCTCGGCCGCCCTGGAGAAGGTGCGTCCGATCTGCGAGGCCGTGCATCATCGCGGCGACGCGGCGCTGATCGACTTCGCCGAGAAGTTCGACGGCGTACGGCTGGAGTCCGTCCGCGTGCCGCGGCAGGCGCTCGCCGACGCCCTGGAGCGGCTCGACCCGGCCGTGCGCGCGGCTCTGGAGGAGTCGATCCGCCGCGCCCGCCTCGTCCACCGCGCCCAGCGCCGTACCACCCACACCACCCAGGTGGTGCCCGGCGGCACCGTCACCGAGAAGTGGGTGCCGGTCGAGCGCGTCGGTCTCTACGCCCCCGGCGGACGCTCCGTCTATCCCTCCTCCGTGATCATGAACGCCGTGCCCGCGCAGGAGGCCGGCGTCGAGTCGATCGCCCTGGCCTCACCGGCCCAGGCCGAGTTCGGCGGCCTGCCGCACCCGACGATCCTCGCCGCCTGCGAGCTGCTCGGCGTGGACGAGGTCTACGCGGCCGGCGGCGCCACGGCCGTCGCGATGTTCGCCTACGGCACCGAGTCCTGCCCGCCCGCCGTCATGGTCACCGGCCCCGGCAACATCTGGGTCGCCGCCGCCAAGCGCTACTTCACCGGCCGTATCGGCATCGACGCCGAGGCCGGCCCGACCGAGATCGCCATCCTCGCCGACGACACCGCCGACCCGGTGCACGTCGCCTCCGACCTGATCAGCCAGGCCGAGCACGACCCGCTGGCCGCGGCCGTCCTGGTCACCGACTCCGTCCGGCTCGCGGACGCGGTGGAGAAGGAACTGGCCCCCCAGGTCGCCGCGAGCAAGCACGTCGAGGACCGCATCCGCCCGGCCCTGTCCGGCAAGCAGTCCGCGATCGTGCTGGTCGACGGCGTCGAGGAGGGCCTGCGCGTGGTCGACGCCTACGGCGCCGAGCACCTGGAGATCCAGACGGCCGACGCCGCCGCGGTCGCCGACCGCGTCCGCAACGCCGGCGCGGTCTTCATCGGCCCCTGGGCGCCGGTCTCGCTGGGCGACTACGCGGCCGGCTCCAACCACGTCCTGCCCACCGGCGGCTGCGCCTGCCACTCCTCCGGCCTGTCCGTCCAGTCCTTCCTGCGCGGCATCCACGTCGTGGACTACTCCAAGGACGCGCTGGCCGAGGTCGCGCACCACGTGGTGACGCTGGCGGAGGCGGAGGACCTGCCCGCGCACGGCGCGGCGATCAAGGCCCGGTTCGACTGGAAGGTTCCCGAGGGCAAGTGACCGGCGACACCCCCGCGTCCCCCTGGGACGAGCTTCCCGTCCGTGACGAGCTGCGCGGCAAGTCCCCCTACGGCGCGCCCCAGCTGGACGTCCCGGTACGGCTGAACACCAACGAGAACCCGTACCCGCTGCCCGAGCCGCTGGTCGAGCGCATCGCCGAGCGGGTGCGCGAGGCCGCCCGCGGCCTGAACCGCTACCCCGACCGGGACGCGGTCGAGCTGCGTACCAGGCTGGCCGAGTACCTGACAAAGACCTCCGGGCACCCCCTCGGCGTCGAGAACGTCTGGGCCGCCAACGGCTCCAACGAGGTCCTCCAGCAGTTGCTCCAGACCTTCGGCGGGCCGGGCCGCACCGCGATCGGCTTCGAGCCGTCGTACTCGATGCACGGCCTCATCGCACGCGGCACCGGCACCGGCTGGCTCTCCGGGCCGCGAAGCGAGGACTTCACCATCGACGTGGCCGCCGCCGAGAAGGCCATCGCCGAGCACCGCCCGGACGTCGTCTTCATCACCTCCCCCAACAACCCCACCGGCACCGCGGTCCCGCCCGAGACGGTCCTCGCCCTGTACGAGGCCGCGCAGGCGGCCAAGCCGTCGATGGTGGTCGTGGACGAGGCGTACATCGAGTTCAGCCACGGCCGCTCGCTGCTGCCGCTGCTCGAAGGGCGCCCGCACCTCGTCGTCTCCCGCACGATGTCGAAGGCGTTCGGCGCCGCCGGCCTGCGCCTGGGCTACCTGGCCGCGCACCCGGCCGTCGTCGACGCCGTCCAGCTCGTCCGGCTGCCCTACCATCTGTCGGCCGTCACCCAGGCGACCGCGCTGGCCGCCCTGGAGCACACCGACACCCTGCTCGGTTACGTCGAGCAGCTCAAGGCCGAGCGGGACCGGCTCGTCGCCGGACTGCGCGCGCTCGGCTACGAGGTGACGGAATCGGACGCCAACTTCGTGCAGTTCGGGCGCTTCGCCGACGCCCACGACGTGTGGCGCGAGATCCTCGACCGGGGCGTCCTGGTGCGGGACAACGGCGTGCCGGGATGGCTGCGGGTCACCGCCGGAACGCCCGAGGAGAACGACGCGTTCCTCGACGCGGTACGTGAACTGAGGTGTTCGGTGGGGCAGATCCCCACACCCCCTAAGGAGCAGAGCGCATGAGCCGCGTAGGACGCGTGGAGCGGACCACCAAGGAGACCTCGGTCGTCGTCGAGATCGACCTCGACGGCACCGGCAAGACCGACATCGCGACCGGCGTCGGCTTCTACGACCACATGCTCGACCAGCTCGGCCGGCACGGTCTGTTCGACCTGACCGTGAAGACCAAGGGCGACCTGCACATCGACTCCCACCACACCATCGAGGACACCGCCCTCGCGCTGGGCGCCGCCTTCAAGCAGGCCCTCGGCGACAAGGTGGGCATCTACCGCTTCGGCAACTGCACGGTCCCGCTGGACGAGTCCCTCGCCCAGGTCACCGTCGACCTGTCCGGCCGCCCGTACCTCGTGCACACCGAGCCCGAGAAGATGGCGCCGATGATCGGCGAGTACGACACCACGATGACCCGGCACATCCTGGAGTCCTTCGTCGCCCAGGCCCAGATCGCGCTGCACGTGCACGTGCCCTACGGGCGCAACGCGCACCACATCGTGGAGTGCCAGTTCAAGGCGCTGGCGCGGGCGCTGCGCTACGCCAGCGAGCGCGACCCGCGGGCCGCGGGCATCCTCCCCTCGACGAAGGGCGCGCTGTGAACGGCATCTCGACCATCCTGATCGTCGTCGGCCTCTTCCTGGTCGGCGGGATCATCTCCTTCGTCAAGCAGAAGATGCCCACGAGCCTGATCGTGCTGCTCTCCATCGGCGCCGCGATGTGTCTGGTCGCCGGGGTCCTGCGGCTGGAGGTGTGGAATTGAGCACGGTGAGCACCGCTCCCGCGAAGAAGGTCGTCGTCTTCGACTACGGCTTCGGCAACGTCCGCTCCGCCGAGCGCGCCCTGGCACGCGCGGGAGCCGACGTCGAGATCACCCGCGACTTCGACAAGGCGATGAACGCCGACGGTCTGCTGGTGCCCGGCGTCGGCGCCTTCGCCGCCTGCATGCAGGGGCTCAAGGAGGCGCGCGGCGACTGGATCATCGACCGCCGGCTCTCCGGCGGGCGCCCGGTGATGGGCATCTGCGTCGGCATGCAGATCCTCTTCGCCCGCGGCATCGAGCACGGCGTGCAGGCCGAGGGCCTCGACGAGTGGCCCGGCACGGTCGAGCCGCTCCAGGCCGACGTCGTGCCGCACATGGGCTGGAACACCGTCGACGCGCCGGCCGGCTCGGAGCTGTTCGCCGGGCTGGACGCCGACGCGCGCTTCTACTTCGTGCACTCCTACGCGGTCCACGACTGGTCCCTCGAAACCCACAACCCGGCCATCGCCGCGCCCAGGGTCACCTGGACCACGCACGGCAAGCCGTTCGTGGCCGCCGTCGAGAACGGCGCCCTGTGGGCGACGCAGTTCCACCCCGAGAAGTCCGGCGACGCCGGTGCCCAGCTCCTCACCAACTGGATCGGAACCCTGTAGCGACATGGCCAAGCTCGAACTCCTCCCCGCCGTCGACGTCCGCGACGGCCAGGCCGTCCGCCTCGTGCACGGCGAGTCCGGCACCGAGACCTCCTACGGCTCCCCCCTGGACGCCGCCCTGGCCTGGCAGCGCTCCGGCGCCGAGTGGCTGCACCTGGTCGACCTGGACGCCGCGTTCGGCACCGGGAACAACCGCGAGCTGATCGCCGAGGTCGCGGGGGCGATGGACATCAAGGTGGAGCTGTCCGGCGGCATCCGCGACGACGACACGCTCGCCGCCGCCCTGGCCACCGGCTGTACCCGGGTGAACCTCGGCACGGCCGCCCTGGAGTCCCCGGAGTGGGTCGCCAGGGTCATCGCCGAGCACGGCGACAAGATCGCCGTCGGTCTCGACGTCCGCGGCACGACCCTGCGCGGCCGGGGCTGGACCCGCGACGGCGGCGACCTCTACGAGACGCTGGAGCGGCTCGACAAGGAGGGCTGCGCCCGCTACGTCGTCACCGACATCGCCAAGGACGGCACCCTCCAGGGCCCCAACCTGGACCTCCTGAAGAACGTGTGCGCGGCGACGGACCGCCCGGTCGTCGCCTCCGGCGGCGTGTCCTCCCTGGACGACCTGCGCGCCATCGCCGGTCTCGTCCCGCTCGGTGTCGAGGGCGCCATCGTAGGGAAGGCGCTGTACGCGAAGGCGTTCACCCTGGAAGAGGCCTTGGAGGCTGTGTCGTCATGACGTCCGAAGCCGTGCGGCGTGTGCAGAGCGGAAGTCCCTGGGAAGAGTCCTTCGGTTTCGCACGCGCCGTCGCGGCGGGCGACCGCGTCCTGGTGGCGGGCACGACGTCCTTCAGGGGCAGCGTGCTGTACGGGGAGGGCGACCCCTACGAGCAGGCCAAGGTGGCCTTCACCACCGCGCTGGAGGCGATCGCCGAGTTCGGCCTGGGCGTCGACTCCGTCGTCCGCACCCGTGTGCATCTCGCGCACTCCCGGGACGTCGACGAGGTGGGCCGGGCCCACAAGGAGCTGTTCGACGCCGTACGCCCCGTCACGACCCTGCTGGTCGTGGAGGGGTTCATCGACCCGCGCGTGCTGGTGTCGGTGGAACTGGAAGCCTTCAGAGGCTAGAGACCTTCGTGTACTGAGGAGCCGTGGAGTCATGACCCTGGCGGTCCGAGTCATCCCCTGCCTGGACGTGGACAACGGCCGGGTCGTCAAGGGGGTCAACTTCCAGAACCTGCGCGACGCGGGCGACCCCGTCGAGATGGCCAAGGTGTACGACGCCGAGGGCGCCGACGAGTTGACGTTCCTGGACATCACCGCCTCGTCGGGCAACCGCGAGACGACCTACGACGTGGTGCGCCGCACCGCCGAGCAGGTGTTCATCCCGCTGACGGTGGGCGGCGGCGTGCGCACCGCCGAGGACGTCGACAAGCTGCTGCGGGCGGGCGCGGACAAGGTCGGCGTCAACACGGCGGCCATCGCCCGCCCCGACCTGATCCGCGAGATCGCCGAACGCTTCGGCCGCCAGGTGCTGGTCCTGTCCGTCGACGCCCGGCGCACCCCGTCCGGCTCCTTCGAGGTCACCACCCACGGCGGCCGGCGCGGCACCGGCATCGACGCCGTCGAGTGGGCCCACCGGGCGGCCGAGCTGGGCGCGGGCGAGATCCTGCTGAACTCGATGGACGCGGACGGCACGAAGGACGGCTACGACCTGGAGATGATCGCCGCCGTCCGCGAGCACGTCACGGTCCCGGTGATCGCCTCCGGTGGCGCCGGCAAGCTCGCCGACTTCCCGCCGGCCGTCGCGGCCGGCGCGGACGCGGTGCTGGCGGCGTCCGTGTTCCACTTCGGCGACCTGCGCGTCGGCGAGGTGAAGCAGACGCTGCGGGAGGCCGGCCACGCCGTACGGTGACGCCGGGACGGGCCGGAGCCCCGGGGCACCCGGCCCGCCCCCGCGCGTGAGGTCACATCCCGAGCCGCTTGGTCTCCTGGAGCCGGGCGATGGCGTCCTTCTCGCCGTCCAGGTCCACCGTGGCCGCGCTCTGCCGGCCGAAGGCGAACAGCAGCAGTTCGGACGGATCGCCGGTCGCCGTCACCACCGGGGTGCCGCGGTGGGCGACCGCCGTCTGCCCGTTCGGGCGGCGCAGCACCAGACCGGTCGGGACGCCGCGGCCGACCAGGCGGGCGGTGCGCTCCAGGCGGGACCACAGGGCGTCCTGGAAGACCGGGTCCAGTTCGCGGGGCGTCCAGTCCGGCTGGGCGCGGCGGACGTCCTCGGCGTGGACGTAGAACTCGACGGTGTTGGCCGCCTCGTCGACCTGTTTGAGGGAGAAGGGCGAGAAACGCGGCGGGCCGGTGCGGATGAGCTGGATCAGCTCCTCGTACGGCTTCGCGGAGTACTCCTCCATCACGCGGTCCAGCCGCGTCGCCAGCTGCTTGATCAGGGTGCCCCCGGCCGCGTCGGGCCGGCGCTCGCGGACCACCACGTGCGCGGCGAGGTCACGGGTCCGCCAGCCTTCGCAGAGGGTGGGGGCGTCCGGCCCGGCCGTCTCCAGCAGGTCGGCCAGCAGAAGCCGTTCACGCTTGGCGAATGTCGACATGGAGTCAGCCTACGGCGGGGCGGCGCGTCCGCACAGTGAACGCGGCCGGAGCGCACCCGCCACGCGCGGCACAATGGTCGGCATGACCAACCCGTCCCCCCGGCCCAGCCGCCTCGACCCGGAGATCGCCGCGCGGCTCAAGCGCAGCCCCGACGGCCTCCTGCCCGCCATCGCCCAGCAGTACGACACCGGTGAGGTGCTGATGCTCGGCTGGATGGACGACGAGGCGCTGCATCGCACGCTCACCACCGGCCGCTGCACCTACTGGTCGCGCAGCCGCCGGGAGTACTGGGTCAAGGGCGACACCTCCGGTCACTTCCAGTGGGTGAAGTCCGTCGCCCTGGACTGCGACGCCGACACCGTCCTCGTCAAGGTCGACCAGGTCGGCGCCGCCTGCCACACCGGCGCCCGCACCTGCTTCGACGCCGACGTGCTGCTCAAGGACGGCGCCGGTTCCGGCGCCGCGGCCCCGGATCAGTAGGGTCGGCCGCCATGGACCTCGAAACGTTCCGCAAGCTGGCGGCCGACCGCCGGGTCATCCCGGTCACCCGCAAGCTCCTCGCCGACGGCGACACCCCGGTCGCGCTCTACCGCAAGCTGGCCGCCGAGCGCCCCGGCACCTTCCTGCTGGAGTCCGCGGAGAACGGGCGCTCCTGGTCCCGGTACTCCTTCGTGGGCGTGCGGTCGGCGGCGACGCTGACGGAACGGGACGGCGAGGCCCACTGGCTCGGCACGCCGCCCGTCGGCGTCCCCGCGGCCGGTGATCCGCTCGCCGCCCTGCGCGCCACCGTGGAGGCCCTGCACACCCCCCGCGACCTGGCGCACGACCTGGGACTGCCGCCGTTCACCGGCGGCATGGTCGGCTATCTCGGCTATGACATCGTGCGCCGTCTGGAGAAGGTCGGCCCCGGGGACCGGGACGATCTCCGCATCCCCGAGCTCACCATGCTCCTGACCAGCGATCTCGCCGTCATGGACCACTGGGAGGGCGCCGTCTGGCTGATCGCCAACGCGATCAACCACAACGACCTCGACACCGGTGTCGACGAGGCGTACGCCGACGCGGTCGCCCGCCTGGACGCCATGGAGGCCGACCTGACCCGCGCGGTCGCCCAGCCCCCGGCCGCGCTGCCGCCCTCGGAGCTGCCGGAGTACACCGCGCGGTGGGGCGGCCCCGACTACCAGGCGGCCGTCGAGGACATCAAGGAACGCATCCGCGCCGGGGAAGCCTTCCAGGTGGTTCCCTCCCAGCGCTTCGAGACGCCGTGCACGGCGAGCGCCCTGGACGTGTACCGGGTGCTGCGGGCCACCAACCCCTCCCCGTACATGTACCTGTTCCGCTTCGACGGCTTCGACGTCGTCGGCTCGTCCCCCGAGGCGCTGGTCAAGGTCGAGGACGGGCGGGCCATGCTCCACCCCATCGCCGGCACCCGGCCCCGCGGCGCCACCCCGCGGGAGGACCAGGCCCTCGCCGAGGAACTCCTCGCCGACCCCAAGGAGCGCGCCGAGCACCTCATGCTCGTCGACCTGGGCCGCAACGACCTGGGGCGGGTCTGCGAGCCCGGCTCGGTCGAGGTCGTCGACTTCATGTCCATCGAGCGCTACTCGCACGTCATGCACATCGTCTCCACGGTCACCGGCCGCGTCGCGCCCGGCCGGACCGCCTTCGACGTGCTGACCGCCTGCTTCCCGGCCGGCACCCTCTCCGGGGCGCCCAAGCCGCGCGCGCTGCGGATCATCGACGAACTGGAGCCGTCCCGGCGCGGCCTGTACGGCGGCTGCGTCGGCTACCTGGACTTCGCGGGCGACTCCGACACCGCCATCGCGATCCGCACCGCGCTGCTGCGCGACGGCACCGCCTACGTCCAGGCGGGCGCCGGTGTCGTCGCCGACTCCGACCCGGTCGCGGAGGACACCGAGTGCCGCAACAAGGCGGCGGCGGTGCTGCGGGCCGTGCACACGGCGAACCGGCTGGGAAGGGGCTGAGCCGAACCCCGGGTGACGGTTCGCCCGGGGTTCAGGCGATAGTGGAGTACGTGACTGCCGCACCGCACCCCCGTACCGAAGCCGCACGACCCGCCCGGGCCGGCCGCCGGAGCCTCGCCCTCGCGCTGCTGTGCGGCGCGCTGGGCGCGGCCGTGGCGCTGCTGGCCACCCGGCAGGAGTGGGCTCAGGGCACCGTGTCGGTGGCCGGCGGCGCCTTCCCGCTGACCGCCAAGGGCAGCGACGTCACGGGCGTGCCCGCGGCGCTCGCCATAGTGGGGCTCGCCGCGCTCGTCGCCGTCTTCGCGGTCCGCCGCGCCGGACGGACGGCGGTCGCGGGCCTGCTGGCGCTGTGCGGCTCGGGCACCGTCGCGGCGGCCCTGACCGGCGCCTGTGACGGCTCCGCCCTCGACGAGCAGGCCGCCCGCGCGGCCGGTGACACCTCCGCCACCGTGGACGCGCTCACCCACACCGCCTGGCCCTACGTCGCCGCCGCGGGCGGCGTCCTGATCCTGCTGGCCGGACTGCTCGCCCTGCGCTACGGCCGGCTGTGGCCCTCGATGTCCGGCCGCTACGAGCGCTCCGGCGCCCCCCGCCCGCGCCGTACCGCCGCCGCCGACCCCGACCGCCCCGAGGAGATCTGGAAGGCCCTCGACCGGGGCGAGGACCCGACCGGCGCCTGACCCGGCCCCGGTCCGGCCTCTCCGGTCCGGTCCGGTCCGCCAGAGGTTCACCCACGCCCGTCTGGGCACTCGTCCCCGCGCGGTGTCCGGGCCCCCGGTGGTCGCGTGCGGCACCGAAGGCCCGGCCTTCCCGCGCGTCACGCGTGCCGGGGGAGCACCCCCGATCACTCCACGCGCGCGCGTGCGGGACAATGGGCGCACGAGCGTCCCGCTCGGACACGCACAGAGCAACGAGGAGCAAGCAATGGCGGGCAGCAGCCACGGTCACACCCCGGCCGCCTGGACCGGTGTCATCATCGCCTTCATCGGTTTCTGCGTCGCGGGCGCGTTCACGGTGATGGCCCAGCCCGTGGGCTTCTGGGCCGGCATGGCGGTCGTGCTCCTCGGCGGCATCGTCGGCGCCATCATGCGCGGGATGGGCCTCGGCCAGCCGAAGGACACCCACCCGGTGCACCTGGCCACGGACAAGAAGCAGGCCGACAAGCGCCAGCCGGCGGGCGTCGAGGGCTGATCTCCGTACGGCATCCGTACGGGCCCGCCGACCGGCGGGCCGCGTACCGGAGCCGGGTGCGGCTTCGTGGAGGGGCGGCCGGCCCGTCAGGGTGCCGGAACCGCCCCTCACGCGTGTGCGAAGCCTCACGCGCGTGCGCCCGCCGAGGCCACGGCCGTCCCCCTCTCACCCGCGCGTGCCCCCCTGTGAGCGCGCCGCCGCCCCGCGCGGGGCACAATGCGAGGCGTGGACGCCGACACCCGGAACCCCACCCCCCGCACGACGCCGGCCCCGCCGGCCCCCTCCCGCGCCGCCGTCCGCCTCGCCCTGCCGGCCGCGGTGCTCGCGGCCGTCGCCGGAGCCTTCGCGTACGTGGGGACGGTGGACCCCAACGAGCCCGGCCACTACCCGGCCTGCCCGCTGCTGCGCCTGACCGGGCTGTACTGCCCCGGCTGCGGCGGCCTGCGCAGCGCCCACGCCGTCGTCCACGGGGACGTCCTCACCGCGCTCCAGGCCAACGCGCCCGCGGTCCTCGGCTACGCGGGCTTCGCCGTGCTGTGGACCGTCTGGGTGGTCCGCGCCGCGCGCGGCCGCCCCCCGCGCCTCGACCCCGCGCCGTGGCACGCGTGGACGCTGGGGGCCCTGCTGCTGGTGTTCACCGTTGTCCGGAACCTGCCGTTCGGTGGCTGGCTCCATCCTTGATCATCCGGCGAGTGTCCAGGTAGTGGGACCGGCATCCACCGGATGCGGGGCCTTCCCCGGCCAGCGGATACCATCACAGGGACCATCGGTCCGCTCCGACCCCCGCCCGACGCGGCGGACCCGGGCGGAAGCGACCGCTTGAAGCCAACCGTTGGAAGGGGGCCGCTCGCGTGAGTGTGCTCGACGAGATCATCGACGGAGTCCGTGCCGACCTCGCGGAGCGGCAGGCGCGCGTCAGCCTCGACGAGCTCAAGGAGCGCGCGGCCAAGGCTCCCGCACCCAAGGACGGCCGGGCCGCGCTGCGCGGCGACGGCGTCAAGGTGATCTGCGAGGTCAAGCGCTCCAGCCCGTCCAAGGGCGCGCTGGCCGCCATCGCCGACCCGGCCGGGCTCGCCGCCGACTACGAGGCGGGCGGCGCGGCCGTCATCTCCGTCCTCACCGAGCAGCGGCGCTTCGGCGGCTCGCTCGCGGACCTGGAGGCGGTCCGCGCACGCGTGGACATCCCCGTACTGCGCAAGGACTTCATCGTCACGTCGTACCAGCTCTGGGAGGCCCGGGCGCACGGCGCCGACCTGGCGCTGCTGATCGTCGCCGCCCTGGACCAGCCGGCCCTGGAATCGCTCATCGAGCGCGCCGAGTCCATCGGCCTCACCCCGCTCGTCGAGGTGCACGACGAGGACGAGGTCGACCGCGCCGTCGACGCGGGCGCCAAGGTGATCGGCGTCAACGCCCGCGACCTGAAGACCCTCGAGGTCGACCGCGGCACCTTCGAACGCCTCGCCCCGGAGATCCCGGACCACATCGTCAAGGTCGCCGAGTCCGGCGTCCGCGGCCCGCACGACCTGATCGCCTACGCCAACGCCGGGGCCGACGCCGTGCTGGTCGGCGAGTCCCTCGTCACCGGCCGCGACCCGAAGGCGGCCGTCGCCGACCTGGTGGCGGCGGGCGAACACCCCGCGCTGCGGCACGGACGCGGCTGACACCCCGGTAGGCTTGCCCCGATGACACCGACGGCCCCCCCGACGACCACGGACCGGTACGCCCGCCTCGCGCGCGGCTGCCGCCCCCGTGGCTGCCGCGCGCCCGCGCGCCGCGTGCACGGCCGACGGGTCCGCTACGTCATCGGCGACGAGCCCGGACAGGTCAACGGACGGCGATGGTGCGCCCCCGCGAGGGGCGCGGGGATCTGCGCGACACGCGGCCCGGCCGCGTGAGCGCGCCGACGCGTCACGGCCGGACCACGGCCGCCTGACCACCCCGCCCCCACGGCGAACCGTGTCCGCACACTCACCGTGAGGTCTCACCATGCCCAGCGAGTTCTTCGTTCCCGACCCCGAAGGCCGGGTCCCCAGCGCCGAGGGCTACTTCGGCGCGTTCGGCGGCAAGTTCATCCCGGAGGCGCTCGTCGCCGCCGTCGACGAGGTCGCCGTCGAGTACGACAAGGCCAAGGCCGACCCCGAGTTCGCCCGCGAGCTCGACGACCTGCTGGTCCACTACACCGGCCGCCCCAGCGCCCTGACCGAGGTGCCCCGGTTCGCCGAGCACGCCGGCGGCGCCCGGGTCTTCCTCAAGCGCGAGGACCTCAACCACACCGGCTCCCACAAGATCAACAACGTGCTCGGCCAGGCGCTGCTCACCAAGCGGATGGGCAAGACCCGTGTCATCGCGGAGACCGGCGCCGGCCAGCACGGCGTGGCGACGGCGACCGCCTGCGCGCTCTTCGGCCTCGACTGCACCATCTACATGGGCGAGGTCGACACCCGGCGCCAGGCCCTCAACGTGGCCCGCATGCGCATGCTCGGCGCCGAGGTCATCGCCGTGAAGTCCGGCAGCCGCACGCTGAAGGACGCCATCAACGAGGCGTTCCGCGACTGGGTCGCCAACGTCGACCACACCCACTACCTCTTCGGTACCGTCGCCGGCCCCCACCCCTTCCCGGCCATGGTCCGCGACTTCCACCGGGTCATCGGCGTCGAGGCCCGCCGCCAGCTCCTGGAGCGCGCCGGGCGCCTGCCCGACGCCGCGATCGCCTGCGTGGGCGGCGGCTCCAACGCCATCGGCCTCTTCCACGCGTTCATCCCGGACGCCTCCGTCCGCCTCATCGGCTGCGAGCCCGCCGGGCACGGCGTCGAGACCGGCGAGCACGCGGCCACCCTCACCGCGGGCGAGCCCGGCATCCTGCACGGCTCCCGCTCCTACGTCCTCCAGGACGACGAGGGCCAGATCACCGAGCCGTACTCCATCTCGGCCGGTCTGGACTACCCCGGCATCGGCCCGGAGCACTCCTACCTCAAGGACTCCGGCCGCGGCGAGTACCGCGCGGTCACCGACGACGCGGCCATGCGGGCGCTGCTCCTGCTGTCGCGCACCGAGGGCATCATCCCGGCCATCGAGAGCGCCCACGCGCTGGCCGGCGCCCTGGAGGTCGGCAAGGAGCTGGGCAAGGACGGGCTGATCGTGGTCAACCTCTCCGGCCGCGGCGACAAGGACATGGACACCGCCGCCCGCTACTTCGGGCTGTACGACACCGACGCCGAGGTCGCCGCCGACGAGGCCGGCGCCGCCGCCGAGATCGAGGGGGACGCCAAGTGAGCGGGAACGTGCAACTGCTGAACGACACCCTCGCGGCGGCGAAGGCCGAGGGCCGCTCCGCCCTCATCGCCTACCTCCCGGCCGGGTTCCCGACCGTGGACGGCGGCATCGAGGCCGTCAAGGCCGCCTTCGAGGGCGGCGCCGACGTCGTCGAGGTCGGCCTGCCGCACAGCGACCCGGTCCTGGACGGCCCGGTCATCCAGACCGCCGACGACATCGCCCTGCGCGGCGGTCTGAGGATCGCCGACGTGATGCGCACCGTCCGCGAGGCGCACGCGGCCACCGGCAAGCCGGTCCTCGTCATGACGTACTGGAACCCCATCGACCGCTACGGCGTGGAGCGCTTCACCGCCGAGCTCGCCGAGGCGGGCGGCGCCGGGTGCATCCTGCCCGACCTGCCGGTGCAGGAGTCGGCGCTGTGGCGCGAGCACGCCGACAAGCACGGGCTCGCCACGGTCTTCGTGGTCGCGCCCAGCAGCAAGGACGAGCGGCTCGCCGAGATCACCGCGGCGGGCAGCGGCTTCGTCTACGCCGCCTCCCTCATGGGCGTCACCGGCACCCGCGAGTCGGTCGGCTCGCAGGCCCAGGATCTGGTGCGGCGCACCCGCGCCACCACCGACCTGCCGGTCTGCGTCGGGCTCGGCGTCTCCAACGCCGCCCAGGCCCGTGAGGTCGCCGGCTTCGCCGACGGCGTGATCGTCGGCTCCGCCTTCGTCAAGCGGATGCTGGACGCCCCGGACCACGCGGCCGGCGTCGAGGCGGTCCGCGCGCTGGCGGGCGAACTCGCCCGCGGCGTGCGCGGACAGGCGTAACGGGGCCCGCACGACGCACGGGTCCCCCGTACGGGTGGACCTGGGACCGGGGAGGCGCGGTGCGCCTCCCCGGTTCGTTCTGCGAGGTGTGAGCGAGAAGAACCGTGACGGAAAGCGCGCCGCCCGACAGCGGCTGGCGATGGAGCGCGAGAAGCAGAAGAGCGCGGAGAAGCGACGGCGCGCGCTGATCGTGGGGGCGAGCGTGGTCTGCGTCCTCGGGCTCGCGGCGGTCATCGGCGTGATCGCCGCCAACGCGGGCAAGGACGACGGCGACACGGCGGGCCCCGTCGTCGCCCCCTCCGGCGCCCAGGGCGAGGACAGCCTCGCCATCCCGGTCGGCGCGGCGGGCGCCGGATCGACGCTCACCATCTGGGAGGACTTCCGCTGCCCGGCCTGCAAGGGCTTCGAGCAGACCTACCGCTCGACGATCCACGAACTGACCGACGCCGGGCAGCTCAAGGTCGAGTACCGCCTGGCGACGATCATCGACGGAGGCATGGGCGGCAGCGGCTCCCGCAAGGCGGCCAACGCCGCGGCCTGCGCCCAGGACGCCGGGAAGTTCACCCCGTACCACGACGTGCTGTACGACAACCAGCCCCCGGAGACCGACGACGCGTTCGGCGAGAACGGCAGGCTGATCGAGCTGGCCGGGAAGGTCGACGGCCTCGACACGCCGGCGTTCCGCCGGTGCGTGGAGGACGGTACCCACGGCAGCTGGGTCGACAAGTCCAACGAGACCTTCCGCACCAGCGACTACACCGGCACCCCGACCGTGCTGCTGGACGGCCGCAACATCTACCAGGACCGCTCGATGACACCGGCGAAGCTGAAGCAGATGGTGCGGGACGCGAACTAGTGCCGCACCAGGGACGAGCCGCCGGCGACGCCCGCCCGTTATGGACCCGTAGCCGGGCTGCCCGCCGCGGGTCCCGCCCGGCACGGTAGCGTCGACCCTGCCATGGAACTTGCCTACATTCCCAGCCCGTCGCGCGGGGTGCTGTATCTCGGCCCCGTTCCGCTGCGCGGCTACGCGTTCTGCATCATCATCGGCGTCTTCGTTGCCGTATGGCTCGGCAACAAGCGCTGGATCGCCCGGGGCGGGCGGTCCGGGACGGTGGCCGACATCGCGGTCTGGGCCGTTCCCTTCGGCCTGGTCGGCGGCCGGCTCTACCACGTGATCACGGACTACGAGCTGTACTTCAGCGAGGGCCGCGACTGGGTGGACGCCTTCAAGGTCTGGGAGGGCGGACTCGGCATCTGGGGCGCGATCGCGCTCGGCGCGCTGGGCGCGTGGATCGGCTGCCGGCGGCGGGGCATCCCGATGCCCGCCTACGCCGACGCCGTCGCGCCCGGCATCGCCTTCGCGCAGGCCATCGGCCGCTGGGGCAACTGGTTCAACCAGGAGCTGTACGGGCGGGCCACCGACCTGCCGTGGGCACTGAAGATCACCTCGTCGGCGGACGGCCGGGAGCCCGGCACGTACCATCCGACGTTCCTGTACGAGTCGCTGTGGTGCGTCGGCGTCGCGCTGCTGGTGATCTGGGCCGACCGCCGCTTCCGGCTGGGACACGGACGGGCGTTCGCGCTGTACGTCGCCGCGTACTGCGCGGGCCGCTTCTGGATCGAGTACATGCGCGTCGACGACGCCCACCACATCCTCGGTCTGCGGCTGAACAACTGGACCGCGCTGCTGGTGTTCCTGCTGGCCGTGACGTACATCGTCGTCTCGGCGCGCAAGCGGCCTGGCCGGGAGCCCGTGGTCGAGCCGGGCGCCGGGCCCTCCGGTGACGGCGAGGAGAACGACGAGGCCGGCGAGACCGGCGCCCGAGCCGGTTCCGCCGGTTCCTCCGCGTCCTCCGGTGCCTCCGCGAGCGCCGGCAAGGGCGGGGAGGGCACGACACCAGGCGGGGCCGACCCGGCCGGGAAGAGCTGACGGCCGGCCCGCACACCGTACGTCGCCGAGGGCGCCCGGGAGCTGTCCGGGCGCCCTCGGCGCGTCATCAGGGGCGGCGGGCCAGCGACAGGGTGCGCCGGGCCGCCGCCACCACGGCCGCGTCGACGAAACGGCCGTCCGCGAGCGCCTGGGCGCCCGGCCGGGCCGCCGCCGCCTCCACGATCGTCGCCGCCTCCTCCAGCTCCCGCTCGGTGGGCAGATAGGCACGCTCGATGATCGGCAGCTGACGGGGATGGATCGCGGCGCGGCCCAGGAAGCCGAGCGCCCGGCCGCGGGCGCAGGAGGCCGCCAGGCCCTCCAGGTCCCGGGTGTCGGGATGGACCGACTGCGCGGGCGGGGCCAGGCCCGCCGCCCGCGCCGCCACGACCACCCGGGAACGGGACCAGTCCAGGCCGGTCTCCTCCCGCACCCCCAGGTCCGCCCGCAGGTCCGCCTCGCCGAGCCCGATGCCGTGCAGGGCGGGGTGGGCGCAGGCGATCGGGTACGCCCGCTCCACGCCCAGCGCCGACTCCAGGAGCGCGTACAGCGGCGGGCCGCCCCCGCCGGGTCGGGCGGTGGCCTCGGCGACGGCGGTGATCTGCTCCGGGCAGGTCACCTTCGGCAGCCGCAGCCCGGACAGGCCGGGCAGACCGGCCAGTGCCTCCAGGTCCGCCCGCGCCAGCGGCCCGTCCAGGGCGTTCACCCGGACGTGGACCGGCACCGGCTGGGCCTCGCCGAGGAGTTCGGCGGTGGCCGCGCGGGCGTACCCCTTGCGGTCCCGGGCGACCGCGTCCTCCAGGTCGACCACCACCACGTCGGCGCCCGCCGCCAGCGCCTTGGCCACCACCTGCGGGCGGTCGCCGGGTGCGTACAGCCAGGTCAGCGGGGTGGCCTGCGGACGGTCCGGGGCGGCGGCGGGCGCGGCACGGCGATCGGCGGACCACGGGCCGGCGCCCGGGGGTTTCACCGCGGTCGTCGTACGGCTCATACGGCGCCCTCCTCGCGCAGCGCCTTGACGTCGGTGCGGGTCAGGCCCAGCTCGGCGAGGACCTCCTCGGTGTCCGCGCCGTGCGGGCGGCCCGCCCAGCGGATCGCGCCCGGGGTGGCGGAGAGCCGGAAGAGGACGTTCTGCATCCGCAGCGGGCCCAGCTCCGGGTCGTCGACGGTGGCCAGGGTGCCCAGCGCCCGGTACTGCGGGTCGGTCATCACGTCCCGGACGTCCTGCACCGGGGCCACCGCCGCCTCGGCCCGCTCGAAGGCGGCCAGGACGTCGGCGCGGGTGTGGCGGGCGATCCAGCCGCCGACCGCCTCGTCCAGGACGCCGGCGTGGCCCGCCCGCCCGGCGCCGGTGGCGAACCACGGCTCGTCGATCAGCTCGGGCCGGCCCACCAGCCGCATCACGCGTTCGGCGACCGACTGGGCGGAGGTCGAGACGGCGACCCAGTCGCCGTCGGCGGTGCGGTAGGTGTTGCGCGGGGCGTTGTTCTGCGAGCGGTTGCCGGTGCGCGGCTGGACGTGGCCGAGCTGGTCGTACCAGATCGGCTGCGGCCCCAGCACGGTGAGGATCGGCTCGATGATGGCCATGTCGACGACCTGCCCCTCACCGGTGCGCTCCCGGGCGGCGAGCGCGGTCATCACGGCGTACGCGGTGGCCAGGGCGGCGATGGAGTCGGCGAGGCCGAACGGCGGCAGGGTCGGCGGCCCGTCCGGTTCGCCGGTGATCGCGGCGAAGCCGCTCATCGCCTCGGCGAGGGTGCCGAAGCCGGGCCGGTGCGCGTACGGGCCGAACTGGCCGAAGCCGGTGACCCGGGTGAGCACCAGCCGCGGATTGACGGCGGACAGCTCCTCCCAGCCGAGGTCCCACCGCTCCAGCGTGCCCGGCCGGAAGTTTTCCACGATCACGTCGGCGGTCGCGGCGAGACGGAGCAGGGTCCTGCGGCCCCCGGGCTTGGACAGGTCCAGGGTGATGGCGCGCTTGTTGCGGCCCAGCAGCTTCCACCACAGGCCCACGCCGTTCTTCGACGGGCCGTGGCCGCGGGACGGGTCGGGTTTGGCGGGGTGCTCGACCTTGACGACCTCGGCGCCGAAGTCGCCGAGCATGGTGGCGGCGAGCGGACCGGCGAACAGGGTGGCGAGGTCGAGGACCCGCAGGCCGGTCAGGGGCGCGGGGCGCGTGCGCGCCGGGGGGCTGGTGGGGCTCACGACGTGTACCTCGCCTCGATCTCGGAACGGCTGGGCATCGACGCCGACGCGCCGGGACGCTGCACGGACAGGGAGGCCGCCGCGGCCGCCCACGCCAGCGCCTCGCGCACGGGGCGGCCCTCGCCGAGCGCCACCGCGAGCGCGCCGGCGAAGGTGTCGCCGGCGCCGGTGGAGTCCACGGCGGTGACCCGGGGCGCGGGGACGGTCAGCGGCTCGGCGCCGCGCGCCGCGTACAGGCTGCCCGCCGCGCCCAGCGTGACGACCACCTCGGGCACCCGCTCCAGCAGCGCCGTCGCCGCCTGCCGGGGGTCGGTCAGGCCGGTGAGCGCGGCGGCCTCGTGCTCGTTGGGGAGCAGCAGGTCGGTGGCGTCCAGGAGTTCGGGCGGCAGGGGACGGGCGGGGGCGGGGGTGAGGATCGTACGGACCCCGTGGGCGCGGGCGGTCCGGGCGCCCGCGACGACCGCCGTGAGGGGGATCTCCAGCTGGAGCAGCAGGCAGCCGGCGGACGCGATGAGGGTCTCGTCGCCGGGCAGGAGGCGGTCGACGGTGCCGTTCGCGCCGGGCACCACCACGATCGCGTTGCCGCCCTCGTCGTCCACGACGATGTGCGCGGTGCCGGAGGGGCCCTCGGTGGTGCGCAGGTGGTCGGTGCGCACGCCGGACTCCTCCAGGCAGGCGCGCAGCCGGGAGCCGAAGGCGTCGTTGCCGACCGCGCCGATCACCGACACCGCGCCGCCCGCGCGGGCCGCGGCGATGGCCTGGTTGGCGCCCTTGCCGCCGGGGATCGTACGGAACTCCCGTCCCGTCACCGTCTCTCCGCGCTGCGGGGCCTTCTCGACGTAGGCGACGAGGTCCATGTTCGTGCTGCCGAGCACGACGATGTCGGTCATGGGCGGGTGGCCTCCCGGTGGGTGAGGTGGGCGAGGGCGTCGAAGCCGGCGCCGTCGAAGTCGGCGACGGAGGTGGACAGCCGGTTCTTGAGGGGGGCGGTCCAGCGGTCGGGGAGGGCGGCGGGGGAGCCGGCCAGCAGGCCGGCGACGCTGCCGGCCGTCGCGCCGTTGGAGTCGGTGTCCCAGCCGCCCGAGACGGCGCGGCAGATGGAACCGGTGAAGTCGCCGTCGGCGTGGGTGAGGGCGGCGGCGATCAGCGCGGTGTTGGGGACGGCGTGGACCCAGTGGTGGGCGGGGGAGTGGGCGGCGTGGAGCGCGTCGGCCACGTCGTCGAAGTCGTCGTGGGTCTCGGCGAGCCGGACGGCGTGGCGGACGGCGCGGGCCAGGCGGGATTCGGGCGGGACGACGGTGAGACCGGTGCGCAGGCAGGCGTGGACGTCGTGCGAGCCGGTGGCGGCGGTGGCGATGACGGCCGCCGCGAACATCGCCGCGTACACGCCGTTGGCGGTGTGGGTGAGCACCGCGTCGCGGTGGGCCTGTTCGGCCGCGGCCGCCGGGTCGCCGGGGTTGGTCCAGCCGTGCAGGTCGGCGCGGATCAGGGCGCCGATCCACTCGCGGAAGGGGTTGCGGTGGCGGGCGGTGTGCGGGGGCTCCAGGCCGCAGAGCAGGTTGCGGTAGGCGACGCGTTCGGCGGTGAAGGCGCGGCCGGCGGGCAGTTCGTCCAGCCAGACGCGGGCCACGTCGGCGGTGGTGAAGGCCCGGCCGTGCCGCTGGAGGAGCAGCAGGTTGAGCAGCGGGTAGTTGAGGTCGTCGTCCTCGGGCATGCCGTCGATGCACTCGGCCAGGGAGGTCGCCGCCGAGCGGCGGTTCCAGGGGTGGCGCGCGGCGAGCTCCGCGGGGACGCCGCGGGCGGTGAAGTACGTGGCCAGCGGCCAGTTCCCGGTGGCCCGGGCGAGGCTGCGGATGCCGTCGAGGGGGAGTTTCTCGACGGGTTTGCCGAGCAGGCAGCCCACGGCCCGCCCCAGCCAGGCGGCTTCCAGGCGGGGGCGGAGCGGGGGGGAGAAGGCGGGCTCACAGCGGGCCGGCCACCGCGGGCACCGGGCCCTGATCCGGTCCAGGTCCGTCGGCTCGTCCTGCGCCAGCGCGCTGGGCAGCTCCGCCAGTTCGTCCAGGAGGTCCTCGGCCAGCAGGCGCAGACGGCGGGAGACCGGTCCGGGCGACGCGCCCGCCCGCGCCGGGGCGTCGCAGCCGCCCGCCGCCCGCCAGCGCGCCGCCACCGCCGACGGCTCCCGGCCGTCCAGGGCCGCCTGGCGCAGTTCGTGGCCGATCAGGTCCTCGGGCTGGACCCAGGTCAGTCGGAGCACGCCGGGCCCCCGTCCCGCGCCGCGGGCCCGGCGCCGAGCCCGGCGAACGCCCGCTCGTGGGCGCGCCGCCGGTCCACGTCCCGGGCGAAGACCTCCCGGGTCACCTCGGTGAGGGCGGCGGCCGGCTGCCACAGGTCCAGTCGGCTCGCCTCCGCGACCGTCTTCGCCCACTCCCGCGGGACCGGGGCGCCCAGGGCGCCGCACAGCGCCCCCGCCATCGTGGCGATGGAGTCGCAGTCGCGGCCGTAGTTCACCGCGCCGAGCACCGCGTGCCGGTAGTCGCCGCCGGAGACCACCAGCATGCCGAGGGCGACGGGCAGTTCCTCGACGGCGTGCAGCCGGGACGGGCGGCGCGCGTTCAGGGACGGGGCACGGTAGTCGGGGCCCACCGTGTCGTACGGGGCGACCGCCGCCCGCAGCGGGGCCAGCGCGGACTCGAAGTCCGAGTGGCCGGCGGCCGTCTCGCAGACCCGCTCGATCGCCGTCCGGGTGCCGTCCTTCGCCAGGGACAGGCAGGCCGCGACCACCGAGTCCGGGGTGGCCCCGGGCGCGCACGCCGCCGCGACCGCGGCCGCGAAGACGCCGGCCGCCTCCCGGCCGTACGACGACTGGTGGGCGCCCGCGATGTCGAGCGCCTCGGCGTACGCGCCCGCCGGGTGGGCCGCGTTGACCAGGCCGACCGGCGCCATGTACATCGCGGCACCGCAGTTGACGATGTTGCCGACGCCGGCCTCGCGCGGGTCGGCGTGGCCGTAGTGGAGCCGGGCCACCAGCCACTTCTCCGCGAGGAAGATCCGCTGGAGGGGGAGGGCCTCGGCCTCCAGCTCGGGGATCCAGCGCGGGTTCGTCATCAGGTCCGGCACGAGGTGGCCGGCGATCGCGTAGGCGTCCAGGTGGTCGCGGACGGTGGTGTAGACCCGGACCAGGGCGTGGGTCATCAAGGTGTCGTCGGTGACGTGGCCGTCGCCCTTGTGGTACGGCGCGACCGGGCGGGCGGTGCGCCAGGCGTCGCCGTGCCAGGGGCCGACCACGCCGTGGACGCGGCCGCCGTGGCGTTCGAGGATCTGCTCGGGGGAGTAGCCCTCGACGGGACCGCCGAGCGCGTCGCCGACGGCCGCGCCGACCAGGGCGCCGGTGATCCGCTCCTCCAGAAGCGCTGTCCTGGTTTGTCCTTTTGTGGGTGTCATGGGCCGCATCATCCTCCGGGATGGGCCGGCTGTGCGGCTTCCAGGAGTCCGGCGAGTTCCACCAGGTCCGTGCCGGTGAGCCGGGGCAGGGCGCAGCCGGAGAGGGTGCGGCAGGCGTCCCGCCAGGACGCGGGGATCGCGGCGCCGCCGCCGAGGGCGCCGGTCAGGGCGCCGGCCAGCGCCGGGGCGGAGTCGGCGACCCGGGACAGGCACGCCGCCGCCGGGACCGCCCGCGCGATCCGGCCGCGGGCGGCGGTGGCCAGGGCGAGGGCGACCGGGACCGTCTCGGCGGCGGCGATGCCGTAGCTGTAGACGTGGTCCACGATCTGGTGCTCCAGCAGAGGCACCAGGGCGAAGGCGGACCCGGCCTCCTCCGCGAGGGCCAGTGCCTGCCGGGCGTTGCGGCCGATCTCCGTCTCCTCGGGCAGTTCGGCGAGCGCGGCCGTCACACAGGCCCGTACGTCCGCCCCGGCGAGGGCGCAGGCGAGGGCCGCCGCCATCGCCCGGGCGCCGTGCACGCCGTCGCCGTCCTGGGTGTAGCGGGCGTCGAACTCGGCGAGGCCGGCCGCGCCCCGGGGGTCACCGGGGTGGGCGACGGCCAGCACGCAGGCGCGGACGCAGGCCGCGTCGTCGAAGTAGTGCGGGTTGTCGTGGCCGGTGGCGGGCGGGCGCAGACCGGTGGCGAGGTTGCCGAGGCCCGCCCGCACGGAGATGCGGGCGCGCAGCGGCAGCACGGCGGACTCCACCTCGGGGGCGCGTTCGGCCGCCGCCGCGACCTCGCTGGCGACCGCGTTCCAGGTCAGGTCGATGGCGGCCCGCATGCGGCGCTCCCGGCTCAGGTCCCCGAGCGCGGTGTCGTCCCCGGCCCGCAGCACCGCCTCCGCCGCGAACACCGCCCACTCCGCGTCGTCCGACGGGCCCAGGCGCAGCGGTTCCGGCGGCTGGTTGAGGGCGATGGGCACGGGGAGGGTCGTGGTCGCGTTCCGCTCGGCGAAGGTGTCCAGCTCGCGGGTCAGGCGCCGGGTCCACTCCGGCATCCGCGCGGCCCGGTGCCGGGCGGCCGGCCAGCCCGCCGCGTCACCGGCGGCGAGACCGAGGAGGAGCCCCTCGACGCGGCGGGGGCGGGGGCTGTCCTGGCGGGGGGCGGGGGGCCCGGCCGGGGCCGGGGGCGGGGCTGGTGTTGTGGGGTGCAGGGGGGCGGCCGGGGCGGGGGCCAAGGCCGGTGCGGCGGTGCCGGGGGAGTCGGCCGGGGCCGGGGCGTCGGGGCCGGGGTGGTGGCCGTTACCGGCGGCCGGTGGCCGTTCCGGCGGGCCGGGCGGGGCGGCGTACGCCGTCGTGGCCGGTTCCTCGCCCGCCGGGCGGGCCCGGGTCACGGCCGTGCCTCCGCCGCGCCGGCGCGGCGGCCGCCGGCCGGGGCGTCCACGGACGCGGCGGCGGCCGGTGCCGGTGACGGTCCCGGGCCGGGTGGCGCCTCCGCGAGGGGGACGCCGCCGGGGGCCGGGGCGCCCGGCCCGGCGGGCTCCCCGCGCGTCAGCAGGTCCGCCACCTCCAGCACATGGCGCCCGGCCATCGCCGGCAGACAGCTGCCGCGTGCCGGGCCGATCGCGGCGGCCCACTCCGCCGGGATGGCGGACTCGCCCCGTGTCGCCCCGGCCAGGGCGCCCGCCACCGCGGCGGTCGTGTCGGCGTCGCGCCCCATGTTCACGGCCGTCAGGACGGCGCCCCGGAAGTCGCCGTCGGCCGCCGCGTACGCCCCGAAGGCGAGGGCGACGGCCTCGGGGGCCAGGTCCGTCCACGGATAGCCGCCGACGACCACCGCCGAACGGACGGCGCGTTCGCCGCGGTGGGCCGCCGTCACGGCCCGGCGCAGACAGCGCGCCGTCCAGGAGTCGTCCGGGACGACGGCCAGCGCGGCGGCGACGACCGCGGTGACCGGTGCTCCCGCCATGGCCGCGGCGACGCCCGCCGCCACCGCCTGGCCGCCGTGGATGCCCTCGCCGTCGTGGCTGACCGAGCCGTCGATCGCCACCAGGCGGGCCGCCTCCGCGGGGCGGCCCGCCGCGAACACGCCGTAGGGCGCGGCGCGCATGGCCAGGCCGTCGCTCCAGGCGTGGCGGTGCTGGGCGGAGATGGGGGCCGCCAGGCCCCGGCGCAGGTTCTCCAGCGTGCCGCGCTCGCTGAAGCCCGCACCCCGGAAGGGGCCCTCGTCGCGGTCCGCGATCCACTCGTGCCAGGCCGCCTCGACATGGGCGGGGGTGAGGGCGGAGCCGTGCCGGGCCAGCAGCAGACCGGAGAAGATCGTGTACTCGGTGTCGTCGGTGCCGGACGGCTCCTCGGTCACGAATCCCGTGATGCGGCCCCAGCGCGCGCGGATCTCGGAGGGCTTCAGGTTCTCCGCCGGGGCCCCGAGGGCGTCCCCGACGGCCAGCCCGAGCAGCGCCCCGCGCGCCCGGTCGCCGAGGCCGCCGGCGCCCTGGGGCGCCGGGACCGAGGGAATGCAGGCGGTCGATGCCATGCGGCCTCCTCTCAGGGGGCGCCCCGGAAGGCGCAGAGCCCTTTGCGGAACTCTCCCCGGTGCGGTGTCCCACCCAGCCTCGGCGCCCTCAGCGTCACCCGGTCGACATCTGTGCACTCCATCCCACGGATGAGCGAAATGCGGCAAAGCCGCAGGTAAGCCCAGCCTTTCCTTGCTGGCGAGCGGGAAATGGACGGCGTAGATTTGTTGTTGTCGAAAGTTGGACTCCGTCCAAGCGCCTCCGTCCAAGCGCATTGGGAGGAGCTCCGCGAGCAGCTCCGCGGAAGACACCTGGGGGTAACTCATGGCCATCGTCGAGACCGAAGCCGTCCTGCACGAGGCGCACCGCGACAACCACACGCACCGGGACGTGAACGGCGGCTGGCTGCGTCCCGCCGTCTTCGGCGCGATGGACGGCCTGGTCTCCAATCTCGCCCTGATGACCGGTGTCGCGGGCGGCGCGGCCGACCGGCAGGCGATCGTGCTCAGCGGGCTCGCGGGCCTGGCCGCCGGCGCCTTCTCCATGGCCGCCGGCGAGTACACCTCCGTCGCCTCGCAGCGCGAACTCGTCGAGGCGGAGCTGGAGGTGGAGCGCCGGGAGCTCCGAAAGCACCCCCAGGACGAGGAGGCCGAGCTCGCCGCGCTCTACGCGGCACGGGGCGTCGAGCCGGATCTCGCCCGCGAGGTGGCCCGGCAGCTCTCCCGCGACCCGGAGCAGGCGCTGGAGATCCACGCCCGCGAGGAACTGGGCATCGACCCCGGCGACCTGCCCTCGCCGCTGGTCGCGGCCGTGTCGTCCTTCGGCTCCTTCGCGCTGGGCGCCCTGCTGCCCGTCCTGCCCTACCTGCTCGGCGCGACCGCGCTGTGGCCCGCCGTCGCGCTGGCGCTGCTCGGGCTCTTCCTGTGCGGCGCGGTGGTGGCCAGGGTGACCGCGCGGACCTGGTGGTTCAGCGGCCTGCGGCAGCTCGTCCTCGGCGGCGCCGCGGCCGGTGTGACGTACGCCCTGGGCAGTTTGTTCGGAACGGCCGTAGGATAGCGCGGCTCGGACTTATGCGAGGGGCCGCATAAGTAGTCGTTACTTGCTGGTTTCGGCCGCATGGCCGCCGGGCATGAGCCGTAAGCACTGTGGGCAATGAGGCCCACCGTGCGTCTGCGGGGTGGGCGACGGTGCCCGCTCCGACAGCCTCCGGGCCGCCGGGCACCGATCCGACCGATCCCGTCCGCGCCGGTCCCTCCCGCTCTGTTCCGCCGGGCGCGGCACCCGCCCGCGACCCTGCGGTGTCCGCATGTTGGAACGGAGTATCCGGTTCCCGAGAATCGCTCCATCATGTAACCTGCACGAAATTTCGATCTCACGCAGAGGGCCAACGTCGTCCCTCGGCACCTGCACCATGCCACCTGACGACGACGGGAGAGCCGATGCGTACGCCGCGCCAGCCGTCCCAGCACTCCACGAACGGCCGGAACTGGTCGTTCATGGATGCTCGCCCTGCTGCGCAGGGTATGTACGACCCCCGCAACGAGCACGACGCCTGCGGCGTCGGCTTCGTCGCCACCCTGACCGGCGAGGCCTCCCACACCCTGGTCGACCAGGCACTCACCGTGCTGCGCAACCTGGAGCACCGCGGGGCCACCGGCTCCGAGCCCGACTCCGGTGACGGCGCGGGCATCCTGTCCCAGGTGCCGGACGCCTTCCTGCGTGAGGTGGCCGGATTCGAGCTGCCCGAGGCCGGCGCCTACGCCGTCGGCATCGCCTTCCTCCCCGAGGAGGGCACCGAGGACGCCGTCTCACAGATCGAGACGATCGCCGCCGGTGAGGGCCTGACCGTCCTCGGCTGGCGCGAGGTCCCCGTCGCGCCCGACCTCCTCGGTGCCACCGCCCGGTCGACGATGCCCGTCTTCCGCCAGCTCTTCGTCAGCGACGGCACGAGCACCGGCATCGCCCTGGACCGCAAGGCGTTCGTGCTGCGCAAGCGCGCCGAGCGCGAGGCGGGCGTCTACTTCCCGTCGCTGTCCGCGCGGACCATCGTCTACAAGGGCATGCTGACCACCGGCCAGCTGGAGCCCTTCTTCCCGGACCTGTCCGACCGCCGCTTCGCCTCCGCGATCGCGCTCGTGCACTCCCGGTTCTCCACCAACACCTTCCCGTCGTGGCCGCTGGCCCACCCGTACCGCTTCGTCGCGCACAACGGCGAGATCAACACGGTCAAGGGCAACCGCAACTGGATGGCGGCCCGCGAGTCGCAGATCCTCTCCGACCTCTTCGGCGACCAGGAGCGGATCGACCGGATCTTCCCGATCTGCACGCCCGACGCCTCCGACTCCGCCTCCTTCGACGAGGTGCTGGAACTGCTGCACCTGGGCGGGCGTTCGCTGCCCCACTCGGTGCTGATGATGATCCCGGAGGCGTGGGAGAACCACGACTCCATGGACCCGGCCCGGCGCGCCTTCTACCAGTACCACTCCACGATGATGGAGCCCTGGGACGGCCCGGCCTGCGTCACCTTCACCGACGGCACCCAGGTCGGCGCCGTCCTGGACCGCAACGGCCTGCGCCCCGGCCGCTACTGGGTCACCGACGACGGCCTCGTCGTCCTCGGCTCCGAGGTCGGCGTCCTCGACATCGACCCGGCCAGGGTCGTCCGCAAGGGCCGTCTTCAGCCCGGCAGGATGTTCCTCGTCGACACCGCCGAGCACCGCATCATCGAGGACGACGAGATCAAGGCCCAGCTCGCGGCGGAGAAGCCGTACGCCGAGTGGCTGGAGGCCGGCGAGATCGAGCTGGGCGACCTGCCCGAGCGCGAGCACATCGTGCACACCCACGCCTCGGTCACCCGCCGCCAGCAGACCTTCGGCTACACCGAGGAAGAGCTGCGCGTCATCCTCGCGCCGATGGCCAAGACCGGCGCCGAGCCGATCGGCTCGATGGGCACCGACTCGCCCATCGCGGCCCTCTCCGAGCGCCCGCGGCTGCTGTTCGACTACTTCACCCAGCTGTTCGCGCAGGTCACCAACCCGCCGCTGGACGCGATCCGGGAAGAGCTCGTGACCAGCCTGCGCTCGTCGCTGGGCCCGCAGGGCAACCTGCTCGACCCGACCGCCGCCTCCTGCCGGTCCGTCGTCCTGCCCTTCCCGGTCATCGACAACGACGAGCTGGCCAAGCTCATCCACATCAACGCCGACGGCGACATGCCCGGCTTCAAGGCCGCGACCCTGTCCGGCCTGTACCGGGTGCACGGCGGCGGCGAGGCCCTCGCCGCCCGCATCGAGGAGATCTGCGCCGAGGCCGACGCGGCCATCGACAACGGCGCCCGCCTGATCGTCCTGTCCGACCGGCACTCCGACGCCGAGCACGCGCCGATCCCGTCGCTGCTGCTCACCGCGGCCGTCCACCACCACCTCATCCGCACCAAGCAGCGCACCCAGGTGGGCCTGCTGGTCGAGGCCGGCGACGTCCGCGAGGTCCACCACGTCGCCCTGCTCATCGGCTACGGCGCCGCCGCCGTCAACCCGTACCTGGCGATGGAGACCGTCGAGGACCTGGTCCGCGCCGGCACCTTCCTGCCGGGCATCGAGCCCGAGAAGGCCATCCGCAACCTGATCTACGCGCTCGGCAAGGGCGTGCTGAAGGTCATGTCCAAGATGGGCATCTCGACCGTCGCCTCCTACCGCGGTGCCCAGGTCTTCGAGGCCGTCGGCCTGGACGAGGCGTTCGTCGGGAAGTACTTCAACGGCACCGCCACCAAGATCGGCGGTGTCGGCATCGACGTCATCGCCCAGGAGGTCGCCGCCCGCCACGCCAAGGCGTACCCGGCCAGCGGCATCGCGCCCGCGCACCGCGCGCTGGAGATCGGCGGCGAGTACCAGTGGCGCCGCGAGGGCGAGCCGCACCTGTTCGACCCGGAGACGGTCTTCCGCCTCCAGCACTCCACGCGCTCCGGCCGCTACGACATCTTCAAGAAGTACACCGAGCGCGTGAACGAGCAGTCCGAGCGGCTGATGACGCTGCGCGGCCTGTTCGGCTTCAAGTCGGACCGCCAGCCGATCCCGGTCGAGGAGGTCGAGCCGGTCTCGGAGATCGTCAAGCGGTTCTCCACCGGCGCCATGTCGTACGGCTCCATCTCCAAGGAGGCGCACGAGACCCTCGCCATCGCCATGAACCAGCTGGGCGGCAAGTCCAACACCGGTGAGGGCGGCGAGGACCCCGAGCGCCTGTACGACCCGGCGCGCCGCTCCGCCATCAAGCAGGTCGCCTCCGGCCGCTTCGGTGTGACGAGCGAGTACCTGGTCAACGCCGACGACATCCAGATCAAGATGGCCCAGGGCGCCAAGCCCGGCGAGGGCGGCCAGCTGCCCGGCCACAAGGTGTACCCGTGGGTGGCCAAGACCCGGCACTCGACGCCGGGCGTGGGGCTCATCTCCCCGCCGCCGCACCACGACATCTACTCCATCGAGGACCTGGCCCAGCTGATCCACGACCTGAAGAACGCGAACCCGCAGGCGCGGATCCACGTCAAGCTGGTCTCCGAGGTCGGCGTCGGCACGGTCGCCGCGGGCGTGTCCAAGGCGCACGCGGACGTCGTCCTCATCTCCGGCCACGACGGCGGCACGGGCGCCTCCCCGCTCACCTCCCTGAAGCACGCGGGCGGCCCCTGGGAGCTCGGCCTGGCCGAGACCCAGCAGACCCTGCTGCTCAACGGCCTGCGCGACCGGATCGTCGTCCAGACCGACGGCCAGCTCAAGACCGGCCGCGACGTCGTCATCGCCGCGCTGCTGGGCGCCGAGGAGTTCGGTTTCGCGACCGCGCCGCTCGTCGTCTCCGGCTGCGTCATGATGCGCGTCTGCCACCTGGACACCTGTCCGGTCGGCATCGCCACCCAGAACCCGACCCTGCGGGACCGGTTCTCCGGCAAGGCCGAGTACGTCGTGAACTTCTTCCGGTACATCGCCGAAGAGGTCCGCGAGCTCCTGGCCGAGCTGGGCTTCCGCTCCATCGAGGAGGCCGTCGGCCACGCCGAGGTCCTCGACGTGACCCGCGCGGTGAACCACTGGAAGGCGCAGGGCCTGGACCTGGAGCCGCTGTTCCACGTGCCCGAGCTGCCCGAGGGCGCCGTCCGCCACGCCCTGGTCCCCCAGGACCACGGCCTGGAGAAGGCGCTCGACAACGAGCTGATCAGGCTCGCGGCGGACGCGCTCGCCGCGAACGACGCGACCGAGGCCCAGCCGGTGCGCGCCCGGGTCGCCATCCGCAACATCAACCGCACGGTCGGCACCATGCTCGGCCACGAGGTGACGAAGAAGTTCGGCGGCGCGGGCCTGCCCGACGACACCATCGACATCACCTTCACCGGCTCCGCCGGCCAGTCCTTCGGCGCCTTCGTCCCGCGCGGTGTCACGCTGCGCCTGGAGGGCGACGCCAACGACTACGTCGGCAAGGGCCTGTCCGGCGGCCGGATCATCGTCCGCCCGGACCGGGGCGCCGACCACCTCGCCGAGTACAGCGTCATCGCGGGCAACACCCTCGCCTACGGCGCCACGGGCGGCGAGATGTTCCTGCGCGGCAAGGTCGGCGAGCGGTTCTGCGTCCGCAACTCCGGCGCGCTGGTCGTCTCCGAGGGCGTGGGCGACCACGGCTGCGAGTACATGACCGGCGGCCACGCGGTCGTCCTCGGCGAGACCGGGCGCAACTTCGCGGCCGGCATGTCCGGCGGCGTCGCGTACGTCATCGACCTCGACCGGGACAACGTCAACGCCGGCAACCTCGGCGCGATCGAGGCGCTGGACGACACGGACAAGCAGTGGCTGCACGACGTGGTGCGCCGCCACGCCGAGGAGACCGGCTCCACGGTCGCCGAGAAGCTGCTCGCCGACTGGGCCGTCTCCGCGGAACGCTTCAGCAAGATCATCCCCAGCACGTACAAGGCAGTGCTCGCCGCCAAGGACGCCGCCGAGCGAGCCGGTCTCTCCGAGACCGAGATCACCGAGAAGATGATGGAGGCGGCGACCAATGGCTGATCCCAAGGGCTTTCTCAACCACGGCCGCGAGGTCGCCAAGACCCGTCCCGTCGAGGAGCGCGTCAGGGACTGGAACGAGGTCTACGTCCCCGGCTCCCTGCTGCCGATCATCAGCAAGCAGGCCAGCCGGTGCATGGACTGCGGCATCCCGTTCTGCCACAACGGCTGTCCGCTGGGGAACCTGATCCCCGAGTGGAACGACTACGCCTACCGCGAGGACTGGTCGGCCGCGCAGGAGCGCCTGCACGCCACCAACAACTTCCCGGAGTTCACCGGCCGCCTGTGCCCGGCTCCGTGCGAGTCGGCGTGTGTGCTCGGCATCAACCAGCCGCCGGTCACCATCAAGAACGTCGAGGTCTCCATCATCGACAAGGCGTGGGAGACCGGGGACGTCGCCCCGCAGATCCCCGAGCGCCTGTCCGGCAAGACGGTCGCCGTCGTCGGCTCGGGCCCGGCGGGCCTGGCCGCCGCCCAGCAGCTCACCCGGGCCGGTCACACCGTCGCCGTCTACGAGCGCGCCGACCGCGTCGGCGGCCTCCTGCGCTACGGCATCCCCGAGTTCAAGATGGAGAAGCGGCACATCAACCGCCGTATCGAGCAGATGCGCGCGGAGGGCACCCGCTTCCGCACCGGCGTCGAGATCGGCCGCGACCTGAAGGCGACGGACCTGAGGAAGCGGTACGACGCCGTCGTGCTGGCCGTGGGCGCCACCACCGCGCGCGACCTGCCGGTCCCGGGCCGCGAGCTCAAGGGCATCCACCAGGCCATGGAGTACCTGCCGCTGGCCAACAAGGTCCAGGAGGGCGACTACGTCACCCCGCCGATCTCGGCCGAGGGCAAGCACGTCGTCGTCATCGGCGGCGGCGACACCGGCGCCGACTGCGTGGGCACCGCCCACCGGCAGGGCGCTGCCTCCGTCACCCAGCTGGAGATCATGCCCCGCCCGAACGAGGAGCGGGACCCGGTCGCCCAGCCCTGGCCGACCTTCCCCATGCTCTACAAGGTCACCTCGGCCCACGAGGAGGGCGGCGAGCGGGTCTACTCCGTCTCCACCACCCACTTCGAGGGCGACGAGGACGGCAACGTCCAGTGGCTGCACATGACCGAGGTCGAGTTCGTCGACGGCAAGCTCACCCCCAAGCAGGGCACCGAGCGCAAGATCCCCGCCCAGCTCGTCACCCTCGCCATGGGCTTCACCGGCACCGACCGGGACAACGGCCTGGTCGACCAGTTCGGCCTGGAGCTCGACGCACGCGGTAACATCGCTCGCGACGCCGATTTCCAGACCAACGTTCCGGGCGTGTTCGTCGCCGGCGACGCCGGCCGCGGCCAGTCCCTGATCGTGTGGGCGATCGCCGAGGGCCGCTCGGCCGCCCGCGGCGTCGACCGCTTCCTGACCGGGGCCAGCGACCTGCCGGCCCCGATCCGGCCGACCGACCGCGCCCTCGCGGTCTGACGGCCCCGGCTGACGGAGCGCCGCGGCGCTCCGGCGGCCGAAGAAGACGTCCCGTACAAAGGCGTACGGAACACAGACGGCGCCTGCCCCTGTCCCCGACCGGACGATTGGGCAGGCGCCGCCGCATGTCCGGCTACGCGCCGGGCGAAACCCAGGTGACGATGACGGCCGCGGTGACCGCCAGGACACCCCCGAGGGCGAGCCACCGGGCCCACTCCACCAGCAGCCAGACCGTCCGCGTCCGCTTCTTCTCGTACCGCAGCAGCCGGCCCGCCTCCAGCAGGACCTCCTCCCCGGGCCGTCCGTGCACGGCCACCACTCCCAGCCAGGAGGCGGTGATCAGGGCGAGGAACCCGGTGATCAGCAGTGTGATCACCGTCCAGCGCGGGCCGTCGGCCAGCTTGCTCAGATCCTCCTGGCCTTTCAGTACGAAGACGGCGGTGAGCAGTCCGGTGAGGGAGGCCAGGAAGTTGCGGTAGCCCTCGGCCTGACGCAGTGCGGCCTGCAACTGCCGGTCGGGGGCGGCGCTCTCGCGTGCGCGGCGGTCGGCGTCCCGCAGCTGCTCCGGGGTGGGTGCGGACGTCACGTCGCGGCTCCCGTCGACCGCTCCGGTGGCGGTGCGATGGCCAGCAGGGCGCCGCAGCCCCGGGGCTCGTCCGCGGGCCGGTTCATGTGCAGCGTGCGGCACTGGCACACCGTGTAGTAGGGGGCCGGCCCGGGCTCCCCGCGCCGGCCGAGGAAGCCGCCCTTGGGGACCGGTGGCTGCCCGAAGGTCCACACGCGCGTCATCGCGCAGCCGCACACGGGGCAGGTCCCGGCGGCCTCGTACGTGGTGTCGTCGCCGTCGTGGCGTACGGTCCACCGGAAGGAGAGCACGGCCGCGTGGACCGCGTCGGGGTCGTAGGCGATGGGGGCGGTCATGCGGCGCTTCCTTCCACGGGAGGGAGTTCGAAGGAGAAGAGGGGCGCGTAGCGGCCGAGCCGTACGCGCACCTCGGTCTCGGTCAGGTCGGTCTCCTCCGCGCACAGCGTGATGTGCTCGCGGGTGACCGTGCCGGTCAGGGCGGGAGCGCGGCCGGTGAGCTGCTCGGTGAGGATGATCAGGTCCTGCCAGTCGGGGACCAGCTCGGCCTCCCCGGGCGTCGGACGGCGCACGGTGACCTCCAGCCCCAGGCAGGCCAGGCGGGCGTAGCGGTCGTACGTCTTGCCGAGGGGCCAGTCGAAGCGGCCCGCGGTGCGGACGAGTTCGAGGGGGCCCAGGAGGCCGGGGCCGAGAAGACCGGAGCCGAAGGCGGCGAAGTCGAACAGGTCCGGGGTGAAGTCCTCGAGGGCCGCGAACTCGGGACTGCCGGGTGAGACCGGGAGCGAGGGAGCGCCGAGCGGGGCGAACCGGGACAGGTGCTCGATCGAGGCGGCGAGGGTGCGGCGGGTGTCGCGGGCGTGCGCCAGCAACGGGGGGATCTTCAGTTCACCGCGGAATTCCCCCGGGTTCGCCGTCAGCACCCTGATGTCCTCCGTCGTCGGCCGGAGCCGCAGGGCCTCCGGTCCCGGCCGGGTGACCGGGACCGGCAGGATCTGGTCGGCCAACTGCTCCGCGACGTCCCCCACGGTGCGCCGCTCGGAAGCGCTGATCCGGGCGAGGACGGGCAGCGTCACGCCCCTCTCCTCGTCCCAGCCGCCCACCCGGGTCAGCGGATGGTGCCATCTTTCCAGTTGCCGGATGGTCTGCTCGATACGGCCTTCGAAGGCGGGGGAGAGCAGTCCGCAGGCGTCCAGACGGCGCAGGGCCTCCCGGGCTTCGTCGAGCTCGAACCCGGAAAGCGGCCGTGTGGTGGGCCGCTTGCTTCGGGTGACGGCCCGGACGAACCGCCAGGGCGATACGGTCCCGCCGCCGCGTGCCGCCCTCAGCACCTCTGTCGCCAGGGCCGACGGGATCCAGTCGGCCACCTCCTGCGGCAGCGTGGGGGCGCTCACTCCCGTCACCGGGGTGAGGCAGTTGACGCCCGCCGCCAGATCTCGGGGGCGCACGTCCAGCTCGGCCGCGGACAGGAGGAGATCGGCGACCGTGAAGTCGTCGCCGCGCCAGCGCCTGCCGCGCCGCGCGAAATCGGACGAGCGGGCGAACAGGGTGCGTTCCGCCGGGTGCAGCGGGCCGTGGTCCAGCGCGGCCGGGGCCGGCTCCTGACGCAGGGAGAAACCGAGGGGCGCGAACCGGTGGATGCGCGCCCGCAGCTCACGTAGCGAACCCCCCGGGTCGAGACGGGTGAGGAAGTCGACAAGGGTCAGCGCACCGGGCCAGAACTCGGTCTCCCTCTCCGGACGCGCGAGCGACCTGGCGTCCTCCAGGGTCGGGACCTCGGCGGCCAGGTCGTCGCCCAGCTCGGGAGCGGCGGGCAACTCGGGATCGAGCGCGCGCAGCTCCTCCAGCAGGGCGGCGGCCCGGCCGAGGGTGAGCCGGTGGCGCGCGGCGATCAGCAGCAGCGGCGCGTGCGGGGCGGGGGCGCCCGTGTGGGGGATGCCGGAGGCACGGACCGCGGAACGGTAGGCCGTGTACAGGTCCACCGCCGCCGCCGAGGGCCGCGTGGTCCGCAGAGCGCGGATGTCCGCGATGGAGGGCACCGTGAAGCCGACGATCGCATAGCGGCGCAGCGCCTTCAGGGGCTCCGCCACCGTGGTGCCCGTGCCCAGGGCGGCGTGCAGCACCGTCTCCCAGCCGCTCGGGTCGGCGCGGGTCCGGAACAGGGCCGCGTCCATGCTGCGCGGGACGGGGTACCCCGGAGGCAGGAAGGGCTGTTCCTCCCGTTGCGCTGCCAGCCGGGTGGCCTGCCACTTGCGCAGGAGGACACTCTCCGACTCACCGATGACCCCGCGCCAGCTGCCGGCGTTGTCCCAGAAACCGGCGTCCGCCGGCAGGCAGCCCACCACCGACAGCCGTGTGACGCGCGGCAGGTGGGCACGGCCGTACGGTCTCGACGGCGGTTCGACGCGGGCCATGGCCTCGGGCGGCAGCGCGTCGAGCACCCTGACGGCGAGCAGAAGCGACTTGGCGGCCAGCTCCCACAGCCAGCCGAGCGACACCTCGTTCCACTGCGCCGCCGCTCTGGGCACGGCGTCCAGCAGTTCGGCGGTCACCGCCTCGTGGTCGTAGGAGATGAGCTTGTTGCGGTCGACGCTCGGCTCCGGACGATGCCGCTCCCGGAGGTTGACGACGTAACCGTGCGGTTCTCTCCCGGTGTCGATCACCACGCCGTCCAGCAGCCACTGCCCTCGCCCCTGGACCAGCCAGATGTCGCCTGAGCCCTGGGCGGGGCTGTAGTGCCACGGCTTGTCGGAGGGGGTGACGAGCACCCCCGGCTCCCAGCGCCGCCGCCGCGCCACCGCCCCGGCGGCGTCCAGTTCCACCGCCTCCACCTCGAAGTCCGCCACCCAAAGGAAGGACTCCAGCGTCTCCACCACGGACGGCGGACACGTCTCGTCCTCACCCAGGTACAGCCGCACCCGGGTGCCCCCGTCCAGGCCGACCTGCGGATCGTCGCCGATCCGCAGCAGCCCCGAACCGGACTGGATGTCGGCGCGCAGGGGCTCCAGCCGCACCGCCCGGCCGTAGCGGTCCACCGGGCTGGTCCAGACGACCACTTCCTCGGCCAGCATGAAGTAACTGAACACCCCGATGCCGAAGCGCGAGTTGAGCGGCATCTCGCCGAGTCCGGCACGGCGCCAGTTGCGGCGCTCCTGGACGAACTCGGGATCCTGCTCGTAGCGCTTGCCGGCCCGGGCGAACATCGACGTCAGCTTGGAGCGGTTCATTCCGGAACCGTTGTCCGTGCACTCGATGTACGGTCTGCCGTCGCCGTCCCGGCCCTGGGTGAAGGTGATCTTCGCGGACCAGTCCGGTGCCGGCCGGCCCTGCGTCGCGCCGTACTGACGGCGCATGTCGCGGTACCGGCAGGCGTCCAGGGCGTTCTGGTACAGCTCCCGCACCGCGAGCATCCGGTCGCCGTACAGCTGGGTGCCCATCAGCAGGGGCCGGATCTCGTCCTCGGCCAGCCGGAAGCGCTCCAAGGGCTGCTTGTAGCGGTCGTCCAGGGGCACGAGCTGCCCGCCCGTGACACGGTCGGGCAGACCGCGCAACAAGGCCGGCGGCCCGGTGCGCTGCCTGAGCCACTCCGTGTGCAGGGCGGCCACGGTGCCGTTGGCGCGTGCCGCCAGCTCCTCGACGGCCACGTGCAGCGCCGGATGAGGGCAGGGGAAGCGGACGGTGAGCTCGTAGGAGCAGTCCTCCCGCTCGCCCGGCGGCGTCACGTCGTAGCCGAAGTCGGCGGAGAGCGCGGCCACGACTTCGGCGGGGTCCAAAGGCTCGTGCGCGCCGAGGTGGTCGACCAGGACGCTCGACATCCGGCGCGGGTCGGCGGCCAGCAGACCGGCCGTCCACAGCAGACGTGCGAGGTCGGGGGCCCGCCACTGGTTCCCGGGCACCGGCGGGTACAGGTTCCACTCGTCGCCGCCGCGCGCGTCGTTGATCCGCGGGCTGGTGCTCGGGTGGACCGCCAGATGTCCCAGGACCTGGCGCAGCTGGCCGTCGACGGCGAGCCGGACGGCGTCCCGGGGCGGTGCCGCCGAGGGGTCCGAGGCCGCGTCGAGGACCGCGTCCACCACCAGGTCCAGGATCGTGTCCACCACGGGGTAGGCGCCGGTGCGCTCCCACAGCAGGTCCCACTCAGCGATGAAGCGGTGGCGCAGCCAGTGATCGGCGGCCGCCGCCTGCTCCTTCAGACCGCGCCGGCGCAGTGTCACCGCGGTGCGCCGCACCTGGGAGTGCGCGCGGGCGACATCCCGGGCGGCGTCCCTGACCAGACGGTCGTGGCCGTCGAGGGCGGTGCCGGCGGCACCCTTGCCGTCCATGCCCCCGGGCACGGTGCGGCGCAGCTCCTCCAGCGCGTGGGCGACGATCCCCTCGTGTACCACGGGCGCGGCGAGCAGGGCGGCCGTCTCGGCCGGCGACAGCAGGTCACGCCCTTCGAGGCGGGCCCGCTTCACCAGATTCCCCAGCTGGTCGACGACCCGAACCGGGTAGGTGGGGTCCGACCAGGGATCGGCGCGATGAGCGCCCTCCGTGGCCAGCGAGTCGACGATGTGCTCCACGAGCGCGCCCAGGCGCTTCTTGACCCGGTCGTGCACGGCCGCGCCACCGGAGGTGTACCGCCACAGACAGGACCGGTCGATCATCGTCGTCCAGCGGTACGCCTCCTGCGCGCCCTCGCAGAGCACCGGACCCGGCCCCTCCTCGTTTCGGCCGTGCGGGACGTACCGGTCGACCGTGGGGGGCGGCAGGCCCGCGTCGGACGCGGTCCGGCGTACCGACGCCCGGGTGTAGCGGACGAGATCGGCGAAGGTGATCGGCTGCGTCGTCGGGGCCAGCGCCTTGGCGAGCGCACGGCCGAACCAGCTGCCCTCCTGTGCGTCGGCGTAGGAACGCTCGCCCCGGGCGCAGCTGTACAGCCAGTAGACGTCCTCGGCTGCCGTGAGTACCGTCCGGCGGTCCTGCGCCGACTCGGCCGCCGGCTCCTCGGAGCGGCAGGTGTCCAGGCACACCACGGTCGTCACCGAGCCGGGCAGGCCGTCGAGCAGCCCTTCCGGGTCGGCGGGTATCAGCGTGCGCTTCAGCAGGGAGCGGCCACCGTCCGGCGTCGCCCGGCCCGGCTGCGCGTCGGCGGGCAGCAGGTAGTCCCGTTCGCCGAGCACCGCGCCGTGGCAGGACAGGTAGAGGAAGGCGGTGTCCCCCGGTGCGCACTCCTCGAAGAACTCCTGGAGGACCCCCAGCAGCTCGGCGCCGCCCGGATCCGGCACCTGGCGCACGTCGTAACCGGACTGGCGCAGTGATCTGCCCACCAGCTCGACGTCCTCCAGGGCGCCGTCCAGGCGAGGGAAGCGCCGGGCCAGCTCCTCGTCCCTCTCCAGGGCGGGCGTGCGCCCGACCCCGACGACCAGCGCGCGCCGCCTGCCCTGGGAAGCTGCCTCGGCCTGACCGGACTCCACTCGTCCCCCCTCGTACGACACCCCGAGCACACCATTTTCGCAGAGCGCGGGGGCCACGGTGCGGGACTCGTGCGGTGCCGCGGACTTCCGCGGCGCGGGTGGGTGCGGTGCCAGGCCGGCCGGGCGGAAAGCGTCAGAGGGGCCGGGCCGGCGGACCGGTCCTCAGGTGTCGCACTCCCACACCGTCCGGCACAGCGCGCACCGCGCCCGCACCCGCCCGCGCACCGGCACCCTGATCCGCTGCCGGCACGTCGGGCAGGGGAAGGACACCCGCAGCGGACCGTGGCCGTCGGGTGTGAACGCGTACGGCACCTCCGCCCCCGGACCGGTGCCGGGGCGGTCCTGGGCATGGCGGCGGTCCCGCGCGTAGCGGCGGCGGCCCGCCCAGCCGGCCGCCGTCAGCGGCGGCTGCTGCTCGTCCCGGCGGGCCTGCGCCATGCCCTTGACGTACGCCGTGTACGCCTGCGGGCTGGTGAACCACACCGACGGATCCTCGTGGAAGACCAGCGCCCGCTTGGCCAGGACGTAGCCGAACTCCTCCGGCGTCAGGTAGCCGAGCTTCTGCGACGTGGCCGCGTCCTCCCGGTAGGCGTCCAGCAGCAGCCATCCCGCGCCCAGGTACGTCGTCACCGTGTCCGTCAGGATCTCGTTGTCCCGCGTCCCGGGGAAGGACAGGCCCAGACGGTGCAGATACACGTGCGTCACCTCGTGCGCGAGAGCCGCGCCGATGTCCCGGCGGTGCGTACGGAAGCGGTCGTTCAGCTCGATGAAGTACTCCGGGCCGGCGGCCAGTTCGACGTTGGCCGCGTGTGTCATCTCCCGGAAGCCGACGATCATCCGGGCGTCCGGCAGACGGTAGTGCCGCACCAGCTCCCGGGCCACCCGCTGCGCCCCCAGATACAGGTCGTCGGTGTCGCAGAACGCCACGTCGGCCGGGGCCACGCTGGTGGAGAACGTCCGGATGGTGTCGCACGACAGCCGTCTGTACAGCGCGGTGATGGCGGCCCGCACCGTCTCCAGGTGCGGGTAGCCGTGTTCGACCGGTCCGCCGTTCGCCACGTCCGACCCCCAAGACGCCTGAACCCGACTCCACTGTACGAGCCGGGCGCGTCCGGGGCCCGCCCACCGGCCGGAAACCGGCCGCCACCGGGCCCGGCGCGGCCGGGGCCATCCGGACCGTGACCGGCGCGCGGGGCCCTCCGCCGGGGGGGCGCCCGGCGGCCCCGGGGCCCTGTACGTCGCCGAGGCCGCCAAAGCCGCCAAGGCCGTCCGGGCCGCCGAAGACACGAAGGTGAAGGCCATCAGGGAATGAGACGGTCCGCCGCGGTCCGCGGTCCGCCCGTAGGCTGACCCCTCATGACCACCAGCAACACCGGTACCGGTGACGTCGACGCCGCCGTCCGCGAGGAGCTGGCGCGGCTGCGCGACAGCATCGACAACATCGACGCGGCCGTCGTCCACATGCTCGCCGAGCGCTTCAAGTGCACCCAGCAGGTCGGCCACCTCAAAGCCCGCCACCAGCTGCCGCCCGCCGACCCCACCCGCGAGACCCGGCAGATCGAGCGCCTGCGCGCGCTCGCCGAGAGCGCCAAGCTGGATCCGGCGTTCGCGGAGAAGTTCCTGAACTTCATCATCGCCGAGGTGATCCGCCACCACGAGCGCATCGCCGAGGACACCGGCAACGGGCGCGCTCTTGAGGCCGGCTGACCCGGGACGGCCCGGGGATGCCCCGGGGCCGCCCCGGGGCATCCCCGCGGCGGGCGGGGCGGCGGCCCGCGGCCCGGCATACGGGCTGTGCCCCGGTCCCGCCGCCCCGCCCGCACGGCGGGGGCACCGGCCCCGGGGGGCGCACGCCCGGGGAACGCGGTGGCCCGCGGGGAGACCGGACCCCGCCCGTGTTACCCGTCCGCCCCTGTGCCCGCCCAGCCGTATCAGGCAGCATGTGCAGCATGTCCGTACTGACGCGCGACGAAGCGCAGACCCGTGCCCAGCTCCTCGACGTCCACCACTACGCGATCGAACTCGACCTGACCGGTGGCGACGAGACCTTCGACTCCCGCACCGCCATCCGGTTCACCGTCCGC
This sequence comes from Streptomyces sp. NPDC052020, assembly GCF_040680575.1. Classification (NCBI taxonomy): domain Bacteria; kingdom Bacillati; phylum Actinomycetota; class Actinomycetes; order Kitasatosporales; family Streptomycetaceae; genus Streptomyces; species Streptomyces sp. NPDC052020. The sequence goes on from NZ_JBFAWY010000008.1 coordinate 256,285, forward strand.
GACGGTCAGGACGCCACGGACACCTTCGTCGAGGTCAAGCCCGCCGAGCTGCGCTCCGTCACCCTGGACGGACAGCCGCTGGACCCGCAGACCCTGGACGGGAACCGGCTGCCGCTGAAGAACCTCACCCCCGGCGCCCACGAACTGCGCGTCGACGCCGCCATGCGCTACTCCCGCACCGGCGAGGGCATGCACCGCTTCACCGACCCCGCCGACGGCGAGACCTACGTCTACACCCAGATGTTCATGGACGACGTCCAGCGCGTCTTCGCCGCCTTCGACCAGCCCGACCTCAAGGCCGTCTTCGACCTGACCGTCAAGGCCCCCGCCGGCTGGAACGTCCTCGCCAACGGGGTCACCGAACACACCGGCGAGGGCGTCTGGCGGGCCGCCGCCACCCCCCTGATCTCGACCTACCTCGTCGCCGTCGCCGCCGGACCCTGGCACTCCGTCCGCACCGAGCACCGCGGCCTGCCCTTCGGCATCCACTGCCGCCGCTCCCTCGCGCGCCACCTCGACGCCGACGCCGAGGAACTCCTCGACGTCACCCGCGCCTGCTTCGACCGCTACCACGAGAAGTTCGACGAGCCCTACCCCTTCGACTCCTACGACCAGGCGTTCGTCCCCGAGTTCAACGCCGGCGCCATGGAGAACCCCGGCCTCGTCACCTTCCGCGACGAATTCGTCTACCGCTCCGCCGTCACCGACGCCGAACGGCAGACCCGCGCCATGGTCATCGCCCACGAGATGGCCCACATGTGGTTCGGCGACCTCGTCACCCTGAAGTGGTGGGACGACATCTGGCTGAACGAGTCCTTCGCCGAGTACATGGGCTATCAGATCACCGCCGAAGCCACCCGCTTCACCGGCCCCTGGACCGAGTTCGGCGTCGCCCGCAAGGCCTGGGGCTACGACGCCGACCAGCGCCCCTCCACCCACCCCGTCGCCCCCGAGAACGTCGAGGACACCGCCTCCGCCCTCCTCAACTTCGACGGCATCTCCTACGCCAAGGGCGCCTCCGCCCTGCGCCAGCTCGTCACCTGGCTCGGCGAGAAGGACTTCCTGGCCGGCATCAACACCCACTTCGCCCGCCACCGGTTCGCCAACGCCACCCTCGCCGACTTCATCGACTCCCTCGCCAGCGCCACCGACCGCGACGTCCACGCCTGGGCCGACGCCTGGCTGCGCACCACCGGCGTCGACACCCTGACCCCCACCGTCACCCCCGGCGCGAACGGCACCTGCGCCCTCACCGTCGGCCACACCGGCAGCCGCCCCCACCGCATCGCCGTCGGCCTCTACGACCGCGACCTCGGCGACGAGGGACGCCTCACCCTGCGCGAACGCCTCGACCTGGACGTCCCGCAGACCGAACCCCGTTCCATCGGCAAGCGCCCCGCGCTGCTCCTCCTCAACGACGGCGACCTCACCTACACCAAGGTCCGCTTCGACCCCGAATCCTTCGCCACCGTCCGCGCCCACCTCTCCGGCCTGCCCGACCCCCTCACCCGCGCCGTCGTCTGGAACGCCCTGCGCGACGCCGTCCGCGACGGCGAACTGGCGCCGGCCGAGTACCTGGACGCCGCCCGCACCCACCTCCCGCACGAGACCGACCTCGACCTCGTCGAAGGCGTCCTCGCCTTCGCCACCAGCCACATCGCCGACCGCTACCTCACCCCGGAACAGCGGCCCGCGGCCCTGGCCACCCTCACCGCCCTGTGCCGCGACCTCATCCGCCGCACCGAGGACGGCGACCACCCCGGGCTGCGCCTGATCGCCGTACGCCACTTCATCGACGTCGCCGCCCAGCCCGACACCATCAGCGCCTGGTTCTCCGAAGGCACCGTCCCCGGCGGCCCCGAACTCGACCCCGAGCTGCGCTGGCGCGTCCTCGGCCGCCTCGCCGTCCTCGGCGCCATCGACGACGCCGTCATCGACGCCGAACTCGTCCAGGACCCGAGCGCCAGCGGCCAGGAAGGCGCCGCCCGCTGCCGCGCCGCCCTGCCCGACCCCGAGGCCAAGCGCCGCGCCTGGGCGGAGATGTTCACCGGCGACGACCTGTCCAATTACCTGTTCACCGCCACCGCCCAGGGCTTCTGGCAGCCCGAGCAGGCCGACCTGGTCCGCGCCTACGTGCCGCGCTACTACACCGACGCGGTCGCCGTCGCCGCCCGCCGCGGCCCCGCCATCGCCGACGCCGCCGGCCGCTGGGCCTTCCCCGCCCACGCCGTCGACGCCGAGACGCTGCGGCTGGGCGAGGAGTGCCTGCGCGACGCCGGCCCCGTCCCGGCGCTGCGCCGCAAGCTCGCCGACCAGCTCGACGACCTCGCGCGGGCCCTGCGCGTCCGCCAGGCGTAGCGCCCGCCCCGCGGACCGCCGCGGGCCGCGGCACGGCACGCCCGCCGCGCCGCCGGCCTCGGTGCGGGAACGGGCGCCCGCCTCACCGGGCGCCCGGCGTCCGCCCCGCCCGTCCCGCCGTACCGCCGCCCGCCACCGGGTCGCGGGGCACGGTGATGGCCAGGACGGCCGTGTCGTCGTCCACGCCACCGCCCAGGGCGGTGAGCAGGTCGCTCAGGGCCTCCACGGTGGCGGACGCGGTGGTGGGGGCCAGGGCGCGCGCGAAGTCCAGCAGCGCGTCGTCGCCGTAGCGTCCGCCGGACCGGTCGGTGCGGGCCTCGGTGAGGCCGTCGGTGTAGAGGAGCAGGGTGTCGCCCGGTCCGAGGCGGAGCGTGGTGGTGGCGATGTGGGCGTCGGGCAGGACACCGATGAGCTGCCCGCCCGGAGTGGGCAGGTAACGCGCGCTTCCGTCGGCGCCCATCAGCACGGCGGGCGGGTGACCGCCGCTGGCCAGGGTGATGTGGAAGCCGCCCGCGGCGGCGTCGGGGGTGAGCAGGCCGAAGACGACCGTGCAGAACCGTGGATCCGCGCTGTTCTGATCCTGGTTGAGGACGGTGTTGAGGTTGCCGAGGACGGCGGCCGGATCCCGGTCGTAGACGGCGGCCGCCCGCAGGGTGTAGCGGGTGAGCGAGGTGACGGCCGCCGCGGCGGCGCCCTTGCCGCACACGTCGCCGAGGAACAGTCCCCACGCGTCGGCGGACAGGGGGAACAGATCGTAGAAGTCACCGCCGACCTCGTCGACGGAGGCGATGTGGTAATACGCGGCCACGTCCAGGCCGGGCACGTCCTCCAGCACGGGCGGCAGCAGGGTCCGCTGGAGCGTGGTCGCCAGACGCTGGAGGCGCTCGCGTTCGCGGTCGGCCTCCTGCCGGGCGCGCAGCAGTTCCCGCTCGTAGGCGCGGCGGTCGCGGGCGTCGAAGACGGTGGTGCGGATCAGCAGCGGCTCGCCGTCGCTCCCGGTCTTGAGGACGGAGGTCACCAGGACCGGCAGCCGGCTGCCGTCGGCCGTCTTCAGCTCCAGGGCGATGCCGCTCAGCTCACCCTGCATGCGCAGCAGGGGAGCGAAGTGCGTCTCGTGGTACAGCTGGCCGCCGACGGTGAGGAGATCGGCGAACCGCATGCGGCCGACCAGATCCTCGCGCCGGTAGCCGAGCCAGTCCAGCAGGGTCCGGTTGACCTTGGCGATCTGCCCGTCCAGCAGGGTGGAGAGATAGCCGCAGGGCGCGTTCTCGTACAGATCCTCGGCGCTGTCCTCCAGCAGGGCGGAGAAGAGCGCGGGCTCACCGGCGGCCTCCGGCTCGCCCTCGCGGCCGTCACCGGTCCCGTCCCTCACCGGCTCACTCCGGCGGCGAACGACGCGATGGCCGCGGCGGTCGCCTCCGGGGCGCTGAGCTGGGGGCAGTGCCCCGTCGCGGCCAGGGTGACCAGCTCGCTGCCGGGGATCTCCGCGTGCACGAAAGCGCCCACCTCCCGCGGAGCGATCGCGTCGCTGGAGCACTGCGCGACCAGGGTCGGCAGGCGCACCTTCGCCAGGTCGGCGCGGTTGTCCGACAGGAACGTGGCCCGGGCGAAGACCCGGGCGATGTCCGGATCGGTCCGGCAGAAGCTGTTGGTCAGCTCCTCGCCCAGCTCGGGCCGGTCCGGGTTGCCCATGATGACCGGGGCCATCGTGGCCGACCAGCCCAGATAGTTCGCCTCCAGCGACTCCAGCAGCTCGTCGATGTCCTCGGCGCTGAACCCGCCCCGGTAGCCGGCCGCCGGATCGTCGATGTAGCAGGGCGAGGGCGTGAGCAGGACCAGTCCCGAGAAGCGCTCCGGCTCGGCGGCGGCGGCCAGCACGCCGATCATGGCGCTCACCGAATGCCCCACGAAGACCACCGGCCCCAGGGCCAGCTCCTCGCATATCTCCAGCACGTCCTCCGCGTAGCCGTCCAGCGAGGCGTACCGCTCCTCGCTCCACGAGGACAGGTCCGACCGGCCTGCGCCGACGTGGTCGAAGAGGACAACCCGGAAATCCCGCTCCAGCGCCGGAACCACCAGGCGCCACATGTTCTGGTCGCACCCGAACCCGTGCGCCAGCATCACCGCCGGACCGTCTTCCGGGCCAGTCACCGTCACACGGTTTCTGCGTCGCACGTCCATACGGACAATTTTCGCATCCCCCCCGTTGCGGCGCCGTAAGCGATCACGCCGGCCCGGTGACGGCGGCGGTCCCGGGGCACCGCCGGCCCCACTGTCCGCCGACGCCGGGGACCCGGGGGTCCCGGGGACACGGTCCCCGCCCGCCGGCCTCACCGGTCGCGCCCGCCCACGCCACCGCGTCACCGGGTTCCCCGCCGCCCCCGGCACGCGCGCCTCACACGGCAGTGCACGGCAGTACACCCTTTCGGGTTGTGATCGCTGACCTGTCCGGGTGTATCCGCCCACCCGCGTACAAGCTGGGAGCATCCCGGCCGGACGTCCCCGCCGCGCGCTTGGAGGAACACCCATGAGCACGCCGCCCCTGGCCTCGGGCCCCGACGGCCCCCACGCCCTGCGCCCCCTCCTCGACACCGTCCTCGACGCCCTCCGCGCCGGTACCCGTGCCCGTGGCGCCCCGCTGCCCGCGGGCGGACCCGAGGCGGTCGCCCGGCGCGTCCGGGAGGCGGCCGGCGACATCCTGCCCGAGACCGGCGACCCCGACGCCCTGCGCAGTCTCGTCACCGTGCTCGCCGAAGGCGCCGCCGACCCCGCCCACCCCCTGTGCACCGCCCATCTGCACGGCCCGCCCCTCGCCGTCGCCACCGCCGCCGACCTGGCCGCCACCGCCCTCAACCCCTCCCTCGACTCCTGGGACCAGGCCCCCGCCGCCTCCGCCCTGGAAACCCTCGTCACCCGCGCGCTCGCCCAGGAAGCCGGAGCCGCCGACGCCCTCGTCACCACCGGCGGCACCGAGTCCAACCACCTCGCCCTCCTCCTCGCCCGCGAAGCCCGCGGCGGCAGCGTCCAGGTGATCCGCGGAGCCAACGCCCACCACTCCCTGGCCCGGGCCGCCTGGCTGCTGGGCCTGCCCGAACCCGCCGTCGTCCCCGCCCCCGCCGGCACCCTCGACCCGGTCGCCCTCGACGAGGCCCTCACCCGGCTCCCCGGCCCCCACCTGGTCACCGCCACCGCCGGCACCACCGACGCCGGACTCATCGACCCCCTCCCCGAGATCGCCGCCCGCTGCGCCGCCCACCGCGCCCGCCTCCACATCGACGCCGCCTACGGCGGAACCCTCCTGTTCAGCAGGCGGCACCGCGCCAAACTGACCGGCCTCCACGCCGCCGACACCATCGCCCTGGACCTGCACAAACTCGGCTGGCAACCCGCCGCCGCCGGACTCCTCACCGTCAAGGACCCCGCCGACCTCGCCCCGCTGAACCACCACGCCGACTACCTCAACGCCGACGACGACACCACCGCCGGCTTCCCCGACCTCCTCGGCCGCTCCCTGCGCACCACCCGCCGCCCCGACATCCTCAAGATCGCCGTCACCCTCAAAACGCTCGGCCGCAGCGGCCTCGGCGCCCTCATCGACCAGGTCTGCGCCCGCGCCCGGGAATTCGCCGCCCTCGTCCACCACCACCCCCGCTTCGACCTCCACGCCCCACCCACCATCAGCACCGTCCTCTTCCGCCCCGCCGGCGCCACCGACGACACCGTCGCCGCCGTACGCCGCGCCCTGCTCACCCGCGGACACGCCGTCCTCGGCCGCGCCCGCATCGACGGACGCCTCTGGCTCAAGGCCACCTTCCTCAACCCGGCCACCGGCCCCGGCGACCTGACCGCCCTGCTCACCCTCGTAGAAGGACACACCCCCCGATGACCCCCCACTTCCCGTACCGCGAGCCCGCCGCCCCCCGCGACCTCGTCGGCATCGGCATCGGCCCCTTCAACCTGTCCCTCGCCGCCCTCGCCCACCCCCTCGCCGAACTCGACACCGCCTTCTACGACCGGAGCCCCGCCTTCCGCTGGCACCCCGGCCTCCTCATCGACGACAGCACCATCCAGGTCCCCTTCCTCGCCGACCTCGTCACCCTCGCCGACCCCGCCAGCCCCTGGACCTTCCTCAACTACCTCAAGACCCGCGAACGCCTCTTCCCCTTCTACTTCGCCGAGCGCTTCCACATCCGCCGCACCGAATACGACGCCTACTGCCGCTGGGTCGCCGACAGCCTCCCCGCCCTCCACTTCGGCCACCACGTCGACGCCGTCCGCTGGAACCCCGAACGCGACGTCTTCGAGGTCGACCACACCCGGCTCGGCCCCGACGGGCAGCCGGAAGCCCACGGCCGCACCCACACCCGCAACGTCGTCCTCGGCATCGGCACCGAACCCCACATCCCCGACCCGCTCAGACCCCTCGCCGACACCCCCGGCGTCCCCGTCGTCCACGCCGCCGACTATCTCCACCACCGCGACACCCTGCTCGCCGCCGGCCACATCACCGTCATCGGCACCGGCCAGTCGGGCGCCGAGATCTTCCTCGACCTGCTCCGCCACCGCCCCGCCGGCCGCGAACGCGTCCACTGGCTCGGCCGCACCGGGGCCTTCGCCCCCATGGAGTACTCCAAACTCGGCCTCGAACACTTCACCCCCGACTACACCCGCTACTTCCACGGCCTCGACGAATCCGTCCGCGACCGGCTCGTCCCCGCCCAGTGGCAACTCCACAAGGGCATCGACACCGACACCCTCGCCGCCATCCATGACGAGCTCTACCGCCGCACCCTGCACGGCGGCTGGCCCGACGCCGTCCTCACCCCGGGCGTCCACGTCCGCACCGCCGGCCGCTTCGCCGCCACCCGGATCGAGCTCCACCTCGAACACGTCCAGCAGCACACCCGCACCCGCCTCACCACCGACGCCGTCGTCCTCGCCACCGGCTACCGGCAGCGCCCCCTCGACGGACTCCTCGCCGGCCTCGACCCCTACCTGTGCCGCGACAGCAGCGGACGGCCCCGCGTCGACGCGCACTTCCGGCTCGCCCTCGACCCCCGCATCACCGCCTCCGGCTGCCAGGTCTACGTCCAGAACGCCGAGATCCACACCCACGGGGTCGGCACCCCCGATCTGGGGCTCGCCGCCTGGCGCAGCGCCACCATCCTCAACACCCTCACCGGCAAGGAGCCCTACCCCCTGCCCGCCCGCACCGCCTTCACCACCTTCGGCCTCCAGCCCCACCACCACCCCCACATCCCGCCCACCCGGCAACCGGCACCCACCCTCATCCCACTCGTCGACCAGCGGTGAGACCGGCGGTCGCACAAGGGCGGCGGCCCCGTGGAAGCCGGACCCGCTCCCACACGACCGCCGCCCCGCCCGCTCACCGACGAGCCGGTCCCGCCCTCCGCTGCCTAGAACACCGGCGTGCCCTCCCGCGTCAGCCGCCAGTCCGCCGACGCGAAGTCCGCCGGGTCCAGCACACCCTTCGCGGTCGCCCACTCCGCGATCCGCGTGCGGATCTCCGTCGACTCCGACCACACCTCCTTCGCCGACGCCACATGCGGGAACGCGCCCCCGCCATTGGCCCGGTAATTGTTCACCGCCAGCACGAACCGCTGCGCGTCGTCCAGCGGAGCACCGCCGAAAGTCAGATTCCGGATCCGCGCACCGGCCGGCCGCGCGATATCGATGTCGTACCGCAGCCCCGACACGTAGTCGAAGTTGTAGTCCGGCCGGCCGTTCGCATTCGTCAGCTTCGCCACGTCCACCGGCGTACCGGCCGCCGTCTGCACGAAATACTCCGCCGAGTACTCCAGGTACGCCCGGATCTGCGCCCCCGACATCACCTTCGCCACCAGCGTGTTGTCGTACACATACAGACTCGACAGATCCCGGATGGTCACCTCGCCCGCCGGGATCTGAGACGTACGCGAAAACGGCGACGCCTGCGACAGCACCGGCAGCGACGCGTACTCCGTACCCGCCAGCGCCTGCCGGACCACGTCCTCCTGCACCGTGTTGATCAAATCGATGATCGGCGCGTCCTTGTACCGCGCCTCCGCCGTCGTCAGCGTCGCCGTCGCCGTACCGACAACCTGATTGACATACGACACCACCTTCCGGTGCTCGTCCGCGAGCAACTTCGTGATCCGCGGATCGTCGGCCACCGTGCGCGAATCCCGCAGCGACGCCTTCACCGACTCCACCCGCCACCGGCCCCGCTCGAATGCCAGATCGAAGTCGAACAGTGCCAGGCGCTCGGCGTAGCACAGTGGTTCGGACAGCACCACGGCCTTCCCCGTCTGCTCGTTGACGACGCGCAGTTCCTCGATCTCCGCGTGCGCGTGGCCCACCAGAATCGCGTCGATCCCCGGCACCTGCCGCGCCACGTTCGCCGCCGCGTTCTCCACGTATGGCAACTGATCACCGTATGACGACGTCCCCGACGACCCGGAATGCGCCGAGACCACCACCACGTCCGCGCCCATCGACCTCAGCTTCGGCACCCACTTCGCCGCCTGCTCCTCCAGCCCCGGAAACGCCAGCTTCCCCTGCACATACGCCTTGTCCCAGATCGCGATCCCCGGATTCGTCAGACCCAGCACCGCCACCTTCACCGGGGGAGCGCCCTTCACCCGGAAGGTCTTCATGAAATAGGGCGGGAATGCGGGCTTCAGTGTCTTCGCGTCGACCGCGTTCGCCCCCAGCAGCGGGAAACGGCACTGCTCCTCGAACTTCCGGAGCGTCTCGATGCCGTAATTGAACTCGTGGTTCCCCAGCGCCACCGCGTCGTACCCGATCGCGTTCATCGCCTGCGCCATCGGATGCACCGGCCCGCCCTCGGCCGTGATCGGGTCCACCTTCGCGTAGTAGTACGTCAGCGGGGTCCCCTGGATCGTGTCACCCGCGTCCAGCAGCAGCGTGTTCCGCCGCCCCTTCTCCGCGCGCACCTGATCCACCAGCGTCGATATACGCGCCAGCCCCTGGGCGTTGCCCTGGGGGTCGGAGTACTCCGCGTCCTTGAAGTAGTCCCAGTTGAAGACATGCCCGTGCAGATCGGTCGTCCCCATCACCGTCAGCGCGTACCGCTTCGGCCCGCGCCCGCCACGCCGCTCGGCGGCCCCGGCCGCCGGAGCCGCCGCCGCACCGGTCAACGCGACTCCCGCGCCGGTCACGGCGGACTTCTTCAGAAACTTCCGGCGGTTCAACGGCATGCGTGCTTCCCCTCGGTGAACATGTGTCACGACGCGCGTAGATAACGCGCGTAGATTCTGGCCCGCCCGGACCGGGGGCAACAGGTCCTCCAGGTTGCGATCTGGTGACCGATGGCCCCCCAATCCCCGCGAACAGCGGTATACAAGGACATACCGGCACAACAGTCACACGTTCGACCGATCATGACAGGAACCGATCAGGCGAAAACATGAACGGAGAAAGGCGTCACGGAACGCTCATCAGAGCGCTGCGCCGCACAATTAACGCTTGTCAAAACCACTTCACTCAAAGGCCGTTGAGCGGTCACGCATCGCCAATTCTCTACCCGCCGGTAAGTCATAGGCTCGCCTCATGCGCCGAGCAAAGATCGTATGCACTCTTGGTCCCGCCGCCGACTCTTACGACCAGATCAAGGCACTCGTCGACGCCGGAATGGACGTCGCCCGCTTCAACCTCAGCCACGGCACCCACGCCGAACACGAGCAGCGCTATCGCCGCGTACGCGAAGCCGCCGACGAAACCGGCCGCAGCATCGGCATCCTCGCCGACCTGCAAGGCCCGAAGATCAGACTCGGCCGCTTCGCCGAAGGCCCCGTACTCCTCGAACGCGGTGACCCCTTCACCATCACCGTCGAAGAGGGCACCGAGGGCGACCGCCACCTCTGTGGCACCACCTACGCGGGGCTCGCCGACGACGTCCGCCCCGGCGAGCGCATCCTCGTCGACGACGGCAAAGTCTGTCTTGAGGTCACCGGGATCGACGGCCCGCGCGTCCACACCACCGTCACCGAACCGGGCGTCGTCTCGGACCACAAGGGCCTCAACCTCCCCGGCGTCGCCGTCTCCGTCCCCGCCCTGTCCAAGAAGGACGAGGAAGACCTCCGCTGGGCCCTGCACACCGGCTTCGACGTCATCGCCCTCTCCTTCGTCCGCACCGCACGCGACATCCAGGACGTGCACCGCATCATGGACGAAGAAGGACGCCGCCTCCCCGTCATCGCCAAAATCGAAAAGCCCCAGGCCGTCGATCACCTTGAAGACATCGTCGCCGCCTTCGACGGCATCATGGTCGCCCGCGGTGACCTGGGCGTCGAAATGCCCCTCGAACAAGTCCCTCTCGTTCAAAAGCGCGCCATCAAACTCGCCAAGCGCAACGCCAAACCGGTCATCGTCGCCACGCAGATGCTCGACAGCATGATCGACAACTCGCGGCCCACCCGAGCGGAAGCCTCCGATGTCGCCAACGCCGTCATCGACGGCACCGACGCGGTCATGCTCTCCGGGGAGACCAGCGTCGGCAAATACCCCATCGACACCGTGCGGACCATGGCCCGGATCGTGGAGGCCGCCGAGGAGGACATCCTCGCCCGGGGCCTGCCGCCGCTGACCGAACGCAACAAACCCCGTACCCAGGGCGGTGCCGTCGCCCGCGCCGCCGCCGAGATGGGCGACTTCCTCGGCGCCAGGTTCCTGGTCGCCTTCACCCAGTCCGGAGACACCGCCCGCCGGCTGTCCCGCTACCGCTCCCCGATCCCGCTCCTCGCCTTCACCCCCGCCCCGGCGACCCGCTCCCAGCTCAGCCTGACCTGGGGCGTGGAGACGTACCTGGGGCCGCACGTCGACTCGACCGACGCGATGGTGGAGCAGGTCGACGAGCTCCTCACCGAGAACGGCCGCTGCCGCGAGGGCGATCTGGTCGTGATCACGGCCGGTTCGCCGCCCGGGGTGTCCGGGACGACGAATCTGGTGCGGGTGCACCGCATCGGGGAGAAGTCCTGACGGCGACACGCCGCGGAGAAAAACGGGGTTCAAGAAAAGGAGGTCACCGCTTGCGGGCGGTGACCTTGGAACCGGAGGAAAAGTACCCCGGGTCGGATTCGAACCGACGCTGTATGGTGTTTGAGACCATTGCCTCTACCGCTGGGCTACCGGGGCCCCCTTCAAAACGAAGGACGACGGTCACCCGCCGTGCCCCCACCTTACCGCAGCTGGGTACGCTCTTGGGAGCAGTACCGCCTGCCCCGGAACAAGGAGCGCCACGTGACCGCCCCCGAGTCGCCCCAGCCCGTCGACGTGCCCGACGACGACAAGTCGCACGTTCCTCCGCTGACGACCCGTGTCGTCATCGCCGAGGACGAGGCCCTGATCCGGCTCGATCTCAAAGAGATGCTGGAGGAGGAGGGGTACACCGTCGTCGGTGAGGCCGGTGACGGCGAGCAGGCCGTCGAGCTGGCCCGTGAGCACCGCCCGGACCTGGTGATCCTGGACGTGAAGATGCCGAAGCTGGACGGTATCTCCGCGGCGGAGAAGATCGCGGAGGAGCGCATCGCCCCGGTGCTGATGCTCACCGCGTTCTCGCAGCGCGATCTGGTGGAGCGGGCCCGGGACGCGGGTGCCATGGCGTATCTGGTGAAGCCGTTCAGCAAGAGTGACGTGGTACCGGCGATCGAGATGGCCGTATCGCGGTTCACGGAGCTGAAGGAGCTGGAGAAGGAGGTCGCGGACCTCAGCCAGCGGCTGGAGACGCGGAAGCTGGTGGACCGCGCGAAGTCGATTCTCCAGACGGAGTACGGCCTGACCGAGCCGGCGGCGTTCCGCTGGATCCAGAAGACGTCGATGGACCGCCGGATGTCGATGCAGCAGGTGGCGCAGGCGGTCATCGAGGACGCCGAGGAGAAGAAGGCGTCCAAGGACTGAGACGCGTGGCGAGGCCCGCGTCCCTTCTGGGGCGCGGGCCTCGCCCTGTGTGCGGGGTCAGTCCTCGCCGAGGTAGGCCTTGCGGACCGATTCGTCGTGGAGGAGTTCCTGTCCGGTTCCGGAGAGGACGATTCTGCCGATTTCCATGACGTATCCCCGGTCGGCGAGGGAGAGGGCGGCCTGGGCGTTCTGCTCGACGAGCAGAATGGTGGTGCCCTGCGCCTTGAGCTCGGCGATGGTGGCCATGATTTTCTGCATCATGATCGGCGAGAGGCCCATGGAGGGCTCGTCGAGCATAAGCAGCTTGGGCTGCGACATGAGGGCACGGCCCATGGCGAGCATTTGCTGTTCGCCGCCGGAGAGGGTGCCCGCGGCCTGCTTTCTGCGTTCCCCCAGAATGGGGAAGAGGTCGTAGGCCCGCTGGATGTCTTCTTCGATGCCGGGTTTGTCGTCGCGGAGGAAGGCGCCGAGGCGGAGATTGTCCTCGATGCTCATGCGGGGGAAGATATGGCGGCCTTCGGGGGAGTGGGCGAGCCCGAGCGAGACGATGTGATGGGCGGGGACCCTCTTGAGGGATTTCCCGTTGAACCTGACCTGGCCGCCCACCGGCTTGAGGAGGCCGGAGAGCGTGCGGAGGGTGGTGGTCTTCCCGGCGCCGTTGGTGCCGATGAGGGTGACGACCTGGCCGGCGTCGACGGTGAACGAGATGCCCTTGACGGCTTCGATCTTGCCGTAGGCGACGCGGAGGTCCTCGACTTCCAGGAGGGCGGTCATCGGTCGTTCTCCTTGCTGGCCGCGGTGTCGGTCGCGGTGGCGCCGGCGTGTGCCTCGGCGGCTTCGACCTCGGCGAGTTCTTCGGCGCCGGGCGCGTTCTCGAAGGGCTCGCCGAGGTAGGCGGCGACGACGCGCTCGTCGCCCTGGACGGTGGCGCTGTCGCCCTCGATGAGTTTCTCGCCCTGGACGAGGACGGCGACGCGGTCGCACAGGTTGAAGATGAAGCGCATGTCGTGCTCGATGACGAGGACGGCGATGCCCTGGTCGCGGATGGCGAAGACGAGTTCCTCGGTGGCCCGGGTCTCCTGCGGGTTCATGCCGGCGGTGGGTTCGTCGAGGAGCAGCAGCCCGGGCTCGCTGGCGAGCGCGCGGGCGATTTCGAGCTTGCGTTGTTCTCCGTAGGGGAGATTTCGCGCGAGGTGGTCGGCCTTGTGGGCGAGTCCGACGAACGCGAGGAGCTCGGTGGCGCGTGCTCGTGAGGTGGCCTCCGCCCGGTGGAATCCGGGGCCGCGCAGGACGGCGGACCAGAATCCTTCCTTGGTGCGGGTGTGGCGACCGACGAGAACGTTCTCCAGGACGGTCATGTTGGAGAACAGGCGGATGTTCTGGAAGGTGCGGGCGATTCCGGCGGCGGTGACCTTGAAGGATGTGGGCGGGAGGACCTGGCCCTTGTAGCGGACTTCGCCTTCGGTGGGGACGTACAGGCCGGTGAGGCAGTTGAAGAAGGTGGTCTTGCCGGCGCCGTTGGGGCCGATGAGCCCGACGATCTCCCCGCTGTTGACGGTGAGGTCGACGCTTCGTACGGCGGTGAGCCCGCCGAAGCGCATGGTGACGCCGCGGGCGTCGAGGACGGTCTCGCCGGGGGTGGCGCCGCCCGGGGCGCCCTTGGTGGTGGTGTCGGTGGTCATGGTGGTCAGGCCCCTGTCTTGCCGAGGACCGCGGGCGCGTCGGCTTCTTCGTGGAATTCGAGTTGGCGGCGGCGGTTGGGGATGAGCCCTTCGGGCCGGAAGCGCATGAGGAGGATGAGGGCGAGTCCGAAGGCGAAGAGCTGGTAGTCGCCGAGGAACTGAAGCTTGTTGGGAATGAGGAAGAGCAGCGCGGCGCCGATGAGGGGGCCGCCGATGGTGCCCATGCCGCCGAGGACGACGGCGGCGAGGAGGAAGGCGGAGTTGGGCGGGATCGCGCCGGCGAACAGGTACTGCTCCGGGGTCACGGTGTAGGTGACGTGCGCCTGGACGGTGCCGGCCAGCCCGGCCAGGGAGGCGCCGACGGCGAAGGCGATGAGTTTGACGCGGAAACCGTTGATGCCCATGGCGAGGGCGGCGGTCTCGTCTTCGCGGATGGCGACCCAGGCGCGGCCGATACGGGAGTCACCGCTGCGCCGGAAGACGAGGACGACGACGGCGGTGATCAGCAGCATGAGGAAGAAGTAGTTGGCGAACCGGCCGATGGTGAAGCCGGCGACGGTGTGCTCGGCTCCCAGGTCCCATCCGAAGATCTTGAGGTTGGGGATGGCGGAGATGCCGTTGGAGCCGTTGGTGACGTCGGGTCCGGAGGTGCCGTCGAGGTTGTTGACGGTGATGCGGAAGATCTCGCCGAAGCCGAGGGTGACGATGGCGAGGTAGTCGCCCCGCAGGCGGAGGGTGGGGGCCCCGATGAGGACGCCGAAGACGAGGGAGGCGGCGGCGCCGACGAGGACGGTGGCCCAGAAGGGGAGGTGCAGGTCGAGGGGCGAGCTGGGGGAGCCGGAGACGAGGGAGGCGGCGTAGGCGCCGACGCCGAGGAAGGCGACGTATCCGAGGTCGAGGAGGCCGGCGAGGCCGACGACGATGTTCAGGCCCAGGGCGACGGTGGCGAAGATGAGGATGTAGACGCCGATGGTGGCGTACTGGTCGTCGGTCTGGGTGAAGGGGAAGAGGGCGGCGGCGACGAAGGCGCCGCAGAGGGTGATGTTCTGGTGGCGCGCGGTGATCTGGGAGGCGTGGGCGATGAGGCCGGCCTTGTGCAGGGCGGCGAAGCCGAGGCCGGCGGTGATGAGGAAGCCGACGAAGGCTTCGTCGTACTCGGTGCCGATGCCGTAGGTGAAGACGGTCAGGGCCAGGGCCATGATCCCGACGATGATCAGGATCTCGGCGTAGGAGGGCAGGGCGGGGACCGGGCGGGGGGCGGGCGCGGCGAAGGCCGCCTTGACGGTGTGCCCGGTGTGGGCGAGGCGGTGCCTGACCTGTTCCCAGGGGGTGCTGTCGGGGTCGATGGGGTCGGGCTGGGGCTTGGGGCAGGGGAGCGCGAGCGCGCCCAGGAGGGCGAGGAGGGTGGCGGCGGCGGCGATCCAGCCGCCGGGTTCGACGTTGACCAGGCCGCCGAGCTGGTAGCTGATGGCGAGGACGGTGTACCAGGTGGTGGCGAAGGCGCCGAGGGCGGCGAACCTGACGGCGGGGTCGGCGCCGGCGGGGGTGAGCCGGCGCAGCCCCTTGACTCCGTAGGAGGCGAGCCCGAGCAGGGTGGTCAGGGCGCCGCCGATGAGGACGAGGACCTGGAGGCCGCCGGGGTAGCCGTAGACGGTGAGGTCGCCCGGGAAGGCGCTGGTCCAGGTCCAGGCGAGGAAGGTGGACAGGACGGTGAGGAGTCCGCCGCCGGTCGCCAGGGCGCGCCCGAGGCGCGGGGGTATGCCGATGAGGCCGGTGGCCGGGGCGGCGGCGGGGGTGCCGGAGGTCTTCTGCGGGGTGGTCTGTGTGGTCATCGGTGTCACGCCCTGTCCGCAACGCGTTCGCCGAGCAGGCCCTGGGGCCGCAGCAGCAGTACGAGGATGAGGAGGATGAAGGCCCAGACGTCGGCCCAGGACTGGCTGCCGAACTGGTCCATGCCGGGGATGTCGGCGACGTAGGCGGTGGCGAGGGTTTCGGCGATGCCGAGCACGACGCCGCCGATCATGGCGCCGTAGATGTTGCCGATGCCGCCGAGGACGGCCGCGGTGAAGGCCTTGAGGCCGAGGATGAAGCCCATGCGGAAGTCGATCTGGCCGTACTTGAGGCCGTTGGCGAGGGCTCCGACGGCGGCGAAGACGGCACCGAGGGCGAAGGCGATGACGATGATGCGGTCGGTGTTGACGCCCATGAGTTTGGCGGTGTCCGGATCCTGGGCGGTGGCCTGCATACCGCGTCCGGTGCGGGTCTTCATGACGAAGTAGGCGAGGACGGCCATGCTGACGGGCGCGGCGACGAGGAGGAAGATGTCGCCGGTCTGGATGGTGACGCTGCCGATGTGGAAGGGGCCGCCGTCGATCTGGGGGAAGCTGCGGGCGGACTTCGCCTCGGGGTACCACGCCCACACGGCCTGCTGGAGGGCGAGGGAGAGGCCGATGGCGGTGATCAGGGGGGCCAGGCGGGGAGCGCCGCGCAGCGGCCGGTAGGCGAATCGTTCCGCTCCGACGGCGACCGTCACCGCGACGACGATGGCGCCCAGGAGCATGAGCGGCAGGGCGACCCACATCGTGGTTCCGTCGGGCAGGATGTACACGTAGACCGTGAGGGCGCCGAAGGCTCCGGTCATGAAGATCTCGCCGTGGGCGAAGTTGATGAGCTGGACGATGCCGTAGACCATGGTGTAGCCGATGGCGACCAGCCCGTACATGGATCCCAGGAGCAGGCCGTTGACCAGCTGCTGCGGCAGTTCGTTCACCGCATGTCCTCCGAGACTTTCGGATGTTCGACGGATGTGGCCGGATGCGAGTCCGCGCGGGGCGCCTGTGGAACAGCGCCCCGCGCGGCTCGTGGGCAGTGGTGCGGTGTGATCAGCCGGTGTAGGTACCGGAGTCGACGGCGGTGAAGTCGCCGTTCTTGACGGCGTAGACGGTGAGCTGCTTGTTGGTGGCGTCACCGAACTCGTCGAAGGAGACCTTGCCGGTCACTCCGTCGAAGGAGATGTTCTGCATGGCCTCGGTGATCTTGGCGCGGGCGTCGGAGGGGAGCTTTCCGCCGTTGTCCTCGACGACCTTCTTGACGGCCTCGATGATGGCCCAGGCGGAGTCGTAGGAGTAGCCGCCGTACGCGGCGTAGTCCTCCTTGTAGCCTTCCGCCTTGTAGTCGGCGACGAACTGCTTGGCGGAGGCGATGCCCTGGACGGGCGCGCCGACGAGAGTGGCGAGGTCGCCCTCGCTGGCGGGGCCGGCGAGCTCGATGAAGGCGGGGTCCTTGATCCCGTCACCGCCGACGAGCGGAATCTTGGCCCCGGCTTCCTTGATCTGCTTGCTGAGGGGCCCTGCCTGCGGGTATTCACCGCCGTAATAGACGACGTCGGCGCCGGAATTCTTGACCTTGGTCGCGACGGCGGAGAAGTCCTTGCTGTCGGGGTTGATGTGCTCGGTGCCGACGACCTTGCCGCCGAGCTTCTTGAACTCGTCGGTGAAGGTGGCGGCGAGTCCGGCGCCGTAGGTCTTCTTGTCGTCGATGACGAAGACCTTCTTCTTCTTGTAGTCGTTGTAGACGTACTGGGCGGCGAACGGGCCCTGGACGGCGTCGGTGGTGGCGGTGCGGAAGTAGGACTTGTACTGGCGGACCTTCTTGGTGCGCCAGTCGGGACCCTGGGTGAGGGAAGGCCCGGTGTTGGCCGGGGAGACCTGGACCAGCTTGGCGTCGTCGAAGACCTTCTGCATGGATTCGCCGACGGAGGAGTTCAGCGGGCCGACGACGCCGAGGACGTCCTTGTCCGCGACGAACTTGGTGGCGTTCTGCTGGCCGGCCGACGGCTGGCCCTGGTCGTCGAGGGCCTGTATCTCGAAGGTGACCCCCTCGACGTACTTCTTCTTGTTGGCGATCTTGGTGGCGAGGTCCACCGAGTTCTTGATGCCGAGGCCCATCGCGGACAGGTCGCCGGTCATCGGGGCGTCGACGCCGATGACGACCTTGGTGCCGCCGTTGCCGGAGTCCGAGCCGCCACCGTCGTCGTCACGCGAGCCGCAGGCGGTGAGGGTGAGTGCTCCCGCCGCCAGCGCGGCGGTGATGGCGATGAGCGAACGTTGACGCACGATCAGTCCTTTCCCCTGGCACAGCCGCTTCCCGGTGGAAACGGCCGAGTCGAGCGCTGGGCGGAAGTGACAATCCGACGGCGCGGTGACTGGCGGTGACTCTAAGCGGGTGTGGGGAACGTGGAGGAGAGTCTGTGAGAGGCTGTGACGCTCTTGTTATGACACGGCGTTATGAAGAGCGGTACTGCCGGGGGAGAAGGGCGGAATTCAGGCCGATTCGCCCTGTCCGTATGGTGAGAACCCGCAGGATTCGCGGGGGGTGGTTCAGGCGTCTGGGGCGTTTTGGTAATGACCTGGATTCGTTGCCGCGGGCGACCTGCGGGGCGTCGGAGAGGTGCTGTGCGCAGCGTGGGCCGGGGATGAAACTGTGCGCTTGTATTGCGCGCACATTACACAGGGTTACTTCCGTGAAAGGGAGTCCCGCATTCCGCGGCATTTTTCCGCCTGCCGTCGCCCGGGGCGGTGAAATCGATCTTGTGGGCAGGGCCTGTCCTCACCCGGAAAGGCGGGGCGGGCGCCGGGGCCGCCGGGCATCCGGCGCGGGGCCGGGCGGCCCGCGCCCCGGGGTGGCCCTCGATCGTCTCGTGCGCCCGGTGGGAGACGAGGCGGGCGCACCACTCCTCGCCGGGCGGGTCCGGGGCGGCCGGTGCCTCGCGTCGCCGCCCCGGCCAGCCGGCCGGTCAGGGTGCCTCCCGCGCCCCGACGCCGGGGTGCCGGGCGGCCGGGAGGGGCGATGGCCCCCGCCGGCGCGCGAGCCGGTCAGCCCGCGGCGGTGACGCGGGCGGCGTCGCCGGGGCTGACGTCCCGCAGCAGGCAGGTCAGCCGGGCGCTGCACACCCGGCGCCCTTCCTCGTCGCTGATGACGATCTCGTACGTCGCCGTGGTGCGGCCCCGGTGGACGGGCGTGGCGACGCCGGTGACCAGGCCCGAGCGGACGCCGCGGTGATGGGTGCAGTTGAGGTCGACCCCTACGGCGATCTTGGAACTGCCGCCGTGCAGCATCGAGCCGACCGAGCCGAGCGTCTCGGCCAGCACCGCGGACGCACCGCCGTGCAGCAGCCCGTAGGGCTGGGTGTTGCCCTCCACCGGCATGGTGCCGACGACCCGCTCGGCGGACGCCTCGACTATCCGGACGCCCATCCGGGTCCCCAGGTGGCCGGCGGAGAACAGGGCGGGCAGGTCGACGCCGAGCGCGGCGTACTCGTCGATGACCTCCCGCGGGAACGTCACATGCTGCTGCTCGCCCATGGGCCCGGCTCCGTTCGTCGTGGTCGTTCGGCTCTGCGTCGGCTGAGCAAACGCTCAGTCGGTCGCCGATTGTTCCAGACGGACGATGACGGACTTGCTGGCCGGGGTGTTGCTCGTGTCCGCGGTGGCGTCCAGCGGGACCAGGACGTTGGTCTCCGGGTAGTAGGCGGCGGCACAGCCCCGGGCGGTCGGGTAGTGCACGACCCGGAAACCGGGCGCCCGCCGCTCCGCCCCGTCCTGCCACTCGCTGACCAGGTCGACGTAGGAGCCGTCGCGGACGCCCAGCTTCCGGGCGTCCTCGGGATGGACCAGGACGACCCGGCGGCCGTTCTTGATGCCGCGGTAGCGGTCGTCCAGGCCGTAGATGGTGGTGTTGTACTGGTCGTGGGAGCGCAGGGTCTGCAGCAGCAGCCGCCCCTCCGGCAGTGCGGGGTACTCCACCGGCGCGGCGGTGAAGTTGGCCTTGCCGGTGGCCGTGGGGAAGCGCCGCTCGTCGCGCGGGGCGTGCGGGAGCGCGAAACCTCCGGGGCGGGCCACACGCGCGTTGAAGTCCTCGAACCCGGGGATCACGCGCGCGATGCGGTCACGGATCGCCGCGTAGTCCTTCTCGAACTCCTCCCACGGCACCCTGCTGCCCTCGCCGAGCACCCGGCGGGCCAGCCGGCACACGATGGCCGGCTCGGACAGCAGGTGCGGGCTCGCCGGGTCGAGCCGGCCGCGCGAGGCGTGCACCATGCCCATGGAGTCCTCCACGGTCACGAACTGCTCGCCGCTCGCCTGGAGGTCGCGCTCGGTGCGGCCGAGGGTGGGGAGGATCAGCGCACGCGCGCCCGTGACGGCGTGCGAGCGGTTCAGTTTCGTCGACACGTGCACGGTCAGCCGCGCGCGCCGCATGGCCGCCTCGGTGACCTGGGTGTCGGGAGAGGCCGCGACGAAGTTGCCGCCCATGGCGAAGAACACCTTCGCCGCCCCGTCCCGCAGCGCGCGGATGGCCCGTACGACGTCGTAGCCGTGCTCGCGCGGCGGGGCGAAGCCGAACTCCCGCTCCAGAGCGTCCAGGAAGGCGGCCGGAGGGCGCTCGACGATGCCCATCGTGCGGTCGCCCTGCACGTTGGAGTGGCCGCGCACCGGGCACACGCCCGCGCCCGGACGGCCGATGCTGCCGCGCAGCAGCAGGAAGTTGACGACCTCGCGGATGGTGGGGACGGAGTGCTTGTGCTGGGTCAGGCCCATCGCCCAGCACACGATGGTGCGCTCGGAGGCCAGCACCATGCGCAGGGCCTGTTCGATCTCCCCGCGCGTGAGACCGGTCGCCGCGAGCGTCTCGTCCCAGTCGGCGGCGCGGGCCGCCGCGGCGAACTCCTCGAAGCCGTGGGTGTGCTCGCGGACGAAGGCATCGTCGACCGCGCCCTCCGTGTCGATGATCAGCTTGTTGAGGAGGCGGAAGAGGGCCTGGTCGCCGCCGATGCGGATCTGGAGGAACAGGTCGGTGAGGGCCGAGCCGGCGGTGAGGCCCCTGGGGGTCTGCGGGTTCTTGAAGCGCTCCAGGCCCGCCTCGGGCAGCGGGTTGACGCTGATGATCCGCGCGCCGTTCGCCTTGGCCTTCTCCAGGGCGGAGAGCATGCGCGGGTGGTTGGTGCCCGGATTCTGCCCGGCGACGATGATCAGATCGGCCCGGTACAGGTCCTCCAGCAGGACGCTGCCCTTGCCGATGCCGATCGTCTCCGACAGGGCGGAGCCGGACGACTCGTGGCACATGTTCGAGCAGTCGGGCAGGTTGTTGGTGCCGAGCTCGCGCGCGAAGAGCTGGTAGAGGAAGGCGGCCTCGTTGCCGGTGCGCCCGGAGGTGTAGAAGACGGCCTCGTCGGGGGAGCCGAGGGCGGCGATCTCCTCGGCGACGATGTCGAAGGCGCGCTCCCAGGTGACCGGCTCGTAGTGGTCGGCCCCCTCGGGCAGGTACATGGGGTGGGTGAGGCGGCCCTGCTGGCCCAGCCAGTAGCCGCTGCGGCCGGCGAGGTCGGTGACGGAGTGCGCCGCGAAGAACTCGGGGGTGACGCGGCGCAGGGTGGCCTCCTCGGCCACGGCCTTGGCGCCGTTCTCGCAGAACTCCGCCGTGTGCCGGTGCTCCGGCTCCGGCCAGGCGCAGCCGGGGCAGTCGAAGCCGTCCTTCTGGTTGACGCTCAGCAGGGTCAGCGCGGTGCGCTTGACGCCCATCTGCCGCTGGGCGGCACGGAGCGTGTGACCGATGGCCGGCAGCCCCGCCGCGGCATGCTTCGGCCCGGCGACCTGCGGCGCGTCCTGAACCGGATCGCCCTTGGGCGGCTTGGTGGCCATCGCGCGCTCTCCTTCGTGTACACGTGTGAGGTACGTCTCCGATCCTCCCACGCGCCGGTGACGACGCGGCGGGCCGGGCGTGAGCGAGGCTCGCGGGCCGCCGGGGGTCCGGGGGCCGGGCCGCCCCGCCCGGTGCTCCGGCTCGCAGAGCCTCTCGGCGACCCGGTCGAGCCGGAAGGTCCGCCGCGCCTCGGAGCGCCGGCACCATGCCTCGACATAGGTGTGGCCGACGCTGACCAGGCGGA
>NZ_JBFAWY010000009.1:0-37104 GCF_040680575.1 Streptomyces sp. NPDC052020
GGCCCGCTCGGCCCGCTCCCGGATGGCGTGCACGAAGGCGCGGCGGCTGCGCACGGCGTCGCCCGCGGCGGCGGGAATCGGTCGGTGACCAACGCACCCGGGTCGACGCGCCAACCGCTGCGGGCGGACACCCCCCGGCACGTCCCTTCCCGCCGCGGGCGACCGCGGCGCCGTCCAGCCGGAGGCTGGTGGGTGCGGCCGGGTCGTCCGGCTGCGGGCAGTCGCGCCTCCCCCAGTGCCTGAACGGCCTGGGAGGTGCCCCCAGGGCGGCACGGGTGGGTGCGGGCGGCAATCTGATGGCGCCGGGCCGCGCGGCCCGTCCGGTGGTCACCCCGGCGTCGGCAGCGGCGTGAACGCCGGGGTCAGTCGTCTCGCCTCGGCGGGGCCGTGGAGCCCCGCACCACCAGGCGCACCGGGATGTCGCCGGCCTCGGGGGCGTCGCCCCCGAGGACCGCCAGGAGGGCTCGCATACCGCGCGCGCCGAACAGCTCCGCGTCCAGGCGGACCGTGGTGAGCTCGGGGTCGATCGCGGTGGCCAGGGCCAGGTCGTCCACGCCGGTGACGGAGATGTCCTCGGGGACGCGCAGGCCCAGGCGGCGGGCCGCCTTGTAGGCGCCGGCCGCCAGCTGGTCGTCGTCGCAGACCAGCGCCGTGGGGCGCGGGCCGGGACGGGTGAGGGCGGCCTCCGCGGCCGTGCGGGCGCCCTCGATGGAGATGGGGGCGTGGACGGTGCCGAGTTCGGTGCCCGGGGTGCCGGCCAGGCGGGCCGCCAGTTCCCGGGCGCGGACCTCGAAGGTCCACGAGGCCACGTCCGCGGCGAGGTGCAGGAAGCGGCGGTGGCCCTGGGCCAGGAGGTGGTCGGCGACCTGCCGGATGCCGTCCGCGATGTCCAGATTGACGGTGGCCGCGCCCAGGCTGCCCCCCGGATCGCTGTCCAGCATCACCAGCGGCAGCTGGTCGCCCCGGATCGCCGTCAGGGCGTCGGCGGCCATGGACGAGGCGATGACGCCGTCCAGGGCGGCCTGCGCCGAGGCGAAGGGGTCGCGGGCGGGGCCGATGCCCTCGGGTGAGGGGTAGAGGACGACACCGAAGCCGTGCTCGGCGGCCACCCGGGCGGCGCCCGTGTAGACGCCCGCGAAGAACTCCGTGGTCAGCGCCGGGACGACCAGGAGAACCGTGCGGGTACGACCCAGGCGCAGATTGCGCGCGGCCAGGTTCGGGCGGTAGCCGAGGGTGTGCGCCGCCTCGCGGACGCGCTGCGCCGTCGTCTCCGACACCCGCCCGCGCCACTTGTCGCCCAGGACCAGGGAGACCGCGGCCTGGGAGACACCCGCGGCCTGCGCGACGTCCCGGCTGGTGGGGCGGGTGCTGCCTCGTGCCACCGTGGGCCTGCTCTTTCGTCTGGACTGGCGAACAGCGGACATGGTACGTATGAGTGAGGTAGTTATACGTAACACCTCGCGTGTCGGGCGAGGGGAAGGCAGGGCCGGTCATGGGATACCTGGAGATCCTCCGGGCGAGGCATGCCACCCGGCTGCTCGTCGGCACGCTGGTGGGGCGGCTGCCCAACGCCACCGCCGCGATCGCGATCGTGCTGTTCGTGCGGGCGGAGGGCGGCACGTACAGCCTCGCGGGCGCGCTGGCGGCGGTGTACGGCGTCGCCAACGCCGTGGGGCAGCCGGTGCTGGGGCGGCTGGTGGACCTGTACGGGCAGCCGCGGGTGCAGTTGCCCGCCGCCGTGCTGTCGGGGCTGGCCATGGGTGTCTTCGCGTTCGCCGGTGCCGGGGCGTTGCCCGTCGCCTACGCGGCGGTGGCGGCCGCGGGGCTCTTCACGCCGCCGCTGGAGGGCGGGCTGCGGGCCCTGTGGCCCAGCGTCCTGCGCAAGGAGGGGCAGGTGCACACGGCGTACGCCATGGACGCCGTGGCCCAGGAGGTGATGTTCACCGTCGGGCCACTGCTCGTGACGCTGTGCGTGTCGCTGTGGTCGGCGCAGGTCGCGCTGCTGGTCCTGAACGCGGTCGGCGTGCTGGGCGCCCTGTCGGTGGTGGTGTCGCCGCCCTCGCGCGCGTGGCGCTCGGCGCCCCGGGAGGCGCACTGGCTCGGCGCGCTGCGGTCGCCCGGGCTGCTGGCGCTGCTGGCCGCGTTCCTGTGCGTGGGGATGGCGCTGGGCTCCATCACGGTGGCCGCCGTGTCGTACGCGGACGAGCACGGGGGCGACGCCGTGTACGGCTGGCTGATGGCCGCCCTGGGGCTCGGGGCACTGGTCGGCGGCTCCGTCTACGGGGCCCGGCAGTGGGCCGGGGAGCCCGCCCGGCGACTGACGGCGCTGGTGGCCCTTCTGGCGGTGTGTTACATGCCGCTGATGCTGATGCCCGGCCCGGTCGGCATGGTGCTGCTCACGGTGGTCGCCGGCGTGTTCCTGGCGCCGGCCATCGCCTGCGCGTTCGTCCTGGTCGACCGGCACGCGCCGCGGGGCACGGTCACCGAGGCGTTCTCCTGGCTGGTGACGACGTTCACCGTGGGCGCGTCGGTGGGGACGGGGCTGACGGGGCCGGTCGTCGAGGAGGGCGGCACGCTGTGGGGCTTCGCCGTGCCGTGGATGGCGGGCGGCGTGTCCCTGCTGGTTTTGGCGGCCACCGGACGGGTACTGGCGGCACCCGTGCCGACCGCGGTGGTCACGGCCGGTTCGGAAAATGATCCGAACCGTGCTGTCGAACCCCGTTTCAGCTCCGGGGATCGGGCGTAATGTTCACTCATGGACCGCCGCATTTTCGGGCTGGAGAACGAGTACGGCGTCACGTGCACGTTCAGGGGACAGCGCCGCCTGTCGCCTGACGAGGTGGCGCGGTACCTCTTCCGCCGTGTCGTGTCATGGGGCCGCAGCAGCAATGTCTTTCTGCGCAACGGCGCCCGCCTCTATCTCGACGTGGGGTCACATCCGGAATACGCCACACCCGAATGTGACAACGTGATCGAACTCGTCACCCACGACAAGGCGGGCGAGCGCATTCTGGAAGGACTCCTGGTAGACGCGGAACGACGCCTGCACGAGGAGGGAATCGCGGGCGACGTCTACCTCTTCAAGAACAACACCGATTCGGCGGGCAACTCCTACGGCTGCCACGAGAACTATCTGGTGGCCCGGCACGGGGAGTTCTCGCGGCTCGCGGACATCCTCATTCCGTTCCTGGTGACCAGGCAGCTGCTCTGCGGCGCCGGCAAGGTGCTCCAGACGCCGCGCGGCGCCGTTTACTGCGTCAGCCAGCGCGCCGAGCACATCTGGGAGGGCGTCTCCTCCGCGACGACCCGCTCCCGGCCGATCATCAACACGCGCGACGAGCCGCACGCGGACGCCGAGCGCTACCGCCGGCTGCACGTCATCGTGGGCGACTCGAACATGTCCGAGACCACCATGCTGCTCAAGGTCGGCGCCACCGATCTGGTGCTGCGGATGATCGAAGCCGGCACGGTGATGCGGGACCTCACCCTGGAGAACCCCATCCGGGCGATCCGCGAGGTCAGCCACGACATCACCGGGCGGCGCAAGGTGCGCCTGGCCAGCGGCCGCGAAGCCTCCGCGCTGGAGGTGCAGCGGGAGTACTACGAGAAGGCCGTGGACTTCTGCGAGCGGCGCGGTATCCGCACCGGCACCGTCGAGCGGGTGCTGGAGCTGTGGGGCCGCACCCTGGAGGCGATCGAGACCGAGGACCTCGACCGCATCGACACCGAGATCGACTGGGTCATGAAGTACAAGCTCCTCGAGCGGTACCGGGCCAAGCACAACATGACCATGTCGCATCCGCGGGTCGCCCAGATAGACCTCGCCTACCACGACATCCACCGCCGTCGTGGCCTGTACTACCTGCTGGAGAAGAAGGGCCAAGCCGCCCGGGTCTGCAACGACTTGAAGATCTTCGAGGGCAAGTCCGTCCCGCCGCAGACCACGCGCGCCCGGCTGCGCGGCGACTTCATCCGCCGGGCCCAGGAACAGCGCCGGGACTTCACCGTCGACTGGGTCCACCTCAAACTCAACGACCAGGCCCAGCGCACGGTGTTGTGCAAGGACCCGTTCCGTTCCGTGGACGACCGGGTGGAGAAGCTGATCGCCGGTATGTAGCGCTCCGGAAGGACCGGGAGGGAAAGCCGGAACGCAACACGGGCGCCGCACGTTTCCCGTACGGCGCCCTTCTCACGCCGTAGAGTTGCGCGCACGCCCACCACAAGATCGACCGATTACGAGGCCCCCACCGTGCGCCGACGCTCACTTCTCATCGCCGTACCCGCTGGACTGGTCACGCTCGCCGCATGCGGCGACGAGGAGTCCGACACGAGTGAGACCGACGCCAGCGCGACGCCCTCGGCGTCGGCCACCTCCGCGGCGCCGCCGCCCAAGATCGTCGACGGTCCGCTGCCGGCGATCACCGCGGGCGCGGAGTTCGGCCAGAAGCCGACGGTCGCCAAGGGCAGCGGCGACCCGTCGAAGCAGCTCGCGGTGAAGACGGTCGTCACCGGCGGCGGCAGGACGGTCGCGGAGAACGACTACGTCGTGGCGGACTACCTGGGCCAGGTCTGGAGCACCGCGAAGGTCTTCGACAACTCCTACGACCGCAAGACCCCGCTGGCCATCCAGCTCGCCCAGGGCGCCATCATCGACGGCTGGCGGTACGCGCTCGCCGGGAAGAAGACCGGCAGCCGGGTGATGTTCTCGGTGCCGCCCACCTGGGGCTACGGCACGCAGGGCAATGAGCAGGCGGGCATCAAGGGCGACGACACGCTGGTCTTCGTGGTCGACGTGAAGGACACGTTCAGCGCCAAGAGCTCCGCCAAGGGGACCGAGGTCGCCCAGGAGAACAAGGACCTGCCCAAGGTCGGCACCAACACCGACGGCAAGGCGCCCTCCATCGAGATCCCGAAGGCGGACGCGCCGAAGAAGCTCGTGGCGGACTACGTCATCGAGGGCGGCGGCGCGCAGGTGGCCGCGGACGACAGCGTGCTCGTGCAGTACAAGGGCGTGCAGTGGGGCAACGGCAAGGAGTTCGACTCCACGTACGGCCGGGGCCAGCTCACGTCGTTCTCGCTGGAGCAGGTCGTCAAGGGCTGGTCGCAGGGTCTGACCGGCAAGAAGGTCGGCAGCCGGGTCCTCATCGTCATCCCGCCGGACCTGGGCTACGGTGACAACCCGCCGCAGGGCAGCGGCATCGAGAAGGGCGCCACGCTGGTGTTCTCCGTCGACATCCTGGCGAAGATGTGATCGGCAGGATGTAAGACTGGTCCCCGTTGCCTTTCCGCAGACAAGCAGGAGCTGAACACGTGACCATCGACAAGCCCGAGATCGACTTCCCCGAAGGCGCGCCCCCGGCGGATCTCGAGATCAAGGACATCTGGGAGGGCGACGGCGCGGTGGCGCAGGCGGGCCAGACCGTCACCGTCCACTACGTGGGTGTCGCCTTCAGCACGGGCGAGGAGTTCGACGCCAGCTGGAACCGGGGCACTCCCTTCCGCTTCCCGCTCGGCGCGGGCCGCGTCATCCAGGGCTGGGACCTCGGCGTGCAGGGCATGAAGGTCGGCGGCCGCCGCCAGCTGACCATCCCGGCGCACCTCGCCTACGGCGACCAGAGCCCGACCCCCGCGATCAAGCCCGGCGAGACGCTGATCTTCGTCGTCGACCTGCTCGGGGTCTGATCGCCGTACGGCCGGCGTGGTCCGGTGCGCCCTTCGCGCCGAGTACGACCGGAGCCGATCACTTGGGGCCCATGCCTGTCCGGGCATGGGCCCTCGGCTTTTGCCACGGCACCGCGGAGCGGTACGGTCATCGGTCGGAAGCACCATAGGGAAGGCGAAGGGCATCGATGGCCATTGCCAAGGCCGAGCGGCTGATGAACCTGGCGTTGTGTCTGCTCGGGACGCGGCGGCCACTCAGCAAGCGCGAGCTGCGTGAGTCCATCGAGGCCTACCTGGAAGCGGGGTCGGACGACTCCTTCAACCGCATGTTCGAGCGGGACAAGGACGATCTGCGCGAGCTCGGACTGGTCATCGAGACCGTCGAGAGCGTCGACGGCGAGATCGGGTACCTGGCCCGCCGGGACAGCAACCGCCTGCCGCCCATCACCCTCGACGCCGAGGAGGCGGCCGCGCTGGGGCTCGCCGCCAAGGTGTGGCAGCAGGCCCGGCTCGCGGGCGCGGCCAGCGGGGCGCTCCAGAAGCTGCGCGCGGCCGGACTGCCGGAGGACGTCGACCCGTACGAGGCGCACGGCGCCCTGGAACCCCGCATTCCGGTGCACGAGGCCGCCTTCGAGCCGCTGATGCTGGCCTGCCGGGACCGCCGCCCGGTCGTCTTCGACTACCGCAAGTCCAACGCCGCCCACCCCGAGCAGCGCACGGTCGAGCCGTGGGCGCTGGAGTGCTGGCGGGGCCACTGGTACCTGGCCGGCTTCGACCGCGACCGCGGCGCCGAGCGCGTCTTCCGGCTGTCCCGGATCACCGGCAGGGTGCGCTCACGCGGGGGCAGGTACACCGCCCCGGTGCCCGACGTGGTCACCGTCCGGGAGACCGTCGCGAGCTGGGCCGGGGAGACCGCCGACCGCACCGCGCGGATCCGGCTGCGCTCGGGCGCCGGCTACCCGCTGCGGGCGAAGGCGACCGCCGTACGGGAGCGCGGCGACGGCTGGGACGAGCTGGAGATCCCGTACGGGCACGGACTGGACGCCTGGCTGGTGGAATTCGGCCCGGACGTGGTGGTCCTGGAGCCCGCCGAGCTGCGGGCCGACGTGGTGGACCGGCTGCGTGCCGTGGCCAAGGGCTGAGGGGGAGCGGACGAACATGGCAGGAAAACCGGTCCGGCCCGTGAACGCCATCGACCAGACCCGGCGGATGCTGTCGCTGGTGACGTATCTCAAGGAGCGTCCCGGCGCCCGCATCGCGGATGTCGCGCGCGCCTTCGGCATCTCCGAGGAGGAGCTGGTCTCCGACCTCGACGTGCTGCCCATGTGCGGCACCAGCTTCCGCGGCGGCGACCTGCTCGACATCGACACCGACGGCGAGCGCATCTGGTGGCACAACCCCGCCGCCCTCGGGGCGGAGGCGGCCGAGCCCCTGCGGCTGGCCGCCGACGAGGCCACCGCGCTGCTGGTCGCCGCGCGTGCCGTGGCCACCCTGCCCGGCCTGCGCGAGAGCGACCGGCAGGCGCTGCTGCGGGCGACGGCCAAGGTGGAGGCCGCGGCCGGGGAGGCGGCCGGGGCCTCCTCCCGGCTGTCGGTGACCTTCGAGTCGGAGGGCGGCGTCTTCGCGGATGTCGACCGGGCGATCTCCGAGCGGCGCCGCCTGTGGATCCGCTACTACTCGCCCGCCCGCGACGAGCTCACCGAACGCGAGATCGACCCGATCCGCCTGGTCAGCGTCGGCCACACCTATGTCGAGGCATGGTGCCGGCGCTCCGAGGCGCGGCGGACCTTCCGGCTCGACCGGGTCGCCGAGATCAGGATCCTCGACGCGCCGTCCGCGCCGCCGGAGACGGAGCTGCGGGACCTGTCGGAGGGGCTCGTGCAGCCCGCCGCCGAGGACCCGGAGGTGGTGGTCGAGGTCGGTCCGGGCGGGCGCTGGGTCGCCGAGTACTACCCGCACGACAGCGCGGAGGAGCTCCCGGACGGTGGTCTGCGCATCACCCTGCGCACTCCCGACCCGGCCTCGCTGCGGCGCCTGGCCCTGCGGCTGGGGCGCGACGGCCGGATCGTCTCACCGCGCGAGCTCGCGGACAGCGCCCGCCGGGCGGCCCGTGAGGCGCTGGCGGCGTACGACGGGATCGAGGCGGCGGAGGCGGCCGGGGCCACGCGGCCGGGCGTGCCCGGCGCGGTTCCCGAGGACCGGCCGGCCCGCCCAGTGCCGGGTGACGAAGACCACGACGGGCAGGGGCGGGGACGTTGAGCGAGTCGGTGCGGCCGGGTGCGCGGGAGATGACGGCGGCGTCCGCGTTCGCCGGGATGAGGAGCGTCTCCCCGGTGGTGTTCCGGGCCGGCTGCCCCGACTGCCGGGGCCGGTTCGAGCTCGCCGCGAGCGCCCTGCGGCTCGCCATCGGCGCCACCCGCCGCACCACGTTCTACTCGTTCACCTGCCCCCAGTGCGGCGCCGCCGTCCGCAAGCCCGCGGGGGAGCGGATCGTGGAGCTGCTCACCGGCGGCGGGGTGCGGACGCTGCGGCTGCACTCCACCGTTTAGGACGCCCGCGGCGGGACGGTCTAGGCTCGGCCGCATGTTCTGGCCGATGTTCGCGGTTGCCGTGGGGTTTCTGGGTCTCGCCGTCCTGGCGGTGTTCGCCGTACGGGTGTTCGTGGAGGCGCGGCGGCTGGGCAGGCAGGTGACGGAGGCGGCGCACCGGATCAACCGGGCGGCGGAGGACCTGGAGCGCGCCGCCGTCAGTACGGCCCGCTCCGTGGACGCGCTCTGAGTGACATACCGGACTCGCGTAAGTCGCGGTCCGGGCCGCTTCGCCCTGTCATCGCGCCGGTCCCGGCAGGTACGCTGCTGGTCGCGCCCGGAAAATGAGGCCCGGGCGCGGACGGGAGTACGCACGGGGATTGCCTCACGTTTACCCCCGAGCGTTACGATCGCTGCACAGCACGATCGATCGGACGCATGTCCGACTGATCGGACAGCACCCCACACAGCCGCCTCGGTGAGAAGGTAAAGACTTATGGGAAGGCTCGGACCTACCGAGATCATTCTGATCCTCGTCGTCATCATCCTGCTCTTCGGCGCGAAGAAGCTTCCGGATATGGCACGGTCGCTCGGCAAGTCCGCGCGCATCCTCAAGAGCGAGGCCAAGGCGATGAAGGAGGAGGACAAGTCCTCCGCCCCGGCGGGCCCGCCCCACGGTGAGGAGCCGCCCGCGCAGCGCACCATCCAGGCCGCCCCCGGCGATGTGACCAGCTCCCGCCCGGTCACCGAGCCGACGGACACCACCAAGCGCTGACGCAGGGCCGGTGACCCCCTGGCCCGCCGCACGAGATGAGGACGTGGGTTGCTCAAGTCTGCCCGCAAGAAAGTGAAGGATCCCGAGGGGCGGATGCCCCTGGTGGAGCATCTGCGTGAGCTGCGCAACCGGCTCGCGAAAGGCATGCTGGCGATCACGGTCGTCACCGTGGTGGCCGTCTTCTACAGCCAGCAGCTGATGACCTTCCTGTCGGATCCCGTCCCGCGGTGTACCGAGGGCCTGGGCGAGTCCACCGGTGGCGCCTGCGCCGTCATCGCCTACACCGACCTGCTGTCCCCCTTCACCACCACGGTGAAGGTGTGCCTCATGGCTGGCATCGTCCTCGCCAGCCCCGTTTGGCTCTACCAGCTCTGGGCGTTCGTGGCGCCGGGCCTGCACCAGCACGAACGGAAGTACACGTACTGGTTCGTGGCGGCGGCCGTACCTCTCTTCCTGGGCGGTGGCTGGCTCGCGTACACGATCATGCCCATCAGCATGCGCGTACTGCTGGGCATCACGCCCGACGGTTCGGCGAACATCCTGCCGATGGACAAGATCCTGGACTTCGTCGTCCGGATGATCCTGATCTTCGGCGGCGCCTTCGAGCTGCCCCTGGTGCTCGTCATGCTCAACGTCGCCGGTGCCGTGACCGGACGCAGGATGATCGGCTGGTGGCGCGGCGTCGTCATGGGCGTGTTCGTCTTCGGTGCTGTGGCGACGCCCACCACGGACCCCGTCGGGATGATCGCGCTCGCCGGGCCGATCGTCGTGCTGTACTTCATGGCCGTCGCCTTCGCCCTGCTCAACGACCGGCGCCGGCGGCGCGCCGACCCCGACGCCGAACTGGACGACGACGAGGCGTCGCATCTCGATCTCACGCCGGAGCCGATCGGCGGGGTCGAACCCGTCCCGGCGTCGCCGGCCCTGCCGCAGCAGGCGAGCGGTGCCGTCGACGGGACCCCGTCGACCCGGCACGGCGGCTACGACGACGTCACCTGAGCCCGCGGCGGCGAAGCGAGCGGCATGGAGGAGGGGCCGGACGGCAGACCGTCCGGCCCCTCACGGCGTTCCCGGCGGCCGGCCGGACTCCCCGGCCGGCCCCGGGCCGGCGCCGTTGCCCGGTTATGCCCGGGTCCCGGCAGCCGGGTCCGCATAATGATCGTCTCGTTGTCGGTGGGGCCCGGTACGCTCGAAAGTACGATGACAGAGGATCTCTCACCGGCCGAGCGGTACGCGGCAGCTCGCAGGCGCGCTGCCGAGCAGGCCACCGCGCTCGCCTCCTTCCGCGAGATGTACGACTTCGGCCTCGACCCGTTCCAGATAGAGGCCTGCCGGGCCCTGGAGGCCGGGAAGGGCGTGCTGGTCGCCGCGCCCACCGGCTCCGGCAAGACGATCGTGGGCGAGTTCGCCGTCCATCTCGCCCTCCAGCAGGGCAAGAAGTGCTTCTACACGACACCCATCAAGGCGCTGTCGAACCAGAAGTACGCCGATCTGTGCCGCCGCTACGGCACCGGCAAGGTGGGTCTGCTCACCGGCGACAACAGCGTGAACTCCGACGCCCCGGTGATCGTGATGACCACCGAGGTGCTGCGGAACATGCTGTACGCGGGCTCCCAGACCCTGCTCGGCCTCGGCTATGTGGTCATGGACGAGGTGCACTACCTCTCCGACCGCTTCCGGGGCGCCGTGTGGGAAGAGGTGATCATCCATCTTCCCGAGTCCGTGACGCTGGTGTCGCTGTCGGCGACCGTCTCCAACGCCGAGGAGTTCGGCGACTGGCTCGACACGGTGCGCGGCGACACCCAGGTGATCGTCTCCGAGCACCGGCCCGTGCCGCTGTTCCAGCACGTGCTCGCCGGGCGGCGGATGTACGACCTGTTCGAGGAGGGCGAGGGCCACAAGAAGGCGGTCAACCCCGACCTCATGCGGATGGCGCGGATGGAGGCGAGCCGCCCGTCCTATCCGGACCGGCGGCGCGGCCGGTCCATGCGCGAGGCCGACCGGGAGCGGGAGCGCAGGCAGCGCTCCCGTGTGTGGACGCCGAGCCGGCCCGAGGTGATCGAGCGACTCGACGCCGAGGGGCTGCTGCCCGCCATCACCTTCATCTTCAGCCGCGCCGCCTGCCAGGCCGCCGTCGAGCAGTGCCTGTACGCGGGCCTGCGGCTCAACGGCCAGGAGGAGCGGGAGCAGGTCCGCGCGCTCGTCGAGGAGCGCACCTCCTCCATCCCGGCGGAGGATCTGCACGTCCTCGGCTACTACGAGTGGCTGGAGGGCCTGGAGCGCGGCATCGCCGCCCACCACGCGGGCATGCTGCCGACCTTCAAGGAGGTCGTGGAGGAGCTGTTCGTACGCGGCCTGGTCAAGGCCGTCTTCGCCACCGAGACCCTCGCCCTCGGCATCAACATGCCGGCCCGCTCGGTGGTGCTGGAGAAGCTCGTCAAGTGGAACGGCGAGCAGCACGCCGACATCACCCCCGGCGAGTTCACCCAGCTCACCGGCCGGGCGGGCCGCCGCGGCATCGACGTCGAGGGGCACGCCGTGGTGCTGTGGCAGCGCGGCATGAACCCCGAGCACCTCGCGGGCCTGGCCGGCACGCGCACCTATCCGCTGCGCTCCAGCTTCAAGCCGTCGTACAACATGGCGGTCAACCTGGTCGAGCAGATCGGGCGGCACCGCTCGCGCGAACTGCTGGAGACGTCCTTCGCGCAGTTCCAGGCCGACAAGTCGGTGGTCGGCATCTCCCGGCAGGTGCAGCGCAACGAGGAGGGACTGGAGGGCTACAAGGCGTCCATGACCTGCCACCTCGGCGACTTCGAGGAGTACGCGCGGCTGCGCCGCGAACTGAAGGACCGCGAGACCGAGCTGGCCCGGCAAGGCGCCGCCCAGCGGCGGGCCGAGGCGGCCGTCGCGCTGGAGAAGCTGAAGCCCGGTGACGTCATCCACGTACCCGCGGGCAAGTACGCGGGCCTGGCGCTGGTGCTCGACCCCGGGCTGCCCGCCGGCCGGTCCAACGGGCACCGCGGCTTCGACCACCAGGACGGCCCGCGCCCGCTGGTGCTGACCGCCGAGCGGCAGGTCAAACGGCTGGCGGCGATCGACTTCCCGGCGCCCGTCGAGCCGCTGGAGCGGATGCGGATCCCCAAGTCCTTCAACCCGCGCTCGCCGCAGTCGCGCCGCGACCTCGCCTCCGCGCTGCGCACCAAGGCCGGGCACATCCCGCCGGAGCGGCACCGCAAGCGCCGCTCCCAGGCCGCCGACGACCGGGAGATCGCCCGGCTGCGCAAGGCGATCCGCGCCCATCCCTGCCACGGCTGCGACGATCGTGAGGACCACGCCCGGTGGGCGGAGCGGTACCACCGGCTGCTGCGCGACACCTCGCAGCTGGAGCGCCGTATCGAGGGCCGCACCAACACCATCGCCCGCACCTTCGACCGGATCGTGGCGCTGCTGACGGAGCTGGACTACCTGCGCGGCGACGAGGTCACCGAGCACGGCAAGCGGCTCGCCCGGCTCTACGGCGAGCTCGATCTGCTCGCCAGCGAGTGCGTGCGCGAGGGCGTCTGGGAGGGGCTCGCCCCCGCCGAGCTGGCGGCCTGCGTCTCGGCGCTGGTGTTCGAGGCCCGGGTCGCGGACGACGCGATGGCGCCCAAGCTGCCCTCGGGCCGGGCCAAGGCGGCGCTGGGGGAGATGGTCCGCATCTGGGGCCGCCTCGACGCGCTGGAAGAGGAGTTCCGGATCAGCCAGACCGAGGGGGTGGGCCAGCGCGAGCCCGACCTCGGGTTCGCCTGGGCGGCGTACATGTGGGCGTCCGGCAAGGGCCTGGACGAGGTGCTGCGGGAGGCGGAGATGCCGGCCGGCGACTTCGTGCGCTGGTGCAAGCAGGTCATCGACGTCCTCGGCCAGATCGCGGCCGCCGCGCCGGCCGAGGGCTCCACGGTGCCGAAGAACGCCCGCAAGGCCGTCGACGAGCTGCTGCGCGGTGTGGTGGCCTACTCCTCGGTGGGATAGCGTCCGGCGGCCGGGCCCCCGGCGCGACGCGCGGCCGGGCCCGGGCCGGGTTCCGCACGGGACCCCTCCGGGCCCCCTCACGGGGCCGAACCGACGACCGGTTCGGCCCCGTTTCGCATCCGGGGCGGGTGACGGCTCGCGGATCGCACCACCGTTCCCTCGTACCCCTTCACTCGGCACGGCGAGCGAATCCCGCATGCGCGTTCATGGTAACCGGACGTGTTCGAGTGATAGCACATGGTGTAAATAAGCCGAGCCTACCGCTGTCGCGGCGCTCGTTTCAGGTGCTTGCCGAATATGACACGGCGATGATCCGGTCGGACTAAGCTCGCCCGCAGCGCACCGAGTTGAGGTGAATTCGCGCGCTTGTTCCCCATGTGCGAAAGATCCCGACCACCCCATGACATACCCCCCTGCACGCTCCCCCATCCCAGCCGATTCGTTCTCAGAGGGCCTACATGGTGAGTGTTGATTCCCCTCCCGGCCGCCGCGAACTTCCCGTCGCGTCACTGCTGGTGCTGCCCGCGATACTGATGGCCGCGGCGACCGGGGCCGCCGTCGCCCTGGTGACGGAACCGGCCCGGACCGCCGTCGCCGGGTGCGGTGCCGTCGCCACCCTCCTCGTGGCCGTGACGGCCGCCGAGGCGGTACGCCGCGGCCGCGTCGCCCGCGCCCTGCGCGCCGAGCACGCCCGTGAGACCGCCCGCCTGGAGCGGCGGATCGCCGGCCAGGACGAGGAAGTGGCCCGGCTCGGCGGCGAGATCCTGCCCACCGCGCTGCGTCACATGCGCCGGGGAAACACCCCCCGCGAGACGATGCTGCGCCTGGCGGACCTCGATCCCTCCTACGGGACGCTCAGCGAGCCGCAGCAGCGCCTGCTGCGGATCATGCTGGAGATCATCGACCACGAGGACACCCTGCGCGACTCCACCGAGCGCTCGTTCGTCAACATCGCCCGGCGGGTCCAGGCCATCGTCCACCAGCAGGCCAACGAACTCCGCGAGATGGAGGAGGACCACGGCCGCAACCCCGAGGTCTTCGACGACCTGCTGCGCATCGACCACGGCAACGCGCTGATCGGCCGCCTGGCCGACTCCATCTCCGTCCTCGGCGGCGGCCGGCCGGGCCGCCAGTGGCCCGAGCCGGTCGCGCTGTACAGCGTGCTGCGCGGCGCGATGTCCCGGATCCTGGAGTACCGCCGCATCCACCTGGCCTCCATCGCCAAGGTCAACGTCAAGGGCACCTCCGTCGAGCCGGTCATCCACGCCGCCGCCGAACTCCTCGACAACGCCACCCGCTACTCCCCGCCCAACACCAAGGTGCACGTCACCGCGACCGAGGTGCAGACCGGCGTGGCCATCGAGATCGAGGACGCCGGCGTCAGCCTCAGCGAGGACGCCCGCGCCCGCATCGAGGGCATGCTGGAGCGCGCGAAGGCCGGTGTCGACCTCCAGGACCTCGGGGACAGCCCGCGCCTGGGCCTGGCCGTGGTCGGCCGGCTGTGCACGGCCTTCAACATGCAGGTCTCGCTGCGCGCCTCCGCGTACGGCGGCGTCCGCGCCATCCTCGTCGTACCGAGCCAGATGCTCACCGAGGAGCCCGGCGTCGGGCTCGCCCACGGCATCGGCGCCACGTCGGTGCCCAAGCGGGAGCCCGACGCGCTGGAGGGACCCAAGCGCCCGCCGAAGAAGCGCCGCCCCACCAGCCCCCGCATCCCCGCGACGATCTCCCTGGAGGACGACGTCCCCGTCGTCACCGAGTGGACCGCGGGCGGCCTGCCGCAGCGCCGCAGCCGGGTCAAGACCCCGCTCAGCCGGCGGATCGCCGAACAGGCCGCCGCCGAGCGCGAGGAGGCGGAGCGGGCGGCCCGCGCGGCGGCCGAGCGGGCCCGGAGCGCCGCCTGGTCCCGGCCGGAGCCCGGGCCGGTGCGCGAGGAACACGAGGAGGAAGAGCCCCCGCCGGGGCTGTGGGTCGAGGCCTTCTGGGAGGGCCTGAAAGGCGATCCGGACCCGAACGCGTTCACCCAGCCGCCCAACGAGCCGGCCCACACTCCGGCCGATGACGAGGGAGACCTCAAGTGATCCAGCAGCGAGGCAACTTCGACTGGATGCTCAAGGAGCTCTACGACGGGGTCCCGGGCATCGAGATGATCGTGGTGCTCTCCGCGGACGGGCTGCGCATCGCCCGGTACGCCGGTGACCCCGACGCCGCCGACCGCGTCGCCGCCGCCTGCGCGGGCCTGCAGAGCCTGGCGGGTGCCGTCGCGCAGGAGATCCCGGACAGCGACGGCCGGATGAAACTGGTCATCATCGAGATCGACGGCGGCTACTTCTACCTGATGGCCGCGGGCGCCAACGCCTATCTGGCGGTGCTGTCCGACATCGTCTGCGAGCCCGGACTGATGAGCAACCGCATGCGCGACCTGGTCGCCCGCATCGGTCCCCATCTGACCAGCCCGGCGCGGCACAACGGGCAGACCGTATGACTCCTCCGCAACGCCAGCGGCGACACCCCCGGCACCAGCCGTCCGCCCCCCCTCCCGCGCCGGGCGCCGCGCCGCAGGAGGGCGAGAAGAAGAACCCCGAACGGCTGTACGTGATCGGCGGTGGGGACGCCGACGGCGAACGCGCCGAACTCGACCTCGTGACGCTGATCGTGGCCCGCGCCGACGACCCGCCGGCGTCCGCCACCCCCGAGCAGGCCGCCGTACTGCGGCTGTGCTCCGCCCCACTGTCCGTGGCGGAGCTGTCGGCCTACCTGAACCTGCCGTTCAGCGTGGTGACCGTACTGCTCACCGAGCTGCTGACGACGGGTCTGGTACACGCGCGCGCCCCGATCATCCGTCAGAAGGTTGCCGACCGATCTCTTCTCGAAGCGGTGATGCATGGACTTCAAAAGCTCTGACCGGATCCCCGGCCCACGGACGGAGGACCGGCTGCCGCACACGGCCGAGGCCGCCGTCAAGATCGTCATCGTGGGCGGCTTCGGGGTCGGCAAGACCACGATGGTCGGCTCGGTCAGTGAGATCAGGCCGCTGACCACCGAGGAGACCATGACGCAGGCCGGCATCGGGGTCGACGACGACTTCGGCTCCGCGTCCAAGACGGCCACCACCGTGGCCATGGACTTCGGCCGCATCAGCATCACCGACGAACTGGTGCTGTACCTCTTCGGCACGCCCGGCCAGGAGCGCTTCTGGTTCCTGTGGAACGGGCTGTTCGAGGGGGCGCTCGGCGCGGTGGTGCTGGTCGACACCCGGCGGCTGGAGGTCAGCTTCGACGTGATGGGGCGCCTGGAGGAGCGCGGTGTGCCGTTCGTGGTCGCCGTCAACTCCTTCCCGGACGCGCCCCGTTACCCCCTGTCGGAGTTGCGCACCGCGCTCGACCTGCCGGAGGAGATCCCGATCATGGAGTGCGACGTGCGCCGCCGCGCCTCCAGCCGGGACGTCCTGATGACCCTCATGCGCTTCCTGCACTCGCTGTCCCTGACCGGTGCGCTCACCTGACCGCGCCCCCCGCACCCCTCACCCTTCGACCCACCGCATCCACTTCAGCTTCGGAGCGAGAACTGTGACGCCTGAATCCCACGCCCCGACCGGAACGGGCGACCCCACGCTCGTGCCGCCGCCCGGCTGCCCCGCGCACGGCCTCGGGCCCGGGGGGCCGCGCCGGCTCCACACGGCGGAGGACCTGGGAGAGCTGTACGAGGAACTCCGGGCGGAGCACGGCCCCGTCGCGCCCGCGCTGCTCCACGACGACGTTCCCGTCTGGGTGGTCCTCGGCCACGCGGAGAACCTGCACATGGTGCGCGCCCCCGCGCAGTTCTGCCGGGACAGCCGTATCTGGACCCCGCTCAGGGAGGGCAAGGTCCGCTCCGACCACCCGCTGATGCCGCACATCGCCTGGCAGCCCATCTGCTCCCACGCCGAGGGCGACGAGCACAAACGGCTGCGCGGCGCGGTCGCCGGCGCCATCTCCACGATCGACTTCCGGGATTTGCGCCGCCATGTCAACCGGCACACCCAGCGGCTCGTCAACCGCTTCTGCGGTCAGGGCCGCGCCGACCTCGTCGGGCAGTTCGCCGAGCATCTGCCGATGGGCGTGATGTGCGAGATCCTCGGCATGTCCGGCGAGTACAACGACCGGCTGGTGGAGGCCGCGCGCGACGCGCTCAAGGGCACCGACACCGCCATCGCCAGCCACGCCTACGTCATGGACGCCCTGGCGCGGCTCACCGCGCGCCGCCGGGCCGAGCCGGGTGAGGACTTCGCCAGCCATCTCATCACCCACCCGGCCAGGCTGACCGACGACGAGGTCCGCGAGCACCTGCGTCTGGTCCTCTTCGCCGCGTACGAGAACACCGCCAACCTCATCTCCAACGTGCTGCGCGTGGTCCTCACCGACCCGCGGTTCCGCGCTCAGCTCAGCGGCGGCCAGATGACGGTGCCCGAGGCGGTCGAGCAGTCCCTGTGGGACGAGCCGCCGTTCAGCACCATCTTCGCCTACTTCGCCAAACAGGACACGGAGCTGGGCGGCCGGCGCATCCGCCAGGGCGACGGTCTGCTGTTCGGGATCGCGCCCGGCAACGTGGACCCCCGAGTGCGTCCGGACCGGTTCGCCGACATGCAGGGCAACCGTTCCCATCTCGCGTTCGGCGGGGGCCCGCACGAGTGCCCCGGTCAGGACATCGGGCGGGCGATCGCCGACACGGGCGTGGACGCGCTGCTGATGCGGCTGCCCGACGTCCAGCTCGACTGCGACGAGGACGACTTGACCTGGCGGTCGTCGATCGCCTCCCGCCATCTGGTGGAGCTGCCGGTGCGCTTCGAACCGAAGCCGCAGCAGGACGTGAGGGAGCTGCCGAGCCATCGACCGGTCCCGGTGCAGCGCGCGACCTGGCAGGTCGGCATGTCGCGGTCGGCGGTGCCGTCGGGTGCCGGGGGCCTGCCGGGCACCACGGCTTTGGCGGCTCCGGCGGCCCCGGCGAGCGGGGCGCAGCCGCAGCCGCGGCGGCAGCCACAGCCCGAGCCCGTCCCTGCGCCTGCCGGGGCGGAGGCTTCGCCGCGGCCGGAGTTTGAGCCCGGCGACCGCCCGCGGAGCGTGTGGCAGCGCGTCCTGCGCTGGTGGCGCCGCCCCTGAACACCGCGCGGCGGACCGGGGACGGCAGGACGGCCTGACCGGCGGGCCGGGACAGCGGTACGGGGCCGGTGCCCGCCGGACGGGTCAGCGCTCCGCGGCCCAGCGGTCGTACGCCGCCCAGGCGTCCAGGACCCGCCGGCTGCGGAACCGGTGCTCCCGCCCCGTGACCGGGTCGGTGAACTCCAGCGCGCGGGCCAGGAGCTGGAGCGGCCGGCGGAAGTCGCCGGGCGGGGCCGGGGCGGCGACTTCCGGATAGAGGGGATCGCCGAGGATCGGCACGCCGAGGGCGTTCATGTGCACGCGCAGCTGGTGGGTCTGGCCGGTGGCGGGCACCAGCCGGTACCGGCCCAGCGCGCCGCCCCGCCACGGGCGGTGCTCGGCCAGCTCGACGCGGGTGACGGCGTTCGGCTCGCCCGCGACCTCGCGGGCGGTCAGCACGCCGCGCTCCTTCACGATCCGGCTGCGCACGGTCCGGGGCAGGGCGAGCGAGGGATCGTACGGGGCGACGGCCTCGTACTCCTTGCGCACCCGCCGGTCCCGGAACAGCGTCTGGTACGCGCCGCGCTCCCGCGGCCGTACCGTGAACAGCACGAGCCCGGCGGTGAGCCGGTCCAGGCGATGGGCGGCGGTCAGCGTCTCGATGCCCAGCTCCCGGCGCAGGCGCGCCAGCGCGGTCTCGGCGACATGGCCGCCGCGCGGGGTCGTGGCCAGGAAGTGCGGCTTGTCGACGACGACGATGTGCTCGTCGCGGTGGACGACCTCCACCGGGAAGGGCACCGGCACCTCGGCGGGCAGTGCGCGGTGGAACCAGACGAACAGCCCGGGCTCGTAGGGCGCGTCCGCCGCCACCGGCCGGCCGTCCGCGCCGACGACCAGCCCGGCGTCGAACATCCCGTCGACGACCCCGGCGCCCGCGCCGGAGAGCCGCTCCACCAGATGCTCGCGCACGGTGGCCCACGGACCGCCGGCGGGCAGCCGCACTCGTACGGGGTCCACCCCCTGGCGCTGGGGGAGGGGAGAGGGCGGGGGCGGGGTACGGCGTCTCATCGCGAGCCAAGGGTACGAGCCGGCCGGACGGCGGCGGAAAACACCGGGCGCGTGGCGGGAGCCCTTGGCAGGATGCGCGTCATGCCTTACCTCACGCGTGCGGTACTCCCGGCCGGGACGCTCTCCCGCACCCCGCAGCCCACCCTTCCCGCCGGCGACGGCCTGGTCCTGCGCCCCTGGCGGACCGAGGACGCGCCCGCCGTCTTCCACGCCTTCCAGGACCCGGCGATGCACCAGTGGCACATCCGCGCCGCCGACTCCGAGGAGGAGACCCGCGGGTGGATCGCCGAGTGGCAGCGGGCCTGGGCGCGGGAGCGGAACGTCCAGTGGGCGGTGGCCGACGCGGCGGACGACCGGCTGCTCGGCCGGGTCGCCCTGCGCAACATCCTGCTCGGCGACGGTGTGGCCGAGGTCGCCTACTGGACGCTGGCCGAGGCCCGCGGCCGGGGCGTCGCC
Organism: Streptomyces sp. NPDC052020; assembly: GCF_040680575.1. NCBI lineage: Bacteria > Bacillati > Actinomycetota > Actinomycetes > Kitasatosporales > Streptomycetaceae > Streptomyces > Streptomyces sp. NPDC052020. The sequence continues at coordinate 19,614 of NZ_JBFAWY010000009.1, forward strand.
GCGCGGGCCACGGCGGCACTGGCCGGCTGGGCCCTGGACGAGATCGGCTTCCACCGCCTGGAGCTCACCCACTCCGTCCGCAACCAGGCGTCCTGCCGCGTCGCGGGGAAGACCGGATTCGCCCTGGAGGGCACCAAGCGCAGTGCCCTGCGGCACCCCGACGGCTGGCACGACATGCACCTGCACGCGCGCGTGCGCGGCGACGGCGCCTGAAGGGCGAAGCCCGGCCCCCGGGGCGCCCGGCTCTCACCGGGCGCCCCTTGCGGCTCCGCTCACGCGGCGTGCGCGCTCTCCTGCTCGGCCTCGATCCGCGCGTTCCACTCCCGCTTCGAGGCCTGCCAGCCGTCCTCGTTGTGGCCCAGGCGCCAGTAGCCGGAGATGGACAGGTCCTCGCGCGGGATCGCGCGCTCCACACGCAGCAGGCGGCGCAGTTCCTTCACGCAGCCCGCCTCGCCGTGCACGAAGGCGTGCACGCGCCCCTCGGGGAACTCCAGGGCGCGCACCGCCTCGACCAGGGCCGCGCCGACCGGCCGGGTGCCGCGGTGCAGCCAGACCACCTCGACATCGGAGTCGATCTTCTGCTCCTCCTCCGGGCCCGCGACCTCCACGAAGGCGTGGGCGCGGGCGCCGTCGGGCAGCGCCTCCAGGGAACGGGCGATCGCGGGCAGGGCGCTCTCGTCACCGGCGAGCAGATGCCAGTCGGCGGCGGGGTCGGGGGCGTAGGCGCCGCCCGGGCCCATGAAGCGCACGGTCTCGCCCGGCCGGGCGCGCAGCGCCCAGGGGCCGGCCAGCCCCTCGTCGCCGTGGATGACGAAGTCCAAGGTCAGCTCGCGGTGCTCGGCGTCCCAGTGGCGGACCGTGTACGTCCGGGTCACCGGCCACTGGTCACGCGGGAACTCCGCCCGGATCCGCTCCATGTCGAACGGCTCGGGGTAGGTCACGCCCTCGGCGGGGAAGAGGAGCTTCACGTAGTGGTCGGTGCAGGTGTCCGCCGAGAAACCGGCGAGCCCCTCGCCGCCGAGGACCACGCGCTGCATGTGCGGGGTCAGCCGCTCGGTGCGGACCACCCGCGCGGAATGGGGCTTCCGCGGCTTGCGTACCGGTCGGTCTGCCATGACGGCCTCCCTGCTCCCTGGACTTAGGCTTACCTAAGTTAGCATCCCCATCCTCCTGTACGCCTCATGGAGCGCGAGTCGTGTCTGACTCGCGCTCCGGAGGCCCGCAGAGTACGGCTTCCCTCCGGTGGGCGGGTGATTCGCGTTCCGCGAGTGCCGGGTGCGGCCTGCGGCTCACGCCGTCAGCGTCGCCAGCAGCCGTTCCAGGGACCCGCCCAGCCCCCAGCGGGCCGCCAGCGTCTCCAGGGCGGCCGGGTCGCGCGGGGTGCGCGGCACCGCGGTGTCGACGTCCGGCAGCGGTACGTCGTCGGCCACCCGGACGACCTTCGGGGCGACGGCGAGATACGGCCGGGCCTCGGTCAGCCGCCTGCGCTGGGCCGGCGTGAGCCTGGCCGCCGGGTCGTCGGCCGCGGCCAGGATCCCGGCCAGGTCGCCGAACTCGGCGAGCAGCTTGGCGGCCGTCTTCTCGCCGATCCCGGCCACGCCCGGCAGCCCGTCGCTCGGGTCGCCCCGCAGCAGGGCCAGGTCGGCGTAACCCCGTCCGTCGACGCCGTACTTCTCGCGCAGCACGGCCTCGTCGGTGAGCTGGAGGGTGCCGACGCCCTTGACCGGGTACAGCACCCGGACGCCGCGCCGGTCGTCGACGAGCTGGTACAGGTCGCGGTCGCCGGTGACGATGTCGACCGGGCCCCGGGCGCGGGCGGTGTAGGTGCCGATCACGTCGTCGGCCTCGTACTCCGGCACGCCCACGCGGGCGATGCCCAGCGCGTCGAGGACGGCCTCGATGACCGGCACCTGGGGCGACAGCGTGTCGGGCACCTGCTCCTCGTCCGGCCCCGCCGCGTGCTCCTCGGCGACGCGGTGCGCCTTGTAGGTGGGGATCAGCTCGACCCGCCACCGCGGGCGCCAGTCGGCGTCCATGCAGGCCACGAGGTGGTCGGGGCGGTGGTCCTTCACCAGGCGGTCGATGAAGTCCAGCAGGCCGCGCACGGCGTTCACCGGCGCGCCGTCCGGGGCCTTCACGGACTCCGGGACGCCGAAGTAGGCGCGGAAGTAGAGGGATGCGGTGTCGAGGAGCATCAGTCGTCCGGTCACGCCTCGCATCATGCCGCAGGTGGAGGGCGGTCCTCGGCGCGGCGCGAAGGAGGGGGCCGCCCCCGGGACTCGGCGGCGTGTGAGCCGGGTCACTCCTGTGTTTGGGCCAGGGGCGATGGGGCAGGCGCGCTCCCGGGTTGAAGCTTGTTGCTTTATTCAACTGTTAGCCAGGCTTCGCATCCCTGTCCTTGTCCCCGAGCCAAGAGGTAAGCGTGTCAGCCAGGCTTGAGGCCGAACATCTCTACAAGGTGTTCGGCAGAAAACCGGATCAGGCAGTCGAACGGCTGCGTCAGGGCGCCGACCGGGAGGAACTGCGCGCCGACGGGACCACGGCGGCCGTCATCGACGCCTCCTTCACCGTGGAGCCCGGCGAGATCTTCGTCGTCATGGGACTGTCCGGATCCGGCAAGTCCACGCTGTTGCGCATGCTCAACGGGCTCCTGGAGCCCACCGCGGGGCACGTCCGCTTCGGCGGCCAGGACCTCACCGAGCTCGGTGACCGAGGGCTGCGCGAGGTCCGCTCCAAGAAGATCAGCATGGTCTTCCAGCACTTCGCCCTCTTCCCGCACCGCAGCGTCCGCGACAACGCCGCCTACGGCCTGGAAGTGCAGGGCGTGCCCCGCGCCGAGCGCGAACGCCGCGCCGACGAGGCGCTCGCCCTGTGCGGCCTGGCCGGCTGGGAGAAGTCCTGGCCCGACGAGCTGTCCGGCGGCATGCAGCAGCGCGTGGGACTGGCCCGCGCGCTCGCCACCGACGCCGACCTGCTGCTGATGGACGAGTCCTTCAGCGCGCTCGACCCGCTGATCCGCCGCGACATGCAGGACCAGCTGCTGGAGCTGCAGAAGACCCTGAAGAAGACGATCGTCTTCATCACCCACGACCTCAACGAGGCCATGCGCCTGGGCGACCGCGTCGCCGTCATGCGCGACGGCCGGATCGTGCAGCTCGGCACCGCGCAGGACATCCTGATGCGGCCCGCCAACGACTACGTCGCCTCCTTCACCCAGGACGTCGACCGCTCCCGCGTCCTGACGGCCGGCGCCGTCATGGACCGCGACGTGCGCGGCGACGAGGCCGACTGCGACTGCGAGACCGCCACCCCGGCCACCCCGTTCGTCGAGCTGTGCGCCATCAGCGCCCGCGTGCCGCACCCCGTGGCCGTGCTGGACGACGGCGACGAGCTCGTCGGGGTGGTCCCGCGGCAGCGTCTGGTCGGCTTCCTCGGCGACGAGCAGGCCGCCCCCGGCACCTGCGACTCCACCCGGCGCCAGGGCGGCGGGAAGGTGATGGCCCATGCCTAGGATCCCGCTCGGCGACTGGGTCAACGACGCGGTCGACTGGCTGCTCGGCCACGTCTCCTGGCTGTTCGACTTCCTCAAGTCCGTCTTCACCGGCACCTACGACGGCATCAACGCCGTCCTCCAGGCGCCCGAGCCCCTGCTGCTGGCGGGGATCTTCGCGGTGCTGGCCTTCTGGCTGCGCGGCACGCTCGCCGGCGTCCTCGCCTTCGTGGGATTCGCGTTCATCGACTCCCTCGAACTGTGGGAGGACGCGATGGTCACCCTGTCGCTGGTCCTCGTCGCCACGATCATCGCCCTGGTCGTCGCGGTGCCCCTGGGCATCTGGGCGGCGCGCTCGGACCGCGTCAGCGGCCTGGTCCGGCCGGTGCTCGACTTCATGCAGACGCTGCCCGCGATGATCTACCTCATCCCGGCGATCCTCTTCTTCGGCACCGGAGCCTCCGCGGGCATCGTCGCCACCCTGATCTTCGCGCTCGCCCCCGGTGTGCGCATGACCGAGCTGGGCATCCGCCAGGTCGACAAGGAACTGGTCGAGGCGGCCGAGGCGTTCGGCACCAGCCGCCGCAACACCCTGCTGCGCGTCCAGCTGCCGCTGGCACTGCCCACCGTGATGGCGGGCGTCAACCAGGTGATCATGCTCGGTCTGTCCATGGCCGCCATCGCCGGCATGGTCGGCACCGGCGGCCTCGGCGGGGACGTCAACGAGGCCATCGGCCAGCTCAACGTCGGTCTCGGCTCCGAGGCCGGTGTCGCCATCGTGATCCTCGCGATCTACCTGGACCGGATGACCAGCGCCCTCGGCACCCAGGTCTCGCCGCTCGGCCGCCGCGCCGCGGCCCGGGCCCGGGCCGCGCAGGGCCTGAAGATCTGGTCCTACCGGCCGCGTCCGCAGATCGCCGTCGTCGGTGTCGTGGTCCTCGCGCTGGTCGCGGGCGGCATGGGCGTGTTCGGCGGCAGCGGCGGCTCCGCCGGCGCCGCCGACAGCGAGAACGTCGGCCAGGGCAAGAAGATCAGCATCGGCTACATCCCCTGGGACGAGGGCATCGCCTCCACCTACCTGTGGAAGGAGATCCTCGAACAGCGCGGCTACCAGGTCGAGACCAAGCAGCTCGACGCCGGCCCGCTGTACACCTCCCTCGCCCAGGGCAACATCGACCTCCAGACCAACGCCTGGCTGCCGACCACCCACTCCCCGTACTGGGAGAAGTACGGCGACCGGCTCGACGACCTCGGCACCTGGTACGGCCCGACCTCCCTGGAGCTGACCGTGCCCTCCTACGTGAAGGGCGTCGACTCCCTGGAGGACCTCAAGGGCAAGGCGGACCTCTTCGGCGGCGAGATCACCGGCATCGAGCCCGGCGCCGGTGAGATGTCCCTGCTGAAGAACACGGTCCTGGAGAAGTACGGCCTGGACAAGGAGTACAAGGTCGTCGACAGCTCCACCCCGGCCATGCTGGCCGAGCTGAAGCGGGCCTACAGCAAGAAGGAACCGATCGTCGTCACCCTGTGGTCGCCGCACTGGGCGTACAACGACTACGACCTGAAGAAGCTGAAGGACCCCAAGGGCGCCTGGGGCCAGGGCGACGGCCTGCACACGCTGTCCCGCAAGGGCTTCGCGCGGGACAACCCCGTCGTCGGGACGTGGCTGAAGGACTTCCGGCTGGACGAGAAGCAGCTCACCAGCCTCGAGGCCGAGATCAACAAGGCAGGCAAGGGCCGCCAGCAGGACGCCGTGCGCGCCTGGCTGAAGGACAATCCCGGCATCGTCGACCGGCTCGCCCCGGTCGGCTCCGGCTCCGCCGCCACCCCCGCCGAGGCGAAGCGTCCCCTGGACGTGGCCTGGTTCCCCTGGGACGAGGACATCGCCGTCACCCACCTGTGGAAGAACGTCCTGGAGCGGCGCGGCTACCGGCTCAACCTGAAGCAGATGGACGTCGGCCCGGTCTACACCGGCCTGGCCTCCGGCGACCTCGACCTCAACTTCGACGCCTGGCTGCCGCACGCCCAGAAGAACTACTGGGACAAGAGCAAGGACGACCTCACCGACCTGGGGACGTGGTACGAGCCGACCTCGCTGGAGATCGCCGTGCCCTCGTACGTCAAGGACGTGAGGTCCATGGCGGACCTCAAGGGCAAGGCCGACCGGTTCGACGGCAGGATCATCGGCATCGAGCCGGGCACCGGCCAGATGAACATCCTGAAGGAGAAGGTCCTGCCGGGCTACGGCCTGGACCAGGAGTACGAGGTCGTCGACGGCTCCACCCCGGCGATGCTGGCCGAGCTCAAGCGGGCCTACGCCGAGAAGAAGCCCGTCGCGGTCGTGCTGTGGTCGCCGCACTGGGCGTACACCGAGTACGAGCTCACCAAGCTCGGGGACCCGAAGAAGCTCTGGGGCGAGGGGAACACCATCCGCACCATCGCGAGCGAGAAGTTCCCCGAGCAGTACCCGCGGCTCACCGAGTGGATCAAGAACTTCCGGATGAGCGAGAAGGAGCTCGGCAGCCTGGAGAGCGAGATCAAGGACCGGGGCCAGGGGCATGAGCAGGAGGCCGTCGCCGCCTGGCTGGAGGAGCACCCGGACATGGTCGGCCGGATGACCCCGCGATAGCCGCCGCGACCGCCTCCCCGGCGGTCCCCCGAGGGGCGGATCCGCCCATGCCGCGCGAGCATGGGGGATCCGCCCCTCGCCGTATGGCCGCCGGGCTCACGCGCCCTCGTCCCTGACCACCCCCGTACGCCCCTGGTGCCCGTCGTCGTCACACTCCCGTCTGCCTTCGGGCGGACGACGGGAGTGTGACGACAGGCCCTCGCGCCGTGTGACCCCCTTCGTGTGACCCCCTCGGTGCCGTGTGTCCCCTCTCGTGTGATGATCTCGTGTGGCCTCTCTCGTGTGATCACCCCTCACGAGTGGCCACGTCCCGCCGTACGGCCGCCGCCCGTCGCACCACCGCCGGGCGGAGGACACGGCAGGGATCCGGACAACCACGGAGCGCTATGTCCCCGCCCTGGCCGTCCCGCCCCGCGGGCCCGGACGGACAGGCGGGAACATCCGGGGCCGCCCGGGCCTTGAACCGAAGACGTGCCCGAAGACCGCGCCAGGGCGGCGATCGGGTGGCGTGAACTGTGAGGTCCCGGTCGCCGGGACGTGACATCGATGTGACGGGCGCATGAAACGGTTTGCCGAACATGCGTAGGGTGCAGAGAAGTCATCAGAAGAGGACCGCCCGACGACGGGCGGCGGCGCGGCGACGGGCGGAGGAGGGAGCCGAGCGATGGGCGACCACAAAGAGCAGCCCCTTCGGGTGGGCGCGGCCGTCCGGCGGCGGCGCCGGGCCCTGGAGCTGACCCTCGCCGTCGTGGCCGAGCGCAGCGGCCTGTCCGTGCCCTTCCTCAGCCAGATCGAGAACGACCGGGCCCGGCCCAGCACCAGCTCTCTGGAGAAGGTCGCCGACGCCCTGCGCACCACCGCGGTGGAGCTTCTCGCCGCCGCCGACCCCGCGTGCAGCGTGGACGTGGTCCGCGTAGAGGATCCCGGGCCGCCGTTCGAGCCGCGGGTGCGGTCCCTGGTGCGCGGGCACCACCAGATGCACGCCTCGGAGTTCACCGGCGACCATGACGCGGGCCGCGAACTGCAGTACCGCAACGACCAGCTGATGTACGTCGCCGAGGGCGCGGTGGAGATCGAGGCCGAGGGGCGCGCCTACCGGCTCGGCCGCGGCGACACCCTGTACCTCACCGGCGGGGTGCGGCACCGCTGGCGGGCGACGGTGCCCGAGACCCGGCTGATCGTCGTCGCCGTCGCCGAGCACATCGAGGCGGTGCGCAACCGGCCGCGCCCGTGAGGGCCGTCTCCCTGGTGCCGTCGCTGACCGAGGCGGTGGCCCGTACGGTCCCGGGCGTGCTGGCCGGTGCGACCGACTGGTGCGCGCACCCGGCGGACCTGGACGTCGTACGCGTCGGCGGCACCAAGAACCCGGACACCGGGCGGATCGTCTCCCTGGCCCCCGATCTGGTGATCGCCAACGAGGAGGAGAACCGCGCCCCCGACCTCGACGCCCTGCGCGCGGCGGGCGTCGAGGTCCTGGTGACGCGTGTGCGCACGGTGCCGCAGGCCTTCGGGGAGCTGGCCCGGGTGCTGGCGGCCTGCGGCGCCCGGACCCGGCCGCGCTGGCTGGACGAGGCCGAGGAGACCTGGTCGGCGCCCGAGCCGTCCGGGCACCGCGTGACGGCGGTCGTGCCGATCTGGCGCCGGCCGTGGCGGGTGCTCGGCCGGGACACCTTCGCCGGTGACGTGCTGGCCCGCCTCGGCGTCGACCACCTGTACGCCGGCCACGCCGACCGCTATCCGAGGGTCGCCGTCCAGGAGCTGCGGGCGGCCCGGCCGGATCTCGTGGTGCTCCCCGACGAGCCCTACCGCTTCACCGCCGCCGACGGCCCCGAGGCCTTCCCCGGGCTGCCGTGCGCGCTCGTCAGCGGACGGCACCTCACCTGGTACGGTCCGTCGCTGGCGCGGGCCCCCGGGGTGCTGGGACGGGCGCTGCGAGCAGCGCGCCGCTGATCAGCCCGCGGGCCGTGTGCACGGCCGCGACGGTCCAGGCGGCGGCCAGGACGGCGTACAGGGCGACGGCCGGCGCGCCGTACACGGCGAGTCCCGTGTGCCTCCCGAGCGCCTCGGTGCCGGTGACGCAGGTCCCCAGCGGGAAGACGAACGACCACCACGTCATGGTGAACCGCATGCCGTGCCGCCGCGCCCGCACCACATGCGCGGTGGCCAGGCCCAGCCACAGCAGCGCGAAGCCCATGACCGGCACGCCGTACAGGACGGACAGGACGGCGAAGCCGTCGTGGTACGGCGCCGGCAGGACGCCCGGCGCGACGTCCGCGAACTTCCCGGCGGCGGTGGTGGACTGCCCGAGCGGGCCCAGCACCAGGAACAGCGTCGGGGTGAGCGCGAGCGGCAGCGGCCCGGCGGTGAGCAGCCGGGCGAACACCAGCGGCAGCATCACCAGCGTCGCCAGCAGGCTGAGCCCGAACAGCGCGAAGCACGCGAACAGCAGGGTCTGGCGCGGCTGGCCCGCGGGCAGGTGGGGCACCAGCAGCGGGCCCGTCGCGGCCGACACCATCGGCGGGATCAGCGGCAGCAGCCACACGGCGCTGGCCTGTCCCGGCTCGACGCGGTGGCGTACGGCCATCAGGTACGGCACGGCGACGGCCGTCACGAGGCCCAGGGCGGTACCGGAGACGAACAGCACGGTGTCCAGGGCGAGGGCCGCCCGGGTGCCGATCCAGTCCTGGCCGACGGTGAGCGCCCCGCCGCCCACGGACAGCAGGGCCATGGCCAGACAGCCGTAGAAGGGCGCCGTCGCCGGGTCGAGGAGGTGGGCGCGGGCCTGGTCGCGGTGGTGCCGCCAGTGCAGGACCCGCGCGAGGAGCAGCACCGTGAGCAGCAGCAGGGCCAGCGCCCAGACGACGGTGCAGGCGGTGCGCAGGCCGGGAAGACGCAGCGGCAGCCCCGCACCGGCGGTGGCGACGATGGCGGTGCCCATCACGGTGGCGTACCAGTTGGGGCCGAGATGGCGCACGGCCGCCGCACGGGGTGGGCGCGCGGGGGCACGGAGAAGAGGCTGGGCTGCGGTGATCATGGTTCTACAGTGACGGCACATGCGCCCCCTGACCAGGGAGCATGCCTCTATCGGGACATAAGCTGGGGTTATGAGCAACACGGCAGAACAGGAGGATTCCGCGCGGACACCCGCCGGGTCGCTGGCCCATCGGGTGCCGGACCTCGGGGCTCTGGAGCTGCTGCTGGCGGTGGCGCGGCTGGGCAGTCTCGGCGGGGCGGCACGGGAGCTCGGCATCACCCAGCCGGCCGCCAGCAGCCGCGTCCGCTCCATGGAGCGCCAGCTGGGTGTCGCCCTGGTGGACCGCTCGCCCCGCGGGTCCCGGCTGACCGACGCCGGTGCGCTGGTCACCGACTGGGCGCGGCGGATCGTGGAGGCGGCGGAGGCGTTCGACGCGGGGGCGCAGGCCCTCAGGGACCGCAGGGACTCGCGGCTGCGGGTGGCGGCGAGCATGACCATCGCCGAGTACCTCCTGCCCGGCTGGCTGCTCGCGCTGCGCACCCAGCGGCCGGACACGGCGGTGTCGCTGCTGGCCGGGAATTCGGCGGCGGTGGCGGAGCGGCTGCTGGCCGACGAGGCCGACCTCGGGTTCGTGGAAGGGCTCAGCGTCCCCTCCGGGCTGGACTCCGCGGTGATCGGCCACGACCGCCTGATCGTCGTCACCGCCCCGGCCCACCCCTGGGCCCGCAGGCGGCGCCCGCTGGCCGCCGGGGAGCTCGCGGCGACCCCGCTGATCCTGCGGGAGAAGGGCTCCGGCACCCGCCAGGTCCTCGACGCCGCCCTCGGCGGCCTCGCCCGCCCGCTGATCGAGCTCTCCTCGACCACGGCCGTGAAGGCGGCGGCGGTCGGCGGCGCCGGTCCCGCCGTCCTCAGCGAACTGGCCGTCGGGGAGGAACTGGCCATGCGGCGCCTGGTGAGCGTCCCCGTGGCGGACGTCTCCCTCGCCCGCGACCTGCGCGCCGTCTGGCCGACGGGCCACCGTCCGGCGGGCCCGGCCCGGGACCTGCTGTCCCTCACACGAGGGTGAGACCCGCGCTCCCCGTGCCGCGCCCGGTGCCGGCCCTCGCGGCGGGACGGCCGCGCGGGGGCGGCCCCGCCACGGCCGTCCCGCCGCGACGGGGACGGGGCGGGAACCGGCCCCGACCGGCAGCCCCCAGGCGCCGGGGCCGTTCGCCTCAGCGCGGGGCGGCGGCCGCCTCCACCAGCGCCCGCATCACCCGTACGTCCTCGCCCATCTCCGGGTGCCACTGCACGCCCAGCACCCAGGGGCCGGCCGGGAGTTCGACGGCCTCCACCGTGCCGTCCGCCGCGTACGCCGACGCCACCAGGCCCGCGCCGAGGCGGTCCGCGGCCTGGTGGTGGAAGGCCGGTACGGAGGTCTCCTCGGGGACGACGGCGGCGTACCGGGTGCCCGGGACCGGCCGGACCGGGTGGCGGCCGAAGACACCCGGGGGACCGGCGTGGCCGTCGAGGTGCTGCACGAGGGTGCCGCCGAGGGCGACGTTCAGCAGTTGCAGGCCCCGGCAGATGCCCAGCAGCGGGGCGCCCCGCGCCAGCGCCGCGTCGATCAGGGCCAGCTCCCAGGCGTCCCGGGCCCGGTCGGGCGGGCCGGTGCGCGGGCCGGGCGCGGCGCCGTAACGGCACGGCTCGACGTCCGGGCCGCCCGCGATCACCAGGCCGTCCAGCCGGGCCACGGTCGCGGCGGCGTGCTCGGGCGCGTCCGGCGGGAGCATCGCGGCCAGCCCGCCCGCCCGCTGTACCAGCCGCGGATACCCGGCCGGCAGCAGCGCCGCCTCCAGCTCCCACACCCCCCAGCGCGCCCCGGACTCCAGATACGTACTGACGCCGATCAGCGGCCTGCCCGCCATCCGACCTCCCGGTAAGGACTCACCCCGTACCTTTGCGGAGCGACCCGGCGCGCGGCAAGGCGCCTACGCCAGAAACCCCCGCAGCAGCGCCGCCGTCCCCGCGCAGTGCTCCCGCATCACCTCCCGCGCCCGGTCCGCGTCCCCGGCGAGCACCGCCTCGACCAGCGCGGTGTGCTGCCGCTGGGAGTGCTCCAGGTTGCGGACCAGCAGGGGGATGCAGTCCAAGAGGTCGTTCACCGTGGCTCGCACCGCCGCGTACTGCGCGGTCAGCGTCGGTGACTCGCACAGCTCGGCGAGGGTGAGGTGGAGCATCGTGTCCGCCCGGCGGTAGCCGTCCAGCGGCGCGTCGTGCGTGCCGGCGAGCGCCCGGCGCAGCCGCCCGGCCCGCTCGCCGTCCAGGCGGTGCGCGGCGCACAGCCCGGCCGCGCCCACCTCCAGCACCTCCCGGAAGCGCAGCACGTCCTCCAGGTCGACCCCGGCGACCCGCCGCCGCAGTTCGTCCTCGCCGGCCGCGTCCGCGCGCGGCCGCACGAACGTGCCGCCGTACCGCCCGCGCCGCGACTCCACCAGCCCCTGGTCGTGCAGCACCTTCAGCACCTCGCGCAGCGTCACCCGGCTGATCCCCAGCCGCCGTGCCAGCTCCCGCTCGGCCGGCAGCCGCTCGCCCGCCGCCACCAGCCCCAGCCGCACCACCTGGAGGATCTGTTCCAGCGCCTCCTCGAAACCGTTGCCCGCGCGCACCGGCCGCAGCACCGGCGCCAGCCGGTCCGCCCCCGCGCCCCCGGTCTCCTCCGCCATGCGGCCGCGCCCCCTTCCCAAGCAATGGTCTGCGGCCATACCTTATGGCCCGGCCCATGGCTCCCGGCCGGACGCCCCAGCGCGCAGCAGCCCCAAGGAGGCTCTCCCGTGGCAGACCGCACAGCGCCGCTGAGCGTCGAGGAACTGCACGCCCTCGTCGCGGGCGGGGACATCGACACCGTCGTCCTGGCCTTCCCCGACATGCAGGGCCGCCTCCAGGGCAAGCGGTTCGCCGCCCGCTTCTTCCTCGACGAGGTTCTCCGCCACGGCACCGAGGGCTGCTCCTACCTCCTGGCCGTCGACGCCGAGATGAACACCGTCGACGGTTACGCTATGTCCTCCTGGGACCGCGGCTACGGCGACTTCGCCATGCACCCCGACGTGAGCACCCTGCGCCGCGTCCCCTGGAACGAGGGCACCGCCCTGGTCCTCGCGGACCTCGCCTGGAGCGACGGCTCCCCGGTCACCGCCGCGCCCCGCCAGATCCTGCGCCGCCAGCTGGAGCGCCTGGCCGGGCGGCACGGCCTCACCGCCCAGGTCGGCACCGAGCTGGAGTTCATCGTCTTCAAGGACACCTACGAGCAGGCATGGAACGCCGGATACCGGGGGCTGACCCCGGCCAACCAGTACAACGTCGACTACTCGGTCCTCGGCACCGGCCGCGTCGAGCCCCTGCTGCGCCGCATCCGCAACGAGATGGCGGGCGCCGGCCTCACCGTCGAGTCCGCCAAGGGCGAGTGCAACCCCGGCCAGCACGAGATCGCCTTCCGCTACGACGAGGCCCTGGTCACCTGCGACCAGCACGCGATCTACAAGACCGGCGCCAAGGAGATCGCCGCCCAGGAGGGCGTCTCCCTCACCTTCATGGCCAAGTACAACGAACGCGAGGGCAACTCCTGCCACATCCACCTCTCGCTCGCCGACGGCGAGGGCCGCAACGCCATGGCCGGGGACGGCCCCGACGGCATGTCCGGCCTGATGCGGCACTTCCTCGCCGGGCAGCTCGCCGCGCTCCGCGACTTCTCCCTCCTCTACGCCCCCCACATCAACTCCTACAAGCGGTTCCAGCCGGGCTCCTTCGCCCCCACCGCCGTCGCCTGGGGCCACGACAACCGCACCTGCGCCCTGCGCGTGGTCGGCCACGGCCGCTCCCTGCGCTTCGAGAACCGGCTCCCCGGCGGCGACGTCAACCCGCACCTGGCGGTCGCCGCGATGGTGGCGGCCGGGCTGTACGGCGTCGAGCGGAGACTGGAGCCGCCCGAGCCCTGCCCCGGCAACGCCTACACGGCCGGCTTCGCGCACGTCCCGACGACCCTGCGCGAGGCCGCCGAGCTCTGGGAGAACAGCCCGATCGCCCGCGCCGCCTTCGGCGACGAGGTCGTCGCCCACTACCGCACCATGGCCCGCGTCGAACTGGACGCCTTCGACGCCGCCGTCACCGACTGGGAGCTGCGCCGCTCCTTCGAACGCATGTGAGGCCCCCGTGTCGAACGAGCTTCCCGTCCTGAACCCGGCCACCGAGGAGACCATCGCCACCGTCCCCGCCGCCGGCGCCGCCGAGGCCGGCGCCGCCGTCGCACGCGCCGCACGCGCCCAGGCCCGCTGGGCCGCCCTCGCCCCCGGCGACCGGGCCCGGCTGCTGCGCCGCTTCGCCGCCACCGTCGACGACCACGTGGAGGAGCTGGCCCGCCTGGAGGTCCGGGAGGCCGGGCACACCCTCGGCAACGCCCGCTGGGAGGCGGGCAACGTCCGCGACCTGCTCGACTACGCCGCCGGGGGAGTGGAGCGGCTGACCGGCCGGCAGATCCCGGTCCCCGGCGGCCTCGACGTCACGATCCTCGAACCACTCGGCGTCGTCGGCGTCATCGCCCCCTGGAACTTCCCGATGCCCATCGCGGCCTGGGGCACGGCCCCGGCCCTCGCGGCGGGCAACGCGGTCCTCCTCAAACCCGCCGAGACCACCCCGCTCACCGCCCTCCGCCTCGCCGAACTCGCCCTGGAGGCGGGCCTTCCGGAACACCTCTTCCAGGTGCTGCCCGGCCACGGCCCCGTCGCGGGCAACGCACTGGTCGAGCACCCCGGCGTGGCGAAGATCGTCTTCACCGGGTCGACGGCCGTGGGCAGACAGGTGCTGGCCAAGGGCGCCGCCCACCTCAAGCGCGTCACCCTCGAACTGGGCGGCAAGAGCCCCAACATCGTCTTCGCCGACGCCGACCTGGAGGCCGCCGCGGCCGCCGCCCCCCTGTCCTTCCTCGACAACGCCGGCCAGGACTGCTGCGCCCGCACCCGCATCCTCGTCCAGCGCGCCGTCCACGACCGCTTCCTGGACCTGCTCGCCCCCGCCGTCGAGTCCGTCGTCGTCGGCGACCCGGCCGACGAGCGCACCCAGATGGGCCCGCTGATCTCCCGGCGCCAGCTCGAACGGGTCCGCGCCTTCGTCCCCGGGGACGCCGCCGGCATCCGCGGCAAGGCCCCCGAGGGCCCCGGCTTCTGGTACCCGCCCACCGTCCTCACCGGCGTCGACCCCCGCGCGCGGGTGGCCGTCGAGGAGGTCTTCGGGCCCGTCGCCGTCGTCCTCCCCTTCGACGACGAGGCCGACGCCGTCCGCCTCGCCAACGCCACCGACTACGGCCTGTCCGGGTCGGTCTGGACCCGGGACGTGGGCCGCGCCCTGCGCGTCGCCCAGGCCGTCCGCGCCGGGAACCTGTCCGTCAACTCCCACTCCAGCGTCCGCTACTGGACCCCCTTCGGCGGCTTCAAGCAGTCCGGCCTCGGCCGCGAGCTCGGCCCGGACGCGCTGGCCGCCTTCACCGAGACCAAGAACGTCTTCATCAGCACGGAGGGCCCCGCACAGTGAGCGCACCGACCGAACAGACCGTCTGCCGGCGCCTCGTCGGCCGCACCGCCGTCGTCACCGGAGCCGGCAGCGGCATCGGCCTCGCCGCCGCCCGCCGCCTCGCCGCCGAGGGCGCCCACGTGGTGTGCGGCGACATCGACGAGGAACGGGGGAAGGCGGCGGCCGAGGAGACCGGCGGCCTCTTCGCCAAGGTCGACGTCACCGACCCGGAGCAGGTCGAGGCCCTGTTCAAGACGGCGTACGACACCTACGGCAGCGTCGACGTCGCCTTCAACAACGCCGGCATCTCCCCGCCCGACGACGACTCCATCCTGGAGACCGGCCTGGAGGCGTGGAGGCGCGTCCAGGAGGTCAACCTCACCTCCGTCTACCTGTGCTGCAAGGCCGCCCTGCCGTACATGCGGCGCCAGGGCAAGGGCTCCATCATCAACACCGCGTCCTTCGTCGCCCGCATGGGCGCGGCGACCTCCCAGATCTCCTACACCGCGTCCAAGGGCGGCGTCCTCGCCCTCTCCCGGGAGCTGGGCGTGCAGTTCGCCCGCGAGGGCATCCGCGTCAACGCCCTGTGCCCCGGCCCGGTCAACACCCCCCTGCTCCGGGAGCTGTTCGCCAAGGACCCCGAGCGCGCCGCGCGCCGCCTCGTCCACATCCCCGTCGGCCGGTTCGCCGAGGCCGAGGAGATCGCCGCCGCCGTCGCCTTCCTGGCCAGCGACGACTCCTCCTTCGTCAACGCCACCGACTTCCTGGTGGACGGGGGGATCTCCGGCGCCTACGTCACCCCGCTGTAGCGGGACCGCCGGGCGCTCACAGGAACGTGCGGCCCTCGCCGCGGTACGTCGGCACGGTCGCCGTCACCCGGTCGCCCTCCACCAGGTGCAGCGCGTCGAACCGCTCGCAGAGCTCACCGGCCTTGGCGTGCCGGAACCACACCTTGTCGCCGATGAGGAGGTCGTCGGCGGGGAAACCCAGCAGCGGCGTCTGCACCTCGCCGGCGCCCTCCCGGGGGTCGTACCGAAGGCCCTGCGGAAGGTACGGCTCCGGAAGCCGGTCCGTCCCCGCGGCCCCGGAGGCCGGATAGCCCCCGCCCAGCACCGTCACCACCCCGACGCCCGGGCGCCGCACCACGGGCTGGGCGAACAGGGCCGCCGGACGGCCGCTGAACGACGTGTAGTCGTCGAACAGGCGCGGCAGGTACAGCCCCGACCCGGCGGCGACCTCCGTGACCGCGGCCTCCGCCGCGGTGTGCTGCACGCTGCCCGTGCCGCCGCCGTTGACGAACTCCAGGTCCGGCACCACCGCCCGCACCGCGCGCACCGCCTCGGCCCGCCGCTCGGCGAGCTCCCGGCGCGCGGCGGCCTGCATCAGCCGGACCGCGCGCGACCGCAGCGGCCGCCCCGCCACCGCGTCCCCGACCCCGGCGACATGCCCCTCGTACGCCATGATCCCCACGACACGGAACCCCGGCCGCCGGGCCACCACGCGGGCCAGGTCGGCGAGGTGCGCCGGGGAGTGCAGCGGAGAACGGCGGGCCCCGACGCGCAGCCGCCCGCCCAGCAGCCGCAGCGAGGTGTCCAACTCCAGGCACACCCGCACCACTTCACGGCCGCCGTCGCGGGTCTCGTCGATCAGCCGCAGCTGCGCCGGATCGTCGACGAGCACCGTCACGGCCGCGGCGAGCTTCGGATCGGCGGTCAGCTCGGCGAACCCGGCCCGGTCCGCCGACGGATAGGCGAGCAGCACGTCGTCGACACCGCAGCGCGCCAGCCACAGGGATTCGGCCAGTGTGAAGGACATGACGCCCGCGAACCCGTCGCGCGCCAGCACGCGTTGGAGCAGCGCCCGGCAGCGCACGGACTTGCTGGCGACCCGGATCGGCTTGCCGCCGGCCCGGCGGACCAGATCACCGGCGTTGGCGTCGAACGCCTCCAGGTCGACGATGGCCAGCGGCGCGTCGAGATGGGCGGTGGCCCGGTCGTAACGGGCCCGGTCGGTGGGGCGCGCGGTCATGGACGCAGCCTGCCAGACCGGATTACCGCAGGGTAGGGGGACGTTCCGGGCCAAAGCCGCGGTCGCCCGGACTGGGTTCCCGTCCGGAGGGCGGCACGCCGTAAAGTGACGCGCACGCACGGCGGAACGACTCCTGCCGAGGTCCGTGCCGGGATGGCGGTCCGGTCGTGCGGGTATGCGTGCCCGGGAGAGCAGTGTCCGCCCGGGCAGGGCAGGATGATCCGCGCCCGCGCACGAGGAAGAGGCAGCGGCCCGGGCACGAGGAAACGGGGGGTGCATGAGCACGGAAGCGCGACGTGCCTCTTTTCCCCGGCGTCCCCCGCGCCCCCCGCGCCCCACGACCCCGCCGCCGGCGGCCGGGCCGGAGCCCTCCGGGGCGGACCGGCCGGCAGCGGGCCCCTCCGACGCCGGCGGCCCCCGGGTTCCCGCCTTTCCGCCCGCCGCGGGGAGCACCGGCCCCGCGGCCCCGCCCCCGCCCTCGGCGTCCGCCCGCTTCCCCGACGCACCGCCCTCGGTCGGCCGCCGCACGCCGGACCCGACTCCCGGCACACCGGCCCCGGCCGCCGCCTCCGCACACCAGGACATCCGGCCCCAGCCACCGGCGCCACACACGGGCGCCCCCGCCGGGACACCCGCCGCCCGGACGGCCAGCCGGACGACCACCCCGCGGGACCCGGCGCGTGACCCGGGCGCCGCCACGCGGATGCCGCCCGAGGCGCCTGCCCCAGCGTCGTCGGAGACGACCGTCCAACTGGGCTCGATGCGCGGCACGGGCGCTCCCGCGCGGACGGCGTCCGAGACGCCTGCCCATCCGGGTCCGATGCCCGGC